>NZ_JBBBBO010000004.1:0-524739 GCF_037120565.1 Ensifer sp. CCNWLY38
GTCGACTTCCACGTGCCCTTCGGCGGCCGCAAGGGCTCCTCCCATGGCTCGCGCGAGCAGGGTCGTTACGCCGCCGAGTTCTACACCACCGTCAAGACGGCCTACACGCTCGCTTAACGGGCGCCGTCACAGGCCCGCGTGACTGCGCGGGCCGCCTAAGGAAGGATAAGATGAAGAAGAAAGCTGAATGGCCGCGCAAGCTGCGTTCGCAGGATTGGTTCGGCGGCACCGGCAAGAATGCCATCATGCATCGCTCCTGGATGAAGAACCAGGGCCTGCCGGCCGATACGTTCGATGGACGGCCGATCATCGGCATCTGTAACACCTGGTCGGAGCTGACGCCCTGCAACGCGCATCTGCGTGATCTCGCTGAACGGGTGAAACGTGGCGTCTATGAGGCCGGCGGTTTCCCGGTGGAGTTTCCGGTCTTCTCCGTCGGCGAAAGCACGCTTCGCCCGACCGCGATGATGTTTCGCAATCTTGCGGCGATGGACGTCGAAGAGGCGATCCGCGGCAATCCGGTCGATGGCGTCGTGCTGCTCGGCGGCTGCGACAAGACCACGCCGAGCCTGCTGATGGGCGCTGCAAGCGTCGATATCCCGGTCATTCTGGTTTCCGGCGGCCCGATGCTGAACGGCAAGTGGCGTGGCAAAGACGTTGGCTCCGGCACGGCGATCTGGCAGTTCTCCGAGATGGTGAAGTCCGGCGAGATGTCGTTGGCGGAATTCATGGATGCGGAGCAGGGCATGGCCCGTTCGGCTGGCAGCTGCATGACCATGGGGACCGCTTCCACCATGGCGTCCATGGCCGAAGCGCTTGGCATGACGCTGCCCGGCAACGCGGCCATTCCTGCCGTCGACGCGCGCCGGCGGGTGATCTCTCAGCTCTCCGGCCGCCGTATCGTCGACATGGTGAAAGAGGATCTGAAGCCCTCCGACATTCTGACGAAAGAAGCCTTCGAGAACGCCATCCGCGTCAACGGTGCCGTCGGCGGCTCGACCAATGCGGTCCTGCACCTGCTGGCGCTTGCCGGTCGCATCGGCGTTGATCTCAGCCTCGACGACTGGGATCGCCTCGGCCGCGACGTCCCGACGATCGTCAACCTGCAGCCATCGGGCAAGTACCTGATGGAAGAGTTCTACTACGCCGGCGGTCTGCCGGTCGTCATCAAGGCCGTGGGCGAAATGGGACTCCTTCACAAGGATGCCGTGACCGTCACCGGCGACACGATCTGGAACGACGTCAAGGATGTCGTCAACTACAATGACGACGTCATCGTGCCGCGCGAAAAGGCGCTGACGAAATCGGGCGGCATCGCAGTGCTGCGCGGCAACCTGGCACCCAAGGGCTGCGTGCTGAAGCCGTCTGCCGCTTCGCCGCATCTGATGCAGCACAAGGGGCGTGCCGTCGTCTTCGAAAGCATCGAGGACTATCACGCCCGTATCAACCGCGACGATCTCGATATCGATGAGACCTGCGTGATGGTGCTGAAATATTGCGGCCCGAAGGGTTATCCGGGCATGGCCGAGGTCGGCAATATGGGCCTGCCGCCGAAGGTGCTGAAGAAGGGCATCACCGACATGATCCGCATTTCGGACGCGCGTATGTCCGGCACGGCCTATGGCACGGTCATCCTGCACACGGCGCCGGAAGCGGCCGATGGTGGCCCGCTGGCGCTGGTCGAGAACGGCGACATGATTGCCGTCGACGTGCCGGCCCGCACCATTCACCTCGACATTTCGGACGAGGAACTGGCTCGCCGCCGCGCGGCCTGGGTGTCGCCGGTAAAGCCGCTAGCCGGCGGCTATGGCGGTCTCTATGTCAAGACGGTCATGCAGGCCGATACGGGGGCGGATCTCGACTTCCTCGTCGGCCCGCGTGGCGCGGAAATCCCGATGAACCGCGACAGCCATTGATCGGCACGGCGCGTCCGGGTGGCGCGCCGCATCGGGGACATTCGCGGTCCGTTTCCAGGGCGCATCCACGCGAGCGGTCGCGATAGAACGGAAAGCCTTCGTGCCGCCTGGCCCGAAGCGTCGTCTATCGGTCCAGGAGCGTTGAATGCCCGCCAAGCCCGCTTTCATCACCGAACCTGCCAGATCCACTCCGATCGTGCATCGCACTGATGTCCTCGTCGTCGGGTCGGGTCCTGGCGGGCTGGCTGCGGCCCTTGCGGCGGCCAGAGCGGGCGTGACCGTGGCGCTGGTCGAGCGTTTTGGCTGCTTCGGCGGCAACATCACGGTGGTCGGCGTCGAAGGCTTTGCCTGGTATCGACATGAGCAGACCATTGAAGCGGGCGGCATCGGCCGGGAGTTCGAGGAGCTTGCCAAGGAGATGGGCGCTGCAGTCCCTGAAACGCAGTCGCTCTCCTACGAGATCGACTCGGAGGGGTTCAAGCTCGTGGCCGACCGGCTGGTCGAGGACGCCGGCATCCACCCGATGCTGCACCGCCAGTTCGTGGCGCCGCTGATGGACGGAAACCGCATCGTCGGTATCGTCACCGAGTCGAAGGCTGGACGCGAGGCGATCCTCGCCGAGCGCGTCATCGATGCGACGGGGGACGCCGACGTCGCGAACTGGGCCGGAGCGTCGGTCATCAAGACACCGGTGGAGGCCATGCAGGCGGCATCGGTGATGTTTCATCTTGCCGGCATCGACAAGCGCGCCTTCCTGGAGGGCGTGCGCGCCGACCCGCAGACCTACCGCAACTGGTCGACCGGCGAGTGGCAGGTCGAGACCTCCGGCAAGGAGGACGACATGTTTTCGCCTTTCCTGGCCAAGCCGTTCGCGCAGGCCATTCGCGATGGCGTCATTCCGGCGCACCTCAACACGATCGGCGGAACCTGGGGCGCGGTCCACGACACCGGCGAGATGACCTACATGAATCTCGTCCACCTCGCCGGGTGCGACGGGACCGATCCCGACAGCCTGACGCGCTTTGAGATCGAAGGGCGACGGCAGGCGATGCTGGCGATAGAGGCGCTCAGGCGCTACACGCCCGGTTGCGCGGCGGCGCGGCTCAGGAACTTCGGCATGACGATCGGCATTCGTGATACCCGCAAGATCGACGCCGTCTACAATCTGACCGAGGGGGATGTGCGCAACGAGGCTCGCTTCGAAGACAGCATCGGCATCTATCCCGAGTTCATCGATGGCTACGGCGTTCTCATCCTGCCGACGACGGGGCGCTACATGCACATTCCCTATCGGGCCCTCTTGCCGCAGTCGATTGAGAACCTGCTCGTCGCCGGGCGGGCCATCGGCGGTGACCGGATCGCGCATGCGGCGACGCGCAACATGGCTTGCTGCGCAGTGGTCGGGCAGGGAGCCGGCGTCGCGGCCGCGCTGTCCATCCGACAGGGAAGGTCGCCGGATCGCGTCGATATCGCTGCGGTCCAGGCGGAGCTTTCACGGCAAGGCGTTCGAATCCAGTAGAAACGGCGCCAATAACGCAACCGGGTCAGCTCTGGCTTTGGCTCTGACTCTGGCTTTGCTGCTTTTGCTCGACGGTCACCGAAACTTTGAGCGTCTCCTTGGCCTCGCCATGGATCAGGCCGGAGATCGGCGCGGCGTCGCGGTAGCAGAGGCCGGAAGCTATGCGAACGTAGCGATCGTCGGGGCAGATCTTGTTGGCAGCGTCGAAGCCGACCCAGCCGAGCCCGTTCAGATGCACTTCGGCCCAGGCGTGGCTCGCCGTCTGATCCGGCTGGCCTTCCATCATCAGATAGCCCGAGATGTAGCGCGCCGGCAGGTCGAGCGAGCGCGACGCTGCGATCAGGATGTGGGCGTGGTCCTGGCAGACGCCGCTGCCGCTTTCGAGCGCATCCTCGGCCGTCGTCTCCGCGTGGGTCTCGCCGGGCTTGTATTCCACAGCCTTGTGGATCGTCTCCATCAGCGCATGCATGCGGGCAAGGTCGGTGTCGCCTTCGGCGGATTTTGCGAGTTCGCGGATCAGCTTGCCGGCCTTGGTCAAAGGCGTTTCGCGGGCATAGAGCCAGAGCGGTACGTAGGACTGGTGCGGCCCGAAGACGCCGGCGCGATCCTCCGTATGGACCTCGCCTGACGCAGTGATGCGGATCGCGTCGCGGTCGCCGTCGACGCTGACAAGATGAACCCGGTTGCCGAAGTGGTCGTCGTAGCTCACTTCGATTGCCGCGCCATCGACAAGGGTATCCCAGCCGAGAACGGTCTGGCCGGCCTGGGTCAGTGGCGTCAGCCGCAGGCGCTGCAGCGCGTATTGCACGGGTTCGTCATAGTGGTATTCGGTCGTGTGGCTGATCTTCAGGTGCATGCCATCCTCCCGAACTCAGTTGAACCGGTAACCGTCGGAGATTTCCTGTCCCAGACGGTTGTTGTGGCTGATGAAGTCTTCGAGATATTCATGCAGGCCCACATCCATGATGTCCTTGATCGACTGGCTGCGCAGCGACGCGAGCGTGCGGTCGGCGGTGTCGTGGGCGGCGTGGCGCTCGCCATATTCCCGTTCGAGATAGCCGAGATTGCTGGCGATCTTCTCGTAGCAATAGGCAAGCGAGCGCGGCATGCGGCCGTTGGAAATCAGGAAGTCGGCGATGTTGGCCGGGCGAAGCTCGGCATCATAGACCCAGCCATAGGCGCGGTGGGCCGAGACCGAGCGCAGAATCGATTCCCACTGCACATTGTCCATCGACGAGCCGACAGCGGCGACTGCCGGCAGGAGCACGTAGTATTTCACGTCGAGGATGCGGGCGGTGTTGTCGGCTCGCTCGATGAATGTGCCGATGCGCGAGAAGTTGAAGATCTCGTTTCGAAGCATCGTGCCGTGGAAGGCGCCGCGGATGAGGCCGGCGCGCCGCTTGATCGTGTCGATGATCTCCGGCATGTCGGTCGGACGCGCCTTCTTGGAGAGCATCGTCTTCATTTCGAGGTAGCATTCGTTGGTCGCTTCCCAGGTCTCCCGGGTCAGCGCCGTGCGCACCATGCGCGCGTTGTGGCGGCCCGCCTCGATGCAGGACATGACGCTCGACGGGTTGGCGCGGTCGCGCAAAAGAAAGTCGATCGCGTCGATGCTCGTCAGCTTGTCGTGCACTTCGTCATAGTTTTCCCGGACCCCGGCGCTTTGCAGCACGCCGTCCCAATCGTCTTCGCTCGCTTCGCTTCGCGTCAGCGACATGCGCAGGCCGGCATCGATCAGCCGGGCGCCGTTTTCCGCCCGCTCGATGTAGCGGAACATCCAGTAGAGGCCGTTTGCAGTTCTTCCCAGCATCTCTCAGTCCTCCAGCACCCAGGTGTCCTTGGTTCCGCCACCCTGGCTGGAATTCACGACGAGTGAACCGGCCTTGAGCGCCACGCGCGTCAGACCGCCGGGGATGATCTGAACCTTGTCGGAGACGAGGACATAGGGACGAAGGTCGACGTGCCGGGGTGCAATGCCCTTGTTGACGAGGATCGGCACGGTGGAGAGGGAGAGCGTCGGCTGGGCGATGTAGTTGTTGGGGCGGCTCTTGAGCTTTTCCGCGAAGACGGCCCGTTCCCTCCTGCTCGCCGTCGGGCCGACAAGCATGCCGTAGCCGCCGGAGCCGTGGACTTCCTTGACCACCAGCTCTTCCAGATGTTCGAGCACGTATTTGAGGCTCTGCGGCTCGGAACAGCGCCAGGTGGGCACGTTCTCCAGCAGCGGCTTGCGGCCGGTATAGAACTCGACGATCTCGGGCATGTAGGAATAGATCGCCTTGTCGTCTGAAATCCCGGTGCCGGGCGCATTGGCGATGGTGATGTTGCCGGCGCGGTAGACATCCATGATGCCGGGAATGCCAAGGGCTGAATCCGGCCGGAAGGTGAGCGGATCGAGGAAGTCGTCGTCGACGCGGCGGTAGAGTACGTCGATCGCTTCGTAGCCACGGGTCGTGCGCATCTTCACCTTGCCGTCGATGACGCGCAGATCCGAGCCTTCGACGAGCTCGACGCCCATCATGTCGGCAAGGAAGGCGTGTTCGTAGAAGGCGGAGTTGTAGATGCCGGGCGTCAGCACCGCGACACGCGGCTTGCCGGTACAGCCGGGAGGGGCGAGTGAGGCCAGGCTCTGGCGCAGGAGATAGGGGTAGTTCTCGACCGGGCGCACACGGTTCTGATGGAAGAGTTCCGGGAACATCTGCATCATGGTTTCCCGGTTTTCCAGCATGTAGCTGACGCCGGACGGTGTGCGCGCGTTGTCCTCCAGAACATAGAACTGGTCTTCGCCGGTGCGCACGATGTCAGTGCCGACGATGTGGGTATAGACGCCGCCCGGCGGCCTAAAGCCGATCATCTGCGGCAGGAAGGCTACGTTTTTCTCGATCAGCTCGCGCGGGATGCGGCCGGCGCGAATGATTTCCTGCTTGTGGTAGATGTCGTCGAGGAAGGCGTTGAGCGCGATGACCCGCTGTTCGATCCCTTGCGCGAGCTTGCGCCATTCGCGGCCGGAGATGATGCGGGGGATAAGGTCGAAGGGGATGAGCTTTTCGGATGAGTCTGCGTGTCCGTAGACCGCGAAGGTGATGCCGGTTTTGCGGAATATGTTCTCGGCTTCCCGGGATTTCGCTATGAGCCGATTCTTGTCCTGGCTGGCATACCAATCATGATAGGTCGAATATGGCTGGCGCGGACTGCTGTCCGCATTCATCATTTCGTCAAATGCCAAAGGCGTGGTCCCCTTATTTTTGACCATTTGAGTACAACGTTGGTTGCAATGCAAGAAGCGTGCTCAGTCGCCTGAAAAGAAAGTTGGCGCCGGTTCGGGCGCTTGTTCGCGGGGAAAACTGCCCAACAACAGTGCAGCGGGATCCGGCCGCCGAAAGGTGTGGCGGCCGAGCGGCTGCAAAATATGCATATGCTCTAAATTTGGGCGCGGGTTTTCGGTGCTAGCCGAGGCCCAGGCAAGCGATCGCGAGCGCTGACAGGATGCAGAGCACGAGAAGCGAGAGCAGGGCAGCGGCACTGGCGCGCGGGCCGGCATTGGCGAGCGTGCGGACGTCGACTTCGAGGCCGAGAGCGGCCATGGCGATGACGGTCAGCCAGGTGGAGACCTTTACGGCGCCTGTCGCGACCGGGTCGGGGACTACGCCGCTGTTGCGGGCAATGGCGACGACCAGGAAACCGAGGATGAACCAGGGGACGAAGTGGGCGACGGCGGCGAGGCGCGATCCCACTGCGCGGCCTTCGCCCGGCGCGGGTTTAGCATCGCGGCCGCCGATCAGCGAGAAACAGAAGACGACGGGGCCGAGCATCAGCACGCGCACGAGCTTGACGAGCGTGCCGACCTGAACCGAGAGCGAACTGAAAGGGCTGGCAGCGGCGAGAACCTGCGGCACCGCATAGACGGTCATGCCGGCAAAGACGCCGTAGCCCTGCGGCGTCATGCCGAGCCAGCCGCCGACGAAGGGCAGAGACAGGACGACGGCTATGCCGAGAATGGCGGTAAAGGAGATGGCGGCGGCGACCTCTTCGCCGCGGGCGCCGATCGCCGGAGCGACGGCGGCGATGGCGGAATTGCCGCAGATGGCGTTGCCGCAGGCGATCAAGGTCGCGAGCCGCTTTGGCAGGCCGAGCAGGCGGGCGATCAGGTAACCGGTGGCGATCGACATGACAACCATGGCGACGATGGTGACAAGCAGGGTCGGCCCGCTCGCGGCGATCGCGTCGAAGCTCAGCATGGCGCCGATCAGGACGATTGCGGTCTCCAGCAGAACCTTGGCAGAGAAATGGATGCCGGAGAGGAAGCGGGCGCTGGGCGTCCAGATCGTGCGGACGATGGCGCCAAGCAGAATGGCAAGAACGAGGGCCTCCAGCCATGCCCGACCTGTCCAGCGCCACTCGATCCATTCAAGGCCAATGGCCGCAAGCGCGACGAGGCAGCAGAGGAAAAGTCCCGGAAGAATACACGTCAGGCGAGAAACAGAGGACGAAAGGGCGGAGCGGAATGTGGGATGCAATCTGGACATGGCGTGCAACCTACGCCTATCCATGAATCAGTCTAACGGATTATTCTTGTCATTTTGATCGATTTTTGCGATTGATTTGCCATGACACTCGATCAGCTTAGAATCTTCGTCGCGGTCGCCGAGCGCCTGCACATGACCAAAGCCGCCGAGGCGATGAACGTCACCCAATCGGCGGCGAGTGCCGCAATCGCCGCGCTCGAAACCCAGCACGACATCAGGTTGTTCGATCGTGTCGGCCGCGGCTTGACGCTGACGGACGCCGGCAAGGCTTTCCTGCCGGAGGCGCGTGCGGTTCTCGCTCGGGCGACGGCCGCGGCCGCCTGCCTCAACGATCTTTCCCAGCTTCGCCGCGGCGAACTGTCGATTGCCGCCAGCCAGACGGTTGCGAGCTACTGGCTGCCGGCGCGTCTCGCGCGCTTTACCCACGACTATCCGCAGGTCGATGTGAAACTCACCGTGCGCAACACCGCCGTCGTCGCCGAGGCGGTCGAGGAGGGGACGGTGCAGCTCGGCTTCGTCGAAGGGCGGGTCGATGGCGCCAGGCTCGACCACCGCCGTGTCGCGGTCGACCGCATCGCGGTCTACGTTTCACCCGCGCATCCGCTTGTCGGCTCCCCGGTCAATCTGGAGATGCTGCTTGCCGCGCGCTGGGTGCTGCGTGAAGAGGGCTCCGGCACGCGGGCAATGTTCCTGCAATCGATGGGTGATCATGGAGCGGAGCTCGACGGGTTGAAGATCGAGCTCGATCTGCCTTCGAACGAAGCGGTGCTGACGGCCGTCGAAAGCGGTCCCTTCGTCACGGCCGTTTCCCGGCTTGCCGCCCAGCCCTTCGTCGACAGCGGCCGGCTGGTCGAGCTGCCGTTTGAACTGGCGGAGCGTAACTTCGAACTCTTGACCCATCGCGAGAGGCAGTTCAGCCACGCGGCCCGCGTCTTTGTGGAACTGCTTTGAGGCAAATTCCGTTTTACTCCTGCGACTGGCCTTCGTGTGGCCGGCAAAAGTTGCAGGACCTTCGTTTGATGAGGTGGTCATGGCGTTCGAAATCGTTGAAAGACCGGCCCAGCGCATAGCCGGCTCGTTTTGGGAAGGCACTTTTGGCGAGGCGGCCGATGGAGCCGTGCGCCGGCTGATCGCCGAGATGCAGGGGCACCACCAACATCTTCACCCGGGGGATCATGCGGCGCTGGTCGGCCTTTCCTGGAACGACCGCCCGGACGGCTTCCGCTATCTTGTCGGCTACATCTCCGACAAGGCCGAGACAACGGTTCATCCCGGGCATGTCGACCTGCCGGCCATGCGTTTTGTCACCGCCTTGCATCATCCGGAAAGCGGCGACGCCTTTGCCCACTATCAGAGAATGTTCGACTGGATGGCGGCTGAGGGACACGCTGCCGATACCACCGTGCTGCACTATCGGGAGGAGTACGAGCCCGGCTTCGTCTCGCTGTCGCTTTCCTCGCTCCGGCTGATGGTTCCGATCGGCTGATCCTTCCCATCAGAAAAATTGTTTTGACCATCAATGCGGCCGCGTCTACTTGCCTCAATGCCTAAATCGCAACGATTTGGCCCGAAATCATCCGGTAGATCAGAGTATTCAGCGGCTTGATGTCGCCTTCCGTGGGCTGCATGCCGCCGATCTGCCGCCGTCATCCGATAGGCCCATCATGCTCACCCGCCTGGCTCCCGCCATCTTCGTTCTGCTCTGGTCGACCGGCTGGGTCGTCGCGAAATATGCGGCTGCCTACGCGGATCCGCTGACCTTTCTGGTGCTGCGCTATACGCTGGCGATCGTGCTCTTCATCCTGTTCTGCGTCGTCACTGGCGCCCGATGGCCGAAATCTTGGGCGATGGCCAGCCATGCCGTCGTCTCGGGCATGTTCCTGCACGGGCTCTATCTCGGGGCGGTCTGGTGGGCAATCGGCGAAGGTGTTCCGGCCGGTATCTCCGGCATCATTGCCGGCCTGCAGCCGCTGATGACGGCAGTCGCCGCGGCCGTCGTGATCGACGAAAAGCTGACGACCCAACAGAAGCTGGGGCTGGTGCTCGGTTTCTTCGGCATTGCGCTTGCCGTGCTGCCGAAGGTACTGGCGATCGATACCGGCGCGACGCCAATCCATCTGCTGCCTGTCATCGTCAACGTGGTTGGGATGGCTGCCGTTACCTACGGCACACTCTACCAGAAACGTCACTTGCAGAGCGGCGACATTCGCAGCATCGCAGCGCTTCAGTATCTCGGCGCACTGATCGTGACGATCCCGCTTGCCCTGATGCTGGAGGATCTGCACGTCACCTGGAACCTCCAGGTCGTGCTCGCACTCGCCTGGTCGGTCCTAGGGCTCTCGATGGGCGCGATCGCGCTGCTGCTCTATCTCATCCGCCGCGGCCAGGTGTCCCGCGCGGCGTCGCTGATCTATCTGGTTCCGCCGCTTGCCGCAGTGCAGGCGTGGCTCTTCTTCGGCGAAGCGCTGACGCTGCCGATGGTCATCGGAACGGTGATCGCCGTCGCGGGCGTTTATCTTACCAACCGCAAGCAGCGGGCATAAAAAAACGGCGGGTCGCTTAGGCCCGCCGTTCATTTCAGCGATTTTTAGAAATCAGCCCTGGTGGCCGCGGTTGCCGCCGTTGCCACGACGCTGGCCCTGGCCGCCTTCGCGACGCTCGCCGCCACCGCGGTTCTCGTTGCGGCCGCCATGGTTGCGGTCGCGACGGTCGCCCTGCTTCTGGCCGGGGCGTCCGTGGTGCTTCTTGCCTTCGTGGTTGCGGTTGCCCTCGCCACGGCCGTCGGTCTGCGGATGGCCATGATCGCGGCGTTCCTGGCGCTGCGGACGACGCTCGTCGCGCAACAGGTCGTCGCCGGTAAAGCCGCTGGTGGCTGCAACCGGCTCGCCAGCCGGGCGCTCGCGGCGCGGAGGACGGCCGCCGTTCTGGTGCTGACCGCCGCCATTGCCCTTGCGGTGGCCGGCGCCGTTATTGCCGCGGCCGCTGCGGCTCTTGGAGGGGCGGGCCTGGTCGGCCGGGGCTTCGCCGCTGGCAACAGCAATGTTGATGCCCATCAGCTTCTCGATGTCGCGCAGCAGGCGGATTTCGTCCGGAGCGCAGAAGGCAATCGCGATGCCGTCGCGGCCGGCGCGCGCGGTGCGGCCGATGCGGTGAACATAGGCATCAGGCACTTCCGGCAGGTCGTAGTTGTAGACGTGGGTGACGCCGGGGATGTCGATGCCGCGGGCGGCGACGTCGGTCGCGACCAGCACGCGGATCTCGCCATCACGGAAGGCTTTCAGTGCCCGCTCGCGCTGGCCCTGGCTCTTGTTGCCGTGGATCGAGGCGGCCTTGAAGCCCACGTGGTCGAGGTGCTTCATCAGCTTCTCGGCACCATGCTTGGTGCGGCTGAAGATCAGCGACAGGCCGTCCGGATTGTCGGTCAGCGTCTTCTTGAGGATGGTCGTCTTCAGGTCCTTGCCGGGAACAAAGTGAACATACTGTTCGACCTTGTCGGCGGCCTTGCCCGGAGGTGTGACTTCGACCTTGATCGGGTTGGTCAGGTACTCGCCGGCAAGCTCGGCGATCTGCTTTGGCATGGTGGCCGAGAACAGCAGCGTCTGGCGGTTCTTCGGCACGAGCTTGGAGATCTTACGCAGGTCGTGGATGAAGCCGAGGTCGAGCATCTGGTCGGCTTCGTCAAGGACGAGGTAGCGCCCTTGCGTCAGTGTCACGGCCTTGCGGTTGACGAGATCGAGCAGGCGGCCCGGCGTTGCGACCAGGATGTCGACGCCGCGGGCGAGCTGCTCGGTCTGCTTGTTGATCGAGACACCGCCGACGACAACGCCGATCTTCAGCGGAGACTTCTTGACGAAGAGCTTGAGGTTGGCAGCGATCTGGTTGACCAGTTCGCGGGTCGGGGCCAGTACGAGGGCGCGGATGTTGCGCGGATCGGGGCGCTTGCCTTCGGCAACGAGCTTTTCGATCATCGGCAGGCCGAAGGCGGCCGTCTTGCCGGTGCCGGTCTGGGCGAGACCGATGAGATCGTTGCCTTTCAGCACCTGCGGAATTGCCTGCGCCTGGATCGGCGTCGGTTTTTCGAAGCCGTTGGCGGACAGGGTCTCCAGAATGTGCTCGGAGAGGCCGAGATCTTTAAAGGTGGACAAATGCATATACCTTTTGGGGGCGCCAAACGCATTCGCCGGAACCGCATCCTTGCTGTTCCGGTGTCGTTTGGCGTCAAGAACCCCGCGTGAATTGGGAACTTGTGGGTTAAGAAAAAAGTCGTCAAGCGCCTGTGCTGTCGCCGCTTACGGCGTATGGGTGCGCTTTTCCTTCTTCACGGCTTTCTGTGTTGCCGAGGGCGCGCTCACGCGGCGGCCTGAAGGTGACGCTGGGCACCATGTCGTCGTTTTGGGCGAAAAAGTCAAGGCGCATCTTTTCGCAGGTGCGAAATGAGATCTACTCCAGCGCGAGATCAAAGCCGGCTTCAGCCGCTTCCTGGCCGTTAACGAGGATGACGATGCGGTGCGCGCCCGGATAGTAACGCCGGGTGGTGATCGGTCGGATCGCATGGCGTTTTTCGATCTCGATCGAGCCGCCGGGCGCAAGCGTCGCCGAGGTCCATTTGAACACCTTCGGCGATGACGCGCCGTTCGCCTTGCGGTGATGCACGGCGTAATCGATCATCACCTTCTGGCTCGTCTCGGCGTCATGACTGACGGCCAGGCGCAGGCCGAGGCTTTCGCCGAGCACGATCTCGGAGCGGTCGAGCGAGAACCTGGCATTGATGCCAGCCGGGGGAGCGAAGCCGAAATTGCCAAGCGCGTCCGGGTGGCCCTGCTTCAAGAGCGTGCGCGAGGCATGGCGCAGCAACTGGCGGCGCTCCGGTGATGCGTCGACGATATGCCCCACGACGAAAGCCACCACCAGATCCGGATGGTCCTTGGCGATGTCGTTGAGGCTGTTGGCGACCGATCGGCGCACATAGTCCTCGGGGTCGTCGAGAAGGGCCGTCAGGATCGGCAGGATTGGCTTCGGATCGCGGATGAGTTTCGGCAGCCGCATTGCCCAGGGCAGGCGCGGGCGCGTGCCTTCGCTCGCCAGCCGGCGGACGTGATGGTTGGCGTCTTGGGTCCAGGAGCGGATCGCCGCAAGAGCGCGGTCCTGATCGCGGTCGATGAAGACGCGAATGCCGAACTCGGCGGTGAAATGCGGCGTCAGTGCACGCAGCAGCGACAGCGACAGGTCGAATTCCCCAAGGCCGCGCAAGGCGACGTACTGGCTGAGGGGGAGCAATGCCCAGCCGCTGAGACCGGGCGCATCGTCTCGGGGCAGGCAGGCCGCAAGAATGGCGACCGCTTCAGGGAACGGCTGCGGCAGCGTTTCGACCAACGCGTCACGGATCTTGAGCGAACGCTGCATCAGTTCCAGCGTTTCGAGGCCATCGCCCGCGAGCCGCAGGAATTTTTCCCGATCGAAGACGCTGGCGCCACGGGCGATCCGATCGGCGATATCGGTGACGACGCCGGGGTGCAGCAGGTTCTTCAGTGGCTCGGCCATCGCTCGGCAGTCCTTCGCTCGTTTTTCTGGCCGCTCAGATCTTCTGGCCGTCGGTAAAATGCTGCACCAGCATTACCGCGCTGATCGTCGCCGCGTAAGGCGCAAACTCCGGATCGACCCGAACGCGCTCACCGGCCGATTGGGCGGCCTCCAGCGTCTCCCATTCGACCAGGTCCGCAAACATGCCCGAGGTCTCGCAGGAATCGACGGCGCGCCAGGAGACGAACCCGGGATAGCGGGAAACGGCCTGCATCGCCCGGCGGCGCGTGGCTGTCGCCGCGGGTTTGTCGAGAACGATGCAAACGGCAAGCTCAAGGATGTGGTCGCTGGTCATGTTCATGCTCCATGTCTGTTGGAGCTTGATTTAGCATAGGGCAACTGACAGCCTTATGGCCATAGTCGACACTCGCATGCTTGTGCGTGCCGGGCGGTCGCTATAGCCCTTTCAAACGTGGGCAGAATGGCGAAGGGAGACCTCGGATGAGACCCGCCGACCGGCTGTTTCGCATTATCCAGCTCCTGCGCGCGACCGGCCGGGCGATGACGGCGCGGGAGATCGCCGAGAAGATGGAGGTCGCGCAGCGGACGATCTACCGCGACATGGAGCATCTGATCGCTTCTGGTGCGCCGATCGATGGCGAGCGTGGCGTCGGCTATCTGCTGCGCGGGGCCTTCGACGCGCCGCCGCTCGCCTTCACCTTCGAGCAGCTCGAAGCGCTCGCCTTCGGTGCCAGAGCGGTGCAGATGCTGGGCGACGGGCGGCTTGCTCGATCGGCGCGCGAGGCGATGGAGAAGATCGCCCACGGCTTGCCTCCCGAACACCGGCAGAGGCTGATGGCGGCACCACTTCGCGCCTTCCGCTCGGCGCTCCAGCCGGAACCGCCGGCACTGCTCGGCGATCTGCGCCAGGCGATCGCGGAGCGGCGCAAGCTTCGCCTCAGCTATGACAGCCTCAAGAACGAGCACTCCGAGCGGATCATCTGGCCGCTCGGTCTCAGCGTCTTCGGCCACTTCTGGCTGCTGACGGGCTGGTGCGAGCTGAGGTCGGATTTCCGCGATTTTCGCGTCGACAGGATCAGCTCCGTTCACGTCGAGCGTGAGCGTTACGAGGTGACAGCGGAGCGCAGCTTCGAGGCCTATGTCGCACGGATGTGATCGCCGTTACAGGCCGAAACAATTGGTGCTGAGCGGCGTTTTGATGGAACCGAACCGAGCCTCGCGCGTTTCCTTCAAGGGCCTCTTCGGCCCGCCACGATCAACACCTTTCACTGGGAGACAATCGTGCAGAACCGGACATGGATACTGGTCGCGGATGGCAACACCGCGCGCATCGTCAAGGGCGTGAACCTGTTGAAGGAGGAACGCCAGCGGCCGGACGAGGAAACTTTTCACACCGAACCGAAACGCGTTCAGGACATCATGGCGGATAAGCCGGGCAGAGCGCACTCGTCCGACGGGCACGGCCGCTCCGCCATGGAATACAAGAGCGATCCCGTTCGCGAGGAGCAGCAGCGCTTCGTCGCCGACGTTGCTGAAAGGCTCGAAAGTTACGCCGCCAACCACGCTTTCGACAGCCTCGTGATCTGCGCCGCCCCAAGGACCCTCGGCGATTTCAGAAAACACCTGTCCGCGCATGTCAGGGAGCGGACAGTCGCTGAGATTGACCGCAATTGTGTCGCCTCAACGACGGATCAACTGATCGCCACGGCGCGGGCTGCCGTCTTTCCCTGAGCCCGGCTTGTAGGGCTCGCCTCCATACTAGCGGCTGCTCGTGCAATCAGCCATCGCGGCGCTCCGTCAGAAGTCCGTCGGGACGCCGCCCTCTGCCTTGCGTCTGGCAACAAAGGCATCAAGTTCCTCTTCGATCGCGGGATCGAGCGGCGGGCGCTCATATTCGTTGAGCTTCTGCTTGAAGATACGGTTGGCATGATCGTACGTGGTCGGCCGTCCGGCTTCTGTCCAGGTCTCGAAGTTGCGCCAGTCGGAAAGGATGGGCGAATAGAAGGCGGTCTCGTAGCGCTGCAGCGTATGCAGCGTGCCGAAGTAGTGGCCGCCGGGGCCGACGTCGCGCACGGCATCGAGGCCCAGCGCATCCTCGCTGACATCGAGCGGCGCCAGATATTCCGCCACCATCTGCAGCATGTCGACGTCGAGAATGAACTTCTCGAAGGAGGCCGTGAGCCCGCCCTCGGTCCAGCCGGCGGCATGCATGACGAAGTTGCCGCCGCCCTGGGTCAGCGCCCAGAGCGACATGGCGGACTCGTAGGCGGCTTGCGCGTCCAGCGTGTTGGCGGCATTGGTGTTCGAGGTGCGGTAGGGGATGTTGTAGCGGCGGGCGAGCTGGCCGCCGGCGACCACCGCCTTCATGTATTCCGGCGTGCCGAAGGCGGGTGCGCCGGTCTTCATGTCGACGTTCGAGGTGAAACCGCCATACATGACGGGTGCGCCGCGCCTGACCATCTGGGTGAAGGCGATGCCGCAAAGTGCCTCGGCGTTCTGCTGGACCAGCGCGCCGGCAATCGTCACCGGTGCCATCGCGCCGGCAAGCGTAAAGGGCGTAACCACCACCACCTGATTGCGCGAGGACATCTCGATGATGCCCTGCAGCATCGGCCCGTCCAGGCGAAGCGGCGACGATGTGTTGATGATGGTGAACAGCGAAGGCTCGCGTTCCATCTGCTCCATCGAAATGCCGCGGCCGATGCGGGCGATCTCGATGCCGTCGGTATTGCGCTGCTTCCCAAGCGAATAGACGTGGAAGACCTTGTCGGTGAGCTTCACCATGTCCGAAAGGCAGTCGAGGTGGCGGACCGAGGCATGAATGTCGACCGGCTCCACCGGATAGCCGCCGGTCGTGTGCACTATGTCGTAGGACTGGGCGAGCTTCACCAGCTTGCGGTAATCTTCCTGGTTGCCGGTGCGGCGGCCGCCGTCACGATCGGCGACGAAAGGCGCGCTGGCGATCTGGGCGAAGACGAGATTGTTGCCGCCGATCGCAACGTTGCGCGCCGGGTTGCGGGCATGCATGGTGAAGGCCGGAGGCACGGAGGCGATCATGTCCATGATCAGCCCGCGGTCGAAGCGCACCCGGTCGGTGCCGGGCGTCACATCGGCGCCGGCGGCCTTCATCCGGTCGCGTGCTTCCGGCAGGATGATGTCCATGCCGATCTCTTCGAGGATGGTCAGCGACGCGTCATGGATCGCTTCGAGCGCATCTTCCGAAAGCACCGTGGACTTTGCCAGCGTATTGACAAGATTGAGGTATTTTCCGCCTGCGGACTTGCGAGTGCGCTCGCCACCGCGGCCACCTGGCCTGCGTCGCCGCTCCAGCGGGGTCGAGGCCGCATCGCCGGTTGCTGCATCGGGAAACTGATCGTCGTTCATGAAGGACCCACCGTGTTGCCGATGGGGTTGTGTCGCAGATTCGCAGGCGCGATGGCCCGCCATTTGCGACAGTTCAGTTCTCTTGTGGAGTAAATCGTTTCCGCTGACGCATTTTCGCAGTGCGATGGCGCAACCGTTCAAGACACGTCGAAATCGGGGCGGGGCCGCCTGCAGCGCCGCGCGTCTTATCAGACGCGCAAAGGTCGCTGTAGCACTTTGATTTTCTGCATGTCTTGGTCCTTAAATCGAGGTCGATTTAAGGAGACATGCAGTAGGGGCGGTCGCCCCGCAGCATCTCGCGCTTGCCGGCGAAACCCTTGCGTTTTTCGACGACGAAGCCGGCGGCCTGGAGATTGCGGCGGACGAAACCGGCGGCCGCATAGGTCGCGAAGCTGCCGCTGGGCGCGGTTTTCTCGAAAACGAGCCGCATCAGCTCTTCCGACCACATGTCAGGATTGCGCGAGGGGGCGAAGCCATCGAGATACCAGGCGTCGAACGGATGTTCGGCGCGGGCGACACCTTCGAGCGCCGCACCGCAGACGACGGTGAGGCTGACGCCGTCGCCAAAGTCGATGCGGACGTCACCGTCGGGGTCTGCCGGCCAGCGGGAGACCAGGGCCAGCCGTTCCGCATCGATTTCCGGCCAGTGGCTGAGCGCGCGGGAAATCTCGTCGGCGGCCATGGGAAACCGCTCGAACGAGACGAAGTGCAGACGGTCGCCGGCTCCAGCGGTTGCCTTCCACTGGCGCCATGTCTCGCAGAAATTGAGCCCGGTGCCGAAGCCCAGTTCGCCGATGCGGAAGGTGCCCGCACCGACCCAGCGATCCGGCAGGCCGTTGCCCGAAAGGAAGACGTGGCCGCATTCCAGCCGCCCATCGGTGCGGCAATAAAAGTGATCGCCAAACTCCCGGGAATAGGGCATATCGCCCTCGTGCCAATCAAGGTTTTGGTGCGCTGGCGGGTCGATCGGGTCTGCTGGTCCTGTCATGGCAAAGGCGATAATCCGCCGGCCGGAGAAGGTCAATCGATGAGCGAGCTTTTGGTCGTCGGCGGCGGTATCATGGGGCTGTGGGCCGCCCTTTCCGCCGCGCGCAAGGGCATGACGGTGCGGCTCGTCGAGCAACAGGCCATCGGTGCCGGCGCGAGCGGCGGCCTGCTGGGCGCGCTCATGCCGCATATGCCCGACCGCTGGAATGCCAAGAAACAATTCCAGTTCGAAGCGCTGGTGTCGCTCGAAGAGGAGATCGCGCAGCTCGAAGCCGAGGCGGGGGTGTCGACCGGCTATCGCCGCACCGGGAGGCTGATGCCGCTCGCCAAGCCGCACTTACGCGACATTGCGCTCCGGCATGAACAGGACGCACGACAGCAATGGCGCGCGGGCGACCGGCAATTCTTCTGGCATGTCCAGGAGGACGGCCCAGAGGGCTGGCCAGGCACGGAGGCAACGGCGCATGGCGTCGTTTTCGATACGCTCGCCGCGCGGGTGTCGCCGCGCCGCACGCTTTCGGCCCTGCGCGCCGCCTTGTTGCAGTTGCAGAATGTTCAGATGGATGAAGGCTCGGGCGTGCGCGCCATCCTTCCGGCGCACGGCAGGGCCGAGCGTGACGATGGCAGCCGGCTCAGCTTCGACCATTGCATCATCGCTGCCGGCATCGGCAGTTTCCCGCTGATCGATGCCGTGTCGGGGCCGCTGAAATCGACGAGCGGCACGGCGGTCAAGGGTCAGGCCGCGCTCTTGAAGGCGGATGTCGATCCAGGCCTGCCGGTTATTTTCACCGATGGCGTCTACATCATCGCTCATGACGATGGCCATGTGGCGATCGGCAGCACCAGCGAGAACAGCTTTGCCGATCCATTGTCCACGGACGAACAGCTCGACGATCTCCTTCTACACGCCACACTGCTGGCGCCGCGTCTGGCGGATGCGGAGGTGGTTGAGCGCTGGGCCGGGCTCAGGCCAAAGTCGGCGGGGCGCGAACCCATGGTCGGGCGGCACCCTGACCATTCGAACATTTCCGTGCTGACCGGCGGCTTCAAGGTGAGCTTCGGGATTGCGCACCGGTTGGCGCGCTTCGTTGTCGACGAAATAGTCGGTCTCCCGGCGCTCGATCTGCCGGAATCCTTCCTGTGCCGAAATCACATCGCGGCGCTTCGCGAGAAGCATCTCTAGAGCATCCCGCTCTCAAGTGGAATCACTGGAAGCGGAAAGATGCTCTAGAATCAAAGTGCTAGAGCGTCCTTTGTGCGTTCACTTGAACGCACGGCGCTCTAGGATTGGGCACAGAAAAGGCCCCGCCTCTGGCGGAGCCTCAAATATTCGGACATGCGACAGTCCGACCTTACATCCAGTAGGGCGGCACGCCGTAGTAGTCGTAGACGCGACGGCCGTTTTCCGCGTTCCAGTCGTATTCCTCGTGACCGCGATACTTCGGCGCGCGCTCGACCTGATCGCGCGTCACGTCGGTGCGATAGCCGCCGAGGCTTTCGTCATACGTCAACTTCGCCCAGGGCAGCGGATAGTGGTCTTCGCCGAGGCCGAGGAAGCCGCCGAAACCGAGCACGGCGTAGGCAACACGACCGCTGCGTTTTTCGATGATCACGCGCTCGATCGAGCCGATGTGCTTGTTGTCGGAGCCATAGACCTTCGTGCCTTCAACCTTGTCGCTCGCGATCAGGTCGTGGGTTTCCTTGATCCGGGCATCCTGCAGGTTTGCGTTGTGATAGCTCACGCTTCTTCTCCATCCTTGATTGTTACCTTGAGGGAACGGCCGTTGGGCCGGATGGTTCCGAAAATCTGGTGCGCAAACCGGCGGGATCGCGTGGTTTTGCACGATCCACTTCGTCAATCTGTCACGCAAATCACCTAAGACGCGGCCAATAGGTCACGATGATCCCGGGTCGGATCGATACTCATAGGCGTGACCGATCTCACTGGAGCGGGACGGAAAACCGCAGGCATTTTTCCTCATCCCGCTCGAACGGATAACCGGAGCCAGACATGCGCTACGCCATTTGTTTTACGCCGCCGATGGCCGACCCGCTTTCCGCGGTCGCCGCAAGCTGGCTTGGGCGCAACGTCTATTCCGGCGAACCGGCGGAACTGCCTTCGGTTGCGGGCCTGAGCTCTGCCGACATCGCCTACCATACGGCCGTACCGCGCCGCTTCGGTTTCCATGCGGTGATGATGTCGCCGTTTCGACTGCATCCGGACATGATGGAGTCACAGCTCCTGAAGGCGCTGATGCATTTTGCCGGCGCGCAGACTCCGTTCGAAATCGATCGCCTGGAGGTCGCCCGCATCGGCCGGTGCTTTGGCCTGATGCCGCAAGTCCCGAGCACCGCGATGCATCTGCTGGCGGCCAATATCGTTCAGGAGTTCGATGCTTTTCGTGCGCCGCTCAGCGAAGACGAGATCGAGCGCTCCGATCCGGATCGGCTGACCGCACCGCAGTTTTCCAACCTGCACCGCTGGGGCGATCCTCATGTGATGGACGAGTACCGCTTCCACATGATGTTGACTGGCCCGCTCGCATCGGACGCGATACGCCAGGTCGAGGCGCCGCTTCGCGAGCTGTTCGAGCCATGTCTGGCGACGCCGCTTGCCATCGGCAGCCTTGCCCTCTTCGTCGAGCAGGAGACCGGCGCGCCCCTGCGTGTGCATTCGCAGCACCCGCTCGGCAAGATCTCCACGAATGCGCGCGCCGAGCGCGCCAAACGCGTTGCCGCCGAGCCCTCTCTTGGTACGGGATCGATCCGGCCCTTGCCGCTCATCGTCGCGGCATTGATGGCGCATCGCTAGCGAGCGCGCAGAATTCAGCCTTCGTCTCATTCCGAGCTTGCCGCCCAGCGACCCTTCGCGGGCAGATTTCGGTATCGACAATCCGGTCGGCGGTGATACCGTTCTGGAAAAATCGAAGGGTGATTTGATGTCTGAGACTAAGTATCCGCGCGACCTCGTCGGCTATGGCCGCAATCCGCCGAAGGCAAACTGGCCGGGCGATGCGCGCATTGCCGTGCAGTTCGTGCTGAACTACGAGGAGGGCGGCGAAAGCTGCATTCTCGATGGCGACGCGGCGTCCGAATGTCTGCTGTCCGAAATCGTCGGCGCGCAGCCCTGGCAGGGGCAGCGCAATCTCAACATGGAATCGATCTACGAATATGGCGCGCGCTCCGGTTTCTGGCGGCTGTGGCGCATGTTCACCAGCCGCAACGTGCCGCTGACCGTCTACGGCGTGACGCTCGCCATGGCACGCAATCCGGAAGCGGTTGCGGCCATGAAGGAAGCCGGCTGGGAGATCGCCAGCCACGGGCTGCGCTGGCTGGAATACAAGGATTTCCCCGAGGAGGTCGAGCGCGAGCATATCCGCGAAGTCGTGCGTCTGCATACGGAGCTGACCGGCGAGCGCCCGCTCGGCATCTACCAGGGCAAGCCTTCGGCCAATACGCTGAAGCTGGTGCTGGCGGAGGGCGGCTTCCTCTATTCCTGCGACAGCTACGCCGACGAGCTGCCCTATTGGGTACCGGGGCTGCCGGCCGACAAGCCGCATCTGATCATCCCCTATACGCTCGATGCCAACGACATGCGCTTTGCCACCAACCAGGGCTTCAACTCCGGCGACCAGTTCTTCACCTATCTCAAGGACACCTTCGACGTGCTCTATGAGGAAGGCCGCCAGGGCGATGCCAAGATGATGAATATCGGCCTGCATTGCCGGCTTGTCGGCCGCCCGGGCCGCGCCGCAGCCCTTGCCCGCTTCATCGATTACGTGATGTCGCACGACAAGGTCTGGGTGCCGCGTCGCATCGACATCGCCAACCACTGGTACCAGCACCACAAGCCGGAAGGGGCTCTCTGATGACCGACCGCGACGCCTTCGTTGCCCGTTTCGGCGGCGTGTTCGAGCATTCGCCCTGGGTGGCCGAACGCGCTTACGATCGCGCCGCGGCGGCGGGTCTGATGGCGGGCAACGTGCATTCTGCGCTCTGCCAGGCTTTTCGTGCGGCGTTGCCGCGCGAAAAGATGCAGGTGCTGCGCGCCCATCCCGATCTTGCCGGCAAGCTGGCGATCGCGGGCAAGCTCACGGCAGACTCGACCGCCGAGCAGTCGTCTGCCGGCCTCGACCGGCTGACATCAGAGGAACATCAGCGCTTCACCGCGCTGAATGATGCCTACACGAAGAAATTCGGCTTCCCCTTCATCATCGCCGTGAAGGGGCTCAGCAAGGGCCAGATTCTCGCCTCCTTCGAAACCCGCATTGACAATTCGCCCGAAGAGGAATTTGAAACCGCTTGCGCGCAGGTGGAGAAAATCGCCCGCCTGCGGCTGCAGTCGATGCTTCCTGGAGACGAAAATGCCTGACAAAACCGTTCGATCCGCGTCCTCGCTCTTTCGGAGGACCGTCGAACTGGAGCTGACATTGTCGAATGCCGTGGAAACCTGCGAGGTCCACGCCTGATGTCGCGCCTGCTTACGATCGAACCGCTCACGCGCGACGCCTTTGCACCCTTCGGAACCATCATCGAAGCCGATCCGGCGACGATGCGCTACATCAACGGCGGCAACACGGAACGCTTCCACGGGCTGGCGCGCGCCGATGTGGTCGGCGACGGCGCCAATGTCATCATCAACATCTTTCGCGGCCAGCCGCGCGCTTTCCCCTATGCGGTGACGATGATGGAACGCCACCCGCTCGGCAGCCAGAGCTTTTCGCCGCTCGACGATCGCCCCTGGCTCGTCGTCGTCGCCGAAGACGAGGACGGGCGTCCGGGCACGCCGCGGGTATTCCAGGCGGGTGGCAGGCAAGGGGTCAATTACGGCCGCAACGTTTGGCATCACCCGCTGATGTCGATCGGCGCCGTCAGCGATTTCCTGATCGTCGATCGCGAAGGGCCGGGCAACAATCTCGAAGAGTTTTTCTACGACGAGCCTTTCGTCATTTCGAGCCCAGTCTAGCGGCATGAGGAAATCGTGTGCGGTCTTCCGCGCGCATCCTGTGCCAACTGATGAATGAGAGGATAGGATGAGCAGCACCGGCCGACTGACGACACACGTTCTCGACACCGCGCTCGGCAAGCCGGCCGAGGGGCTGCGCATCGATCTCTACTGGCTCGAAGGCGAGGAACGGCAGCTGATCCGCACCGTTCACACCAACAGCGACGGCCGTGTCGACGGGCCGATGGTCGAAGGCGTCGGCTTCATGGCCGGCAATTACGAGCTGGTCTTCCACGCCGGCGACTATCTGCGCCGATCAGGCGCGACACTGCCGGAACCGGCCTTTCTCGACCGCATCCCCTTGCGCTTCGGCATCGCCGATCCGGCGAGCCACTATCACGTGCCGCTGCTGCTTTCGCCCTATGGGTACTCGACCTATCGGGGGAGCTGAGCGCGGATTTTCTGCGTGATTGGTAACGAGGCTCCACAGGCGGTCTGCAGAGTGGGCGGTCTGATTTCGCGCTCGACATCTCCACCTGTCATCCTCGGGCTTGACCCGAGGATCCATTCCTGCGCCGGGCCGGAAGCACGTGGATGCTCGGGTCAAGCCCGAGCATGACCGAGATAGTGGAGCTACCGTCGAAAAGGGTCCCGAGCGTGAGGTCGCCAGCGGACTGGCTGCGCCTTGAAGACCCCCCAATTGCCAACCCTCACTCCGCCAGAATGCTGCGATCGACGTCGTTGATGTTGCGCTTGCCGCAGAGCGCCATGGTGATGTCCATCTCCTTGCGGATGATTTCCAGCGCCTTGGTGACCCCGTCCTTGCCCATGGCGCCGAGGCCATAGAGGAAGGGGCGGCCGATATAGGTGCCCTTGGCGCCCATGGCCACGGCCTTCAGCACGTCCTGGCCGGAGCGGATGCCGCCGTCGAGATGTACCTCGATCTGGTGGCCGACCGCATCGACGATGCGCGGCAGCATGCTGATCGAGGAATGGGCGCCGTCGAGCTGGCGGCCGCCATGGTTGGAGACGATGATCGCGTCGGCGCCGGTCGCTGCCGCCATCTTGGCGTCTTCGGGATCGAGAATGCCCTTGAGGATCAGCGGCCCGCCCCAGCGCTCCTTGATCCATTCGACATCCTTCCAGGAAAGCTGCGGGTCGAACTGTTCCGCCGTCCAGGCGCCGAGCGACGAGAGATCGGTGACGCTCTTGGCGTGGCCGACGATGTTGCGGAAGGTGCGGCGCTTGGTGCCGAGCATCTTCATGCACCAGCCGGGGCGCGTCGCCATCTGCCAGAGATGCTTCGGCGTCATCTTCGGCGGTGCGGAGAGGCCGTTGCGCAGGTCCTTGTGACGTTGGCCAAGGATCTGCAGGTCGAGCGTCAGCACCAGCGCCGAGCATTTGGCGGCTTTGGCGCGGTCGATGAGGTTCAGCACGAATTCGCGCTCGCGCATGACGTAGAGCTGGAACCAGAAGGGCTTGGTGGTGACCGAGGCCACGTCCTCGATCGAGCAGATGCTCATGGTCGAGAGTGTGAAGGGGACACCAAAGGCTTCGGCGGCCTGGGCTGCCAGCATCTCGCCGTCGGCGTGCTGCATGCCGGTGAGGCCGGTAGGCGCCAGCGCCACCGGCATCGACACCTTCTGGCCGATCATCGTCGTTTCCAGCGAGCGGTCGGTCATGTCGACCAGCACCCGCTGACGCAGCTTCACCTTGGCGAAATCCTCCTCGTTGGCGCGATAGGTGCCCTCGGTCCAGGCGCCGCTGTCGGCGTAGTCGAAGAAGAGCTTCGGCACGCGGCGCTTGGCGAGCGCCTTGAGATCGCTGATTTCGAGGATTTGCGTCATGAAAACGGCCTTCGTCCAACGGATATTGAACGAGCCATTATCATGTTTGCCGGAGGCTTGTTAATAGCCAGAACGCAGAGAGGTCAATTTTCTTGACCTCTCTGGATTTGCGCGGTCACGCGGCGGCGAGCGCCGATTTCGCCGGCTTGCCGGCGACATAGGTTTCGACGATCGCGCGGTCGTCGCCCATGGTCTGCAGCAGGAAAAGCTCGTCGGCGAGCGAATTGACCACTTCGGCTCGCAGCGCCATCGCTGGCGTTGCCGCCATGTCGAGCACGACGAAGTCGGCATCGGTTCCGGCTTCGAGCGTGCCGATCCTGTCGACGAGCGAGAGCGCCTCGGCATTGCCGCGCGTCATCATGAAGAAACTGTCGAAAGGGTTCAGCCGCTCGCCCTGCAACTGCAGGATCTTGTAGGCCTCGTCGAGCGTCTTCAGCATCGAATAGCTTGTGCCGCCGCCGATGTCGGAGGCGACCGAGGTGCGCACCGGCTTGTCGCGGCGGGTAAGCGCCCGCAGCGGAAAGAGGCCGGAGCCGAGGAAGAGGTTGGAGGTAGGGCAGAAGACGGCGACCGAGCTGGTTTCGCTCATCGCATCCGCCTCGCGCTCGGAGAGATGGATGCAATGGCCGAAGAGGCTCTTGGGCCCGAGCAGGCCATAGCGGGCGTAGACGTCGGTGTAGTCCTTGGCTTCCGGATAGAGCTCGCAGGTAAAGGTGATCTCGTCGCGATTTTCCGACAGATGGGTCTGTACGTGCAGGTCGGGGAATTCGTGCACGAGCGACTTGGCGACGTCCATCTGCTCCGGCGTCGAAGTGATGGCGAAGCGGGGGGTGATGGCTACGTGGTTGCGGCCCTTGCCGTGCCATTCGCGGATGACGGCGCGGGTTTCGTCATAGCCCATCTGCGGCGTATCGAGCAGCCCTTGCGGGGCATTGCGATCCATCATCACCTTGCCGGCGACCATGCGCATGTCACGGCGCAGTGCCTCGGCGAAGAAGGCATCGGCGGACGCCTTGTGCACCGAGCAATAGGCGGTGGCCGTTGTCGTGCCATGGCGGACCATCTCGTCGAAGAAGCGGGTCGCGATGCGTTCGGCATGGGCGGTTTCGACGAAACGGCACTCTTCCGGGAAGGTGTAGGTGTTCAGCCACTCCAGCAGGTTGGCGGCATAGGAGGCCATCACCTGCATCTGCGGGAAATGCAGATGCGTGTCGATGAAGCCGGGCACGATCAGGTGCGGGCGATGATCGATTTCCGCGGCGTCTTCAGGCGCGCTTGTCTTCACCGCGGCGTAAGCGCCGCTTGCAAGGATCTGGCCACCCTCGACCAGAAGCGCGCCGTCGCTCTCGTAGCCATACGCGGCGCTGTCGTCGATCGACGTGGGCGCGCGGTGGAAGCTTAAGAGTCGGCCGCGGATGAGGGTGGTCGTCATTGTGTCTTGCCTTCCTCGAGGGCACTTTCGAACCAGGCTGTCAGCAGCTGGCGCTCGTCCGTCGTCATGTCTGTCACGTTACCAGGCGGCATCGCATGGCTGCGCCCGGCCTGGATATAGATTTCGCGGGCATGGGCGGCAATCTCCGCATCGCTTTCGAGCACCACGCCCTTCGGCGCCTGGGTGATGCCCTCATAAACGGGTTCTGCCGCGTGGCACATGGAACAGCGCGTCGAGACCGTATCCTTGACGGCGGGGAAGTGGGCGTTCTGCGCGAACCGCGTGAAAACAGGCGCCACCTCGGCCTTCTCGCCGCCGGTCAGCACCTTCGGCACGGTCGAGAGCCACATGATCAGGATGAAGAGGAGCGCGGTGACGAGCCAGGTCCAGGTCGGCCTGCCCTTGCGGGCATGGGTGGTGTTGAACCAGTGACGAATGGTGACGCCCATCAGGAAGACGAGTGCGGCGATGATCCAGTTGAAAGCCGTCGCGAAGGCCAGCGGATAGTGGTTCGACAGCATGAAGAAAATGACCGGCAGCGTCAGGTAGTTGTTGTGCAGCGAGCGCTGCTTCGCCTGGGCGCCGAGTTTCGGATCCGGCGTGCGGCCGGCAATCAGGTCGGCGACGACGATCTTCTGGTTGGGGATGATGATGAAGAAGACGTTGGCCGACATGATCGTC
This sequence comes from Ensifer sp. CCNWLY38, assembly GCF_037120565.1. Taxonomy (NCBI): domain Bacteria; kingdom Pseudomonadati; phylum Pseudomonadota; class Alphaproteobacteria; order Hyphomicrobiales; family Rhizobiaceae; genus Ensifer; species Ensifer sp. CCNWLY38. The sequence continues at coordinate 26,776 of NZ_JBBBBO010000004.1, forward strand.
GCGGTAAACGCGCCAAGATGCAGGAAGGCGGCGCGGCCGGTGAAGACCTGCGTGTAGCCCCAGGCCATGACGACGAGCGCCGCATAGAGCAGCGCCATCAGCCCCCAGGTGTTGCCGCCGATCGGCGATTTGCAGAGCAGATCGTAGAATAGCCAGCCAATGCCGAGCGAGGCGAGCGAGATCAGGATCGCGGTCGTTGCCGAGATGTCGAGCACGTGCCGGTCTATGAGGAAGAGATCGGCGCCGCCGTAATAGACGATACAGAGCATGGCGAAGCCCGAGAGCCACGTCACATAGGATTCCCATTTGAACCAGGTGAGATGCTCGGGCATCGAGACCGGCGCCACCAGATATTTCTGGATGTGGTAGAAGCCGCCGCCATGCACCTGCCACTCCTCGCCATAGGCACCGGCAGGCAGGTGATCACGCTTCGTGAGGCCAAGGTCGAGGGCAATGAAATAGAAGGATGAGCCGATCCAGGCGATGGCGGTGATCGCATGCAGCCAGCGCACGGCAAAGGCCAGCCATTCCCAGGCAATGGCGAACTCGTACATTCAGATCCCCTTTGTCTTAATCGTTGCACCTTGCGCAAAAACGATCGACGGGAAAAGGGGGCAGGGCTCTCCTCAAGCGCTATTTGCGTGCAGGAAGCTCGGCGGGCAGAGTTCGCCGAGGATCCAGTCGCGAAAAATCCGGATCTTGGGCGTGTTGCGGCGCGCGTGCGGATAGGCGAGCCAGTAGTCGCAGCCGTCGCTGCAGCGCAGATCGAACGGCTGGTAGAGCCGGCCGAGCGCGACATCATCGGGATAGAATTCCGGCGTCAGAATGGCGACACCCTGTCCGGCGACGGCAGCGCGCGCCTCGAAGGTCTGCGCACCGAGCCGGCTGTGCGGCCGTCCCTCGAGATCGGGATCGTCGACCCCGGCGGCCTTGAACCACATCGGCCACCAGGGATCGCCGGCATCGATGATGCGAAGCTTCAGCAGATCGCGCGGCTCGTGCACGCCGCCGATGGTCTCGGCAAGCGCCGGGCTCAACATCGGGCTGAATTCGACGCGCATCAGCGGGTGCGTGTCGAGGCCGGGCCAAACGCCGCCACCGGAGCGTATGGCGAGATCGGCGGGCTCGCGGCTAAAATCGGTAAGCGAGTCGCTCGTCGTCAGCCGGACGGCAATATTCGGGTGGGCCAGCTGGAAACTGCCGATGTTGCGGGCGAGCCATTGCGAGGCGAAGGTCGGGGTCGAGCTGATCAAAAGCGCGCTGTCGATATCGCCGCGGGCATTGGAGACAGCTTCCTGCAGCATCTCGAAGGCTTCGGTCACACGCGGCGCCATGCGGTGGCCGACATCCGTCAGCGAGATCTGGCGAGGGCGGCGCAGGAACAGCGGCTCGCCGACATTCTCTTCGATCAATTTGACCTGGTAGCTGACGGCTGTCTGGGTCATGCCAAGCTCTTCACCGGCCTTGGTGAAGCTGCCGAGCCTTGCGACTGCTTCGAAGACCCGCAGCGCATTCAGCGGAAACTGCTTCGACATCTTCATGGATAAGTTCTCTTGATGCATGCAGACGGATGTTCGATTGGATTTCGATCCTCCTCCACGGCATCCTCCAAGTCAACTTCCCAAGACGAACAGGTGCTGAAATGACTTGCGACACTTTCGAACGTACTGAAAGAAAACCATTTCTTTCACTCGAGCCGGTCATTCGGCTCACGGCCGCCCTGTTCGGGGGGCTCGTTGCCGCCAAGCCGATGCTGGATGTCAACGCTCTCTCCGACCACATGAAGAGAGATATGGGTTTCATGGATGTTCATAGCCCCCACAGCGACGACGAGGAGGCGATGGCCAACGCCCGTCGCCTGCTCAGCATCAATGAGCTGCCGCGGATCTGAGGTAAATCCCGATGGCCGTCAGCGATCTCGCAGACGCTCGACGGCCATCAGCACGCGCTCCGGTGTTGCCGGGGCATCGAGCCGCGGACACTCGCGATAATCCGCGACACTGGCGACCGCCATGGAAAGCGCCTCCAGAACCGAGATCGGCAGCATGAAGGGCGGCTCTCCCACCGCCTTGGAGCGGCCGATCGTCTTCTCGGCATTGCTCGACCATTCGGCGAGCTTCACATTGAAGATCTTCGGCCGGTCGGAAGCGAGCGGGATCTTGTAGGTGGAGGGGGCGTGGGTGCGAAGCCGGCCCTTGTCGTCCCACCACAGTTCCTCCGTCGTCAGCCAGCCCATGCCCTGCACGAAGCCGCCCTCGATCTGGCCGATGTCGATCGCCGGGTTCAGCGAGCGGCCGACATCGTGCAGCACGTCGACACGGTCGACCATGTATTCGCCGGTCAGCGTATCGACAGACACTTCCGAAACCGACGCGCCATAGGCGAAATAGTAGAAGGGCGTGCCGCGGCCACTGGCACGATCCCAGTGGATCTTCGGTGTCTTGTAATAGCCGGCGGCCGACAGCTGGATGCGGCCCATATAGGCCTGCTTGATGAATTCGGGGAAGGGGATGAGCTCTTCGCCGATCTTCACATGGTTGGGCATGAAGCTGACATGATCAGGCGTCGTCTGCCAGCGCTCGCAGGCGAAGGCGACCAGCCGCTCCTTTATCTGGCGTGCGGCGTCATGAGCCGCCATGCCGTTCAAGTCCGAGCCCGAGGAGGCGGCGGTCGCAGAGGTGTTCGGCACCTTGCCGGTGGTTGTCGCGGTGATACGCACCCGGTCGAGGTCGACCTGGAAACTGTCGGCAATCACCTGCACCACCTTGATGTAGAGGCCCTGGCCCATCTCGGTGCCGCCATGGTTCAGGTGGATCGAGCCGTCCTGATAGATATGCACCAAAGCACCCGCCTGGTTGAAGGCAGTCATGGTGAAGGAGATGCCGAATTTCACCGGCGTCAGCGCGATGCCCTTGCGGATGATGCGGCTCGTCCGGTTGAAGTCGAGGATCGCCTGGCGACGCGCCTGATAGTCGGCGCTCTCCTCAAGCTCGGCGACGATGCGGGCAATGATGTTGTCTTCGACCTTCTGGTGGTAGGGCGTGACGTCCCGGCCCGAGCCGCTCTCGCCATAGAAGTTCAGCTTGCGGATCTCTAGCGGATCCTTGCCGAGCTGATAGGCGATCTCCTCGATGATGCGTTCGCCGCCGAGCATGCCTTGAGGCCCGCCGAAACCGCGATAGGCGGTGTTCGAGACCGTGTTGGTCTTCAGCGGCTGCGAGGTGAGCTTCACATGTGGGTAGAAATAGGAGCTGTCGGCATGGAAGAGTGCCCGGTCGGTCACCGGGCCGGAGAGATCTGACGAATAGCCGCAGCGCGCCGCATAGTTGGCGTGGACCGCGTGGATGCGGCCGTCGTCGTCATAGCCGACGTCGTAGTCGACCAGGAAATCGTGGCGTTTGCCGGTGGCGGTCATGTCCTCGTCGCGGTCGGGGCGGAATTTGACGGCGCGATTGAGCTTCTTTGCCGCAACCGCGGCAAGGGCGGCGAACTGGTTGCCCTGCGTTTCCTTGCCGCCGAAGCCGCCGCCCATGCGGCGGACGTTCACCGTCACCGCATTGGAGGGCACGCCAAGCACATGCGAGACCATGTGCTGGATCTCGCTCGGATGCTGGGTCGAGGACCAGACGGTGACCTCGTCGTCCTCGCCGGGAATGGCGAGCGCGATATGGCCTTCGAGGTAGAAGTGCTCCTGGCCGCCGATGCGCATTTGCCCTTTGAGCCTGCGTGGCGCTTTATCCAGCTCCGCCTCGGCGTCGCCGCGTTGCAGGTTCAGAGGCTGGGTCACCAGCTCGCCGCCATGGGCGACGGAGTCGAGGATGTCGGTGAAATGCGGCAGGTCGCGATAGGTGATATTCGCCAGCCGTGCGGCCCGGCGGGCGATGTCGCGGGTCTCGGCGATCACGGCAAAGGCCGGTTGCCCATGAAACTGCACGAGACCATCGGCAAGCACTGGCTCGTCATGCAGGTGGCTCGGGCTGATGTCGTTGGAATGCGGCATGTCCTTGGCGGTGAGCACGCAGACGACCCCGGGCACGGCGGCGACGGACGAGAGGTCCATCGCGGTGATCTCCGCATGCGCCCGGTCGGTCATACCAAGCGCGCCGTGCAACGTGCCCACGGGTTCCGGCATGTCGTCGATATAGTCGGCGGTGCCGGCCACGTGTTTGTGGGCGCTGTCGTGGCGCTGTGCCGCGTGCATCTCGCCCGATATCGCCTTGCGTTCCTCGAAGGTGGATTTGTCCATGATCATCTGTCTCCCGCGGCGTAGCGCACCAGTTGCGCGGGCTCGCCACCGCTTTCCAGGAAGAAACGCATCAAGAGGTTCTTCGCCGCCAGCATGCGGTAGTCGCTGGTCGCCCGCCAGTCGGTGAGCGGCTGGTAGTCGGTCTCGAAGGCGACTTGTGCTGCGCGAACCGTCTCCTCGGTCCAGGGCTTGCCGATCAGCGCCGCTTCCACATTCGTGGCTCGCTTCGGCGTGCCGGCCATGCCGCCGAAGGCGATGCACGCGGTTGCCACCCGGCCACCATCCAGCGACAGGCGGAAGGCGCCGAGAAGGGCGGAAATGTCCTCGTCGCGGCGCTTGGAGATCTTGTAGGCGGCAAAGAGTTCGTCGGCGGGCAGGCGCGGCACGAAGATGCTTTCGACGAATTCGCCTGGCTTACGGTCCTGCTTGCCGTAGGCGATGAAGAAGGTTTCGAGCGGCAGAGTCCGGCGCCCCTCCGTCGAGCGCAGCGTCACCGTCGCGCCGAGCACGATCAAGGGCGGCGGGCTGTCGCCGATCGGCGAGCCGTTGGCGACGTTGCCGCCGATCGTGCCCATGTTGCGCACCTGCTCGCCGCCGATCCGTTCGATCAGCGGACCGAGGCCGGGGAAGGTCCGGCTGAGGGCGTCAAAGGCTGAGGTGTAGCTGACGCCGGCGCCGATCGTCAGGCCAGCCTCGCTTTCTTCGATCCGCTGCAATTCGGCAATGCCGTTGATGAAGATGGCCGGGTTGATCGGCCGCATCTGCTTCGTCACCCAGAGGCCGACATCGGTGGAACCGGCAACGACCGTCGCGTCCGGATTGTCGGCAAGCGCTGTCGCCAGGCCGTCGCCGTCGCCAGGCACGATCAGACAGGTGTCGCCCTGGCGGATGGTTATGGTTTCGGTCGGTGTCAGAGCCTTCAGCCGGGCGGTGATCGCCGCACGTTTTCGCGCGATCGGGTCGAAGATTTCGGAGGGGCGCGCCTTTGCCGCCGCTTCCGCGGCGCGCACGATCGGCTCGTAGCCGGTGCAACGACAGAGGTTGCCTTGCAGCGCCTTTTCGATATCGGCGCGGCTGGGATCGTCGTTTGCGAGCCAAAGGCCATAGAGCGACATGACGAAGCCGGGCGTGCAGAAGCCGCATTGCGAGCCGTGGAAATCGACCATCGCCTGCTGCACCGGATGCAGCGTCCCGTCCTGGCCGGCAAGATGCTCGACCGTGACGACATGGGTTGCCTGCAGCGAGCCGAGGAAACGGATGCACGCGTTGACGGCTTCATAGACGAGCCTGTCGCCGGCAAGCCTTCCGACGAGCACGGTGCAGGCGCCGCAGTCGCCCTCCGCACAGCCTTCCTTGGTCCCGGTCAGCCGACGCTCCAACCTCAGGTAATCGAGCAGCGTCGCGGTCGGCGCGACGTCGGAAAGCGCGACCTCGCGATCGTTAAGGATGAAGCTGATGCTTCCGTTCGGCTGGGGCATGCCATTCGTTCCCTGAGCTGCTGCATATCACCTGAAATCACTTTGATCTTAGGTGGTTATGCAGAAAAGCAAAGGGCCGTGGAAATATTTGGCTGTGTCCGTGAGTGTGCCTATTGCGCCGTCCAGCCGCCGTCCATCGACACATGCGTGCCAGTGATCTGGGCGGCATCGTCGCCGGCGAGATAGACGGCAAGCGCTGCCACCTGTTCGACGGTGATGAACTTCTTGGTTGGCTGGCCCTTCAGCATCACGTCGTTGATGACCTGCTGTTCGGTGATGCCGCGGGTGCGCGCCTGATCGGGGATCTGCTTTTCGACGAGCGGCGTCAGCACGTAGCCCGGGCAGATCGAATTCGCGGTGATGCCGTTTTCGGCAACTTCTAGCGCGACGGTCTTCGTCAGGCCGAGGACGCCGTGCTTGGCCGCCACATAGGCCGCCTTGAAAGGCGAGGCGACGAGGCCATGGGCGGAAGCGATGTTGATGATGCGGCCCCAGCCTTTCGCCTTCATGCCGGGAATGGCGGCGCGGATCGTGTGGAAGGAGGAGGAAAGGTTGATCGCGATAATACGATCCCATTGCTCGATCGGGAAATCCTCGACCTTCTCGACATATTGGATGCCGGCATTGTTGACGAGGATATCGACGCTGCCGAAGTGCTCGGTTGCGGTCGCGATCAGATCAGCGATCTCGGCGGGCTTCGTCATGTCGGCGCCGTGATAAAGCACCGTTCCGCTCGTCAGCGCGCTGACGTCGTCCGTCGCTTGTCTGATCTCATCAGGACTGCCGAAGCCGTTCAGCACGATGTTGGCACCGCCCTTGGCGAAAGCCTTGGCGATCGCAAGCCCGATGCCACTCGTCGAACCGGTGATGACCGCTGTTTTCGTCATTGCTGCTCTCTCCCTTCGTGGCGCTACGGACTGCTTTGTTGCAGCGCAACGGCGCCAGCCTACGCGTAAAACGGGCGCACTGACAATTGTGTTTTTGAGCTCCGGGCCGCAGAGTTGCTGCGGGGGCCAGCGAAGCCGACCGGTTGCGTTTTGTTTTCGTTTGACATTCGTTTTGCCATCGTATTGAAGTTTTCGAAATGAGATCCCGCCCTTGAGGACGGGTGAATAAACATGCGTGTGGCCGGGGAGGGGCATATGGGCGGATATATTCTCGCGATCGATCAGGGTACGACCTCAAGCCGGGCGATCGTCTTCGACGGTCAGCAGCAGATCGCTGGCGCCAGCCAGAAGGAATTCAAGCAGCACTTCCCCAAATCCGGCTGGGTCGAGCACGATCCCGAGGAAATCTGGCAGACGGTTCTTTCGACGGTCCAGGAAGCGATCGCCAAGGCGGGCATCATCGCCGGCGACCTTGACGGCATCGGCATCACCAATCAGCGCGAGACCGTCGTCGTATGGGATCGCGAAACCGGCAATCCGATCCACAATGCCATCGTCTGGCAGGACCGCCGCACCGCGTCCTATTGCGACAGGCTGAAGAAGCAGGGGCTGGAAAAGACCTTCACCAGGAAGACCGGCCTGCTGCTCGATCCCTATTTCTCCGGCACCAAGCTCAACTGGCTGCTCACCAACGTCGACAGGGCCCAGGCGCGCGCTTCCAAGGGGGAGCTCTGCTTCGGCACGATCGACACCTTTCTCATCTGGCGGCTCACCGGCGGCAAGTCTTTCGTCACCGACGCCACCAATGCCTCGCGCACGCTCCTCTACAACATCTCGGAGAATGCCTGGGACGACGAACTGCTGAAGATCCTGAAAGTGCCGCGCGCCATGCTGCCGGAGGTCAAGGACTGCGCCGCCGATTTCGGCGTCACCGACCCGGCAATCTTCGGCGCCGCCATCCCGATCCTTGGCGTTGCCGGCGACCAGCAGGCGGCGACGATCGGCCAGGCCTGCTTCAAGCCGGGCATGCTGAAATCCACCTATGGCACCGGCTGCTTCGCACTGCTCAATACCGGCAAGGACATGGTGCGCTCGAAGAACCGGCTGCTCACCACCATTGCCTACAGGCTCGACGGCGAAACGACCTATGCGCTGGAAGGTTCGATCTTCGTTGCCGGTGCTGCCGTGCAATGGCTGCGCGACGGGCTCAAAGTCATCAAGGCGGCACCCGATACCGGGACGCTCGCCGAGAGCGCCGATCCGACGCAGGAAGTCTACCTGGTGCCGGCCTTCACCGGTCTCGGCGCGCCGCACTGGGACCCGGATGCGCGCGGCGCGATCTTCGGCATGACCCGCAACACCGGCCCCGCCGAGTTTGCCCGCGCCGCGCTCGAAGCGGTCTGCTACCAGACGCGCGACCTGCTCGAGGCGATGCACAAGGACTGGCGCAACAACGGCAAGGAAACGGTGCTGCGCGTCGATGGCGGCATGGTCGCCTCCGACTGGACGATGCAGCGGCTTTCCGACCTGCTCGACGCGCCCGTCGATCGGCCCGTCATTCTCGAGACCACCGCGCTCGGCGTCGCCTGGCTTGCCGGCAGCCGTGCTGGCGTCTGGCCGAAGCAGGAGGAGTTCGCCCAGTCCTGGGCGCGTGACCATCGCTTCGAGCCGGCCATGGACGAGAAGACGCGAAAGGCCAAGCTCAGGGGCTGGCGCAACGCCGTCAAGCGCACGCTGAGCTGAGAGCCCGGGCGGGGCGGTTTTCGCCCGCATCATCCGGTTCCTGCCAATCATCCGACACAGGCTCCATTCATGCTCATCCGGGAAACACAGCGTTTCCCGGATGAGCATTTGCTGCCCACGCGCGCGGCAACTATCTGTTGTCACAACAGAAATAGGACGGGCATCATGGAACTTGGGCTTTACACATTTGCGGATGTCGATCCGAATGCGGCAGACAAGGGCAAAGAGGGGCAGCGGCGCCTCAAGAACCTTCTCGAAGAGATCGAGCTTGCCGATCAGGTAGGCCTCGACGTTTTCGGTCTTGGCGAACATCACCGCCCTGACTATGCGGCCTCGGTACCCTCGGTCATTCTGGCCGCTGCCGCCGCAACGACGAAAAACATCCGGTTGACCAGCGCCGTGACGGTCTTAAGCTCCGACGATCCGGTGCGCGTCTTCCAGCAGTTCTCGACGCTGGACCTGATCTCCAATGGCCGCGCCGAAATCATGGCCGGCCGAGGCTCGTTCATCGAGTCCTTTCCGCTCTTCGGTCAGTCGCTCGACGATTACGACCAGCTCTTTGCCGAGAAGCTCGATCTGCTGATGGCGGTGCGCGATAGCGAGAAGGTCACCTGGTCGGGTGAAATGCGGCCGGCCATCCACGATCGCGGCATCTATCCCCGGCCGCTGCAGGAGGTGCTGCCGCTCTGGATCGCCGTTGGCGGCACGCCGCAATCGGTGGCGCGCGCCGGTGCGCTCGGCCTGCCGGTGGCGCTTGCTATCATCGGTGGCGAGCCGCGTCGTTTCGCACCGCTCTTTGACCTCTACCGCGAGGCGGCACGCCGCGCCGGTCAGGATCCGGCCAGGCTGAAGACCAGCATCAACGTGCATGGCTTCATCGCCGACACCACCGATATCGCCGCCGACCAGTTCTACGGACCGCAGGCCGAGGTGATGAACCGCATCGGCCGCGAGCGCGGCTGGGGGCCGACGAACCGGGCGCATTTCGACCAGGCGCGCAGCCCCAACGGGAACCTCTTCCTTGGCGACCCGGAGACGGTGGCGGAAAAGATCGTCGAGAACTGGAAGCTCTTCCGCAACGATCGTTTCCTGCTGCAGATGGCGATCGGGCCGATGCCGCATGACCAGATCATGCGCGGCATCGAACTTTATGGCACCAAGGTGGCGCCGCTGGTGCGCCAGGCGCTGGCCGAGGAGAAGGCAACGGCGCCAGCCACAGTCTGATAGCTCGAAGGCCGGCGCGATGATTGCTGCCGGCCTTCCTGCTCCGTGCTGGCATAACGTATGGCGACACGCTACATGTGAGCGCGAAAGCGAGACACGGATGACCCTCAACAACGAAGAAGATCTGCTGCGGCTGAAGGAAATCGGCCGCATCTGCGCCAATGCCTTGCAGGCGATGGGCGAGGCGCTGGAGCCCGGCATCACCACGGCGGAACTGGATGCGATCGGCCGCAAGGTGCTGGAAGACGCCGGCGCGCGCTCGGCGCCCGAGCTCTGCTATAATTTTCCCGGCGCCACCTGCATCAGCGTCAACGAGGAAATCGCCCACGGCATTCCCGGCAGCCGGGTGATCAAGGCCGGCGACCTCGTCAATATCGACGTCTCGGCCGAGAAGGACGGCATCTTCGCCGATACCGGTGCGTCGTTCCCGGTGCCGCCGGTCACGGCCGCGATCGACCGGCTCTGCCGCGATGGCAAGCGGGCGATGTGGGTGGGCCTCAAGCAGGTGCGTCCCGACCAGCCGCTGGCGGCGATCGGCAACGCCATCGGCGACTTCGCCCGCAAGAACCGCTATTCGCTCGTCACCAACCTCGCCAGCCATGGCATCGGCCGCTCGCTGCATGAGGAGCCGACCGAGATTGCCACCTGGCCAGATCCGCGCGAACGCCGCCGGATGACGGACGGCATGGTCTTCACCGTCGAGCCCTTCCTGTCGATGGGCGCGCAATGGGCCGAAGGCGGCAACGACGACTGGACGCTCTACAGCGATCCAAGAGCGCCAACGGTGCAATATGAACACACGGTCGTCGTCACGCGCGGCGGGCCGCTGGTCGTGACGCTGCCCGGCTAGATCAGGGATGCGATTGCGGCCGCCGCCGTCATCGCTCTTCTAACCCATTGAAATCGGCGATCGTTCGATTTCTTCAATAGGTCCTTCAATTATTGTCGTTTGTGGCGCGTCGTGTTGCGGTGCAATAAACTGACATGACCACGCTCGACAGACCGCTTCAGACCAATATCTCCGCCACGGCAATCGCCGGCGCCATTGCCATGGCCGTCGCCATGGGGTTTGGCCGGTTTTCCTACACGCCAATCCTGCCGGCGATGATGGCCGATCTGGGCTTGTCGCCCGGCGATGCCGGCCTCATCGCCTCGGCAAATTTCGTCGGATATCTCGCAGGCGCGATCCTTGCAGCCTATGGCTGGGCGCACGGACATGAACGGCGTATCGGCCTTATCGCGCTCGTCGCCACGACGGTGCTGCTTGCGGCCATGGGGCTCTCGTCCTCTGTCGCCGCGCTGGCGCTCATCCGGTTCCTGGCCGGCCTTGCCAGCGCCTTTGCGATGATCTTCATCTCCGGCATCGTGCTTGGCCATGGCCTGCTTGCACGATCGGAGCATGTGCCGGCCGTCCATTTCGGCGGCGTCGGCCTCGGCATCGCATTTTCGTCGCTCTGCGTCTGGGCAAACCCGCTTGCGGGCCATGCCGGCCTGACGACCTCCGTGGGCGACTGGTTCACCGGGGCTCTGGTTGGATTGATCGGGACCATTGTCGTCGCCGCACTTCTGCCAGGCGTTCCGTCGACCGGTGCGGGCACGATGCGCGAGAAGCCGCTTCGCTGGACGCGGCCGTTCACCGTGGTGACGCTGACCTATGCGCTTTTCGGTTTCGGCTACGTCATCACCGCTACCTTCCTCGTCACCATGGCGCGTGACCCGAGCGGCGGCCACAGTGTCGAGTTTCTCGCCTGGCTGCTGACGGGCCTTGCCGCCGCATTGTCCGTCTATCTCTGGCGCTTTGCCGTGCCGCGCTTCGGCCTTGCCGGTGTCTACGCAATCGGGCTTCTGGTCGAGGCGGTCGGGCTGGTGCTGACGGTCGGCCTGCCCTTGCCCTATGCGCCGCTCGCCGGCGGCCTGATGCTCGGGGCTACCTTCATGATGATCACGGCTTACGGCCTGCAGATCGGCCGACAACTTGCGCCGGAAAGTCCGCGCAAGGCGCTGGCACTGATGACCGCCGCCTTCGGAATCGGTCAGATTATCGGTCCCCTGGTCGCCGGTTGGCTGGCGGACCGCACCGGCAGCTTTTCCGCGCCAACCTTGATCGCGGCAGCCGTGCTCTTCCTCTGCGGCGGCGTCATCCTCGTCGAGTTGAAGCGGATTTCGGCAGCGCTAAGGCGCTGACGGATGCCATGGGCTGCGGCGGAAAAAGGTCTTGTTCGCCGCGGTTTGCCCGGATGAAATAACAGTAACGTTTATATTATCCGATTGTTGACGACGGCGCTTTGCCCTAGTTTCGGCGCTTCGAGCGGTGACATATCGCCTTACCGAAACGTGAGTAGACCCCTTGTTCGTATCCTTCTTTCCGAAGCCGAAGCTTTTCTTCATTTCATTCGTCGTCTGGTCACTGATTGCCATTGCCTTCTGGTATGGCGGAGGTGAGCAACTCGGCGCGGTCTTCGGCATGCCGCCATTGCCGTCGGACGCGCCTCCAATTGTTGGCATTTCCGCCTTCTGGTCGCCCGCCTTTATCTGGTTCTACATCTACTTTGCGCTGGTCGTCGGACTGTTCACGGCGTTTTGGTATGTCTATTCGCCGCATCGCTGGCAGAGTTGGTCGATCCTTGGGTCGGCTCTCATTCTCTTCGTCACCTATTTTCAGGTGCAGGTGAGCGTAGCGATCAACAACTGGTACGGACCGTTCTGGGACTTGATCCAGGCGGCGGTTTCCAAATCGAAGGTGGTGACGGCGGACGAGTTCTATGGCCAGATCGCCGTCTTTCTTGGCATCGCGCTTGTTGCCGTTGCCGTCGCGGTCATGACCCGCTTCTTCGTCAGCCATTATATCTTCCGGTGGCGCACGGCGATGAACGAATACTACATGGTCCACTGGGGCAAGCTGCGCCATATCGAGGGTGCCTCGCAGCGTGTGCAGGAAGACACGATGCGCTTTTCGACCACGGTCGAAGGTCTGGGCGTCAGCCTGATCGACAGCGTCATGACGCTGATTGCCTTCACGCCGGTGTTGATCCGCCTGTCGGCCAACATCACGGAACTGCCGATCGTCGGCGCCATTCCCTATCCGCTGGTGACGGCTGCGGTGCTCTGGTCGCTGTTCGGTACGGTGTTCCTCGCCGTCGTCGGCATGAAGCTGCCCGGCTTGGAATTCCGCAACCAGCGTGTGGAGGCCGCCTATCGCAAGGAACTGGTATACGGTGAGGATCATGCCGACCGTGCCCAGCCGCCGACGGTCGCCGATCTTTTCGACAACGTTCGCCGAAATTATTTCCGGCTGTACTTCCACTATCTCTACTTCAACATTGCCCGCATCTTCTACTTGCAGATCAACAACATCTTCTCGCTGTTGATCCTTGCGCCATCCATCATTGCCGGCAAGATCAGCCTTGGCGCATTGAACCAGATTTCCGGCGCCTTCGGGCAGGTGACTTCGTCGTTCCAGTATCTGGTTTCGTCCTGGCCGACGATCGTCGAGCTCCTGTCGATCTACAAGCGCCTGCGCGCCTTCGAGGCGACGATTGACGATGCGCCCCTTCCGGAGATCGATCAGAAGTTCATCGAAGTTGGCGGCGAGGAAGAGCTGGCTTGAGCCCGCCGCTGCAGCAAGCGATCAGAAGGCGGAGCGACCCGCCTTCTTTTTTGCCTGCTCGATGACAGGCAAGGCCTGGGCATAGCTGACACAGGCGACGTCGGGTTTTCCGCAGACTTCCGAGAGCAGTCGATCAAGGGCGCGCCAGTAGGCGCCGCCGTTCATTTCGACAAAGTGGAAACCGAGCTGCAGGGGAATGCGGTCGCCGCCATATTCGCGGTCGAAGGCTTTCCGGTAGGCCTCGTAGGTGCGCTCCTCGAAGCGGGCGCTGTCCTTCTTGTTCTCGACACCCATCGAGTGGCGGACGAAGAGATTGTAGTCCATGCCGATAACGGGGCGCTGCGACGGTCCCTCGGGGATCAGCGGCAGGCCGAAGCGCGGCAGGCCGTCCTTCGTCGTCGGCCAGCCCGGTCCCTTGGTGACCAGGCTTGCGTCATAGGTGAAGTTTGCCGCCTTCAGCGCCGGCAGCAGGCCGTCGCTTAGCGATAGATAGGGGGCACGGAAGCCTTTGATGCCGGTCTTGGCGAACTCGGCCCAGCCGGCCGGTTCCGCCTCAGGCTTGCCGGCTTTCTTCCAGGCGTCGCTGAGCGCCGCATTGAAGGTCGAAAATTCGCTCTGCCAGTCGGCCTTGCTCCAGCCCTTGCCGTCGAAATGACCGCAGGCGTGGCTGGCGAGGTCGTGACCATCAAGGTGGGCCTGCCAGATATGGCCGGCGCGTGCTGCAATCTCCTCGCGGCTCTGGGCGAAGCCGACATTGGAGCGGCCGGGCTTTTGGCCCGGCGGCCTGTAGGTTTCCTTGCCGTCGGCCCGGGTCATCAGGAAGGTGCAGGAGAGGAAATAGGTGAAATGTGCGCCGGTGCGCTTGGCCATCGCCAGGCTCTTTTCCCAAAGCGCGTTGTCATGGGCACCGTCGAAGGAGACGATGACAAGCTGCCGGTCAGCGGCGGGGACGGTGGCCGGCGTCGCCGGTTCGGCCCGCGCAAGCGCAGGAACCAGGGCAAGGGAAAAGGCGAGAAATGTTCGGATCATGATCAACTGCAGCAATGAATTTTTGTCGCAGATGGTTCGAAATTGCGGCATTCCTTTGATCGGGCTGGAAAAAAGGCGCCATCAAGGCTACTCCATAGCAACCTGGACTGGAATCGGTCCAAAGGCGAATGGCATAGAAAATCAAAGAGCTACAGCGCCCAAGCGCGCCAGATCCGGCACGCGACGCTATCTCCGATATCTCGAACAAAGCGGTGGCCCCATGGCGATACTCGTTCTCGGCATCATCATCTTTCTCGGCATGCATCTCATCCGCGTGGTTGCGCCCGGCTTTCGCGCCGGCATCATCGAGCGTCGCGGCAAGGGCACCTGGATGGGGATCTATGCGATCCTCAGCCTCATTGGCCTCTGTCTGATCATCTATGGTTTCGGCCAGGCCCGCACTGAAACGGGCATGCTCTACGATCCGCCGGTGTTCCTGCGCCACATAGCGCTGCTCCTGATGCTCTTCGCCTTCGTCTTCCTTGCTGCAGGCTTCCTGCCGGCGGGCCGCATTGCGGTGGCGGTCAAGCATCCGCAGATCCTGTCGATCAAGACCTGGGCTTTGGCGCACCTGCTGACAAACGGCGAGACGTCCTCGGTCCTGCTTTTCGGCTCGTTTCTCGCCTGGGCGGTGATCCTGCGTATCTCGTTGAAGCGCCGCGAGCGGGCAGGGGAGCGCGTGCTGCCGGTGTTCAAGTCATCGATGAACGACGTGCTGGCCATCGTCATCGGTCTCGTCGCCTACGGGCTCTTCGTCTGGAAGCTTCACGAGTGGTTGATCGGGGTTGCCCCCGTGGTGATGGGCTAAGGCAATTCCAGCAAAAGTGCGCAGCGGTTTTGCGTCCCGACTTGCGTGTAACAAAAAATTTAGAGCGTCGGAGGTGACTTCGTGTCGACCCTAGGCGCTCTAAATAACGTCGGCCCCCTTACAAGCGCCGCAAAATCGGGTAGAAGGCGCAAAATCCATGAGAGCGCGATGCGTGCGCTAGAACGCGTCGTACGTGCTCGAACAGTTTGAGATTGTGCGCTGTTCCCGTCGATGACGGTCGGAATGGCGTACCAGTGGGCAGGCAAGGCCGGGGCAGTAGATGGCGAACCAAGACGACAGCTTTATCCGCGAGGTCAATGAGGAACTGCGTTCCGACCAGATGAAGAGCATCTGGGCTCGTTTCGGCGGTCTCATCGCGGCGATCGCCGTGCTTATCGTTCTCGGCACCATCGGCAAGGTCGGGTTCGAGTACTGGCAGGAGGGGGCCTCCTCGAAGTCGGGCGACGCCTTCCTGCAGGCGCTGAACCTCGCCAAGGAAAACAAGACGGACGAGGCGCTCGCTGCCTTGAACGCGCTTGAGAAGGACGGCTACGGCGCCTATCCGGTGCTGGCCCGTCTGCGTGCCGCAACGCTTCAGGCCCAGAAGGGCGACACCGATGCGGCGGTGAAGGCATTCTCCGCCATCGGCAAGGACGGCAGCGTTCCGGTTGCCATTCAGGAAGCGGCGCGACTGCGTGCGGCCTATCTGCTCGTCGATGCCGGCAGCTACGATCAGGTTTCGGCCGAAGTCGAGCAACTCGCGACGCCGCAGAACAACATGCGCCACTCGGCGCGCGAAGCGCTTGGTCTCTCGGCCTACAAGGCCGGCGACTACGCCAAGGCGAAGACCTGGTTCCAGCAGATCGTCGACGACACGCAGAGCCCGCGCAACATCACCGGTCGCGCCCAGATGTTGCTCGACGTGATCACGGCCAGCGGCAAGGCCTAAGGTTTCCGCCCATTCCGCGTGGATGGGCACAGGGTGCACGACCCTTTCGAATCAGCGCATGATCCCAAAATCGATCTCGATCTTGGGGTTGTGCGCTAAAGCATTTAAAGCAGTCCCAGCAAAAGCGCGTAGCGGTTTTGCGTCCGGGACTGCGAAAGACAGACAGGCAGTTCCAACAAAAGTGCGCAGCGGTTTTGCGTCCGGGACTGCGGAAGGCAGACAGGCAGTTCCAGCAAAAGTGCTTAAGCGGTTTTGCGCCCGGGACTGCGTAAGCAATCAGAAAGCCGCTCCCAGCAGAGAGGCTCTGGCGCCGCCTAGATGCGGCAGAGAAAGAGATATGAGCGCGGCCGGCCGATCGGCAGCGGCGCTCCTAGCGGAAACGGATAGATCCATGAGCTTCACCGTCGCCATCGTCGGGCGTCCCAATGTCGGCAAGTCCACCTTATTCAACCGTCTGGTCGGCAAGAAGCTGGCGCTCGTCGACGACACGCCGGGCGTCACCCGTGACCGCCGGCCGGGCGAGGCGAAACTGATCGACCTGCGCTTCCGCATCATCGACACGGCCGGCCTCGAGCAATCGGGGCCCGACACGCTGCAGGGTCGCATGTGGGCGCAGACCGAGGCCGCGATCGACGAAGCCGATCTTTCGCTGTTCCTGGTCGATGCCAAGGGCGGCCTGACGCCGGCGGACGAAACGCTGGCCGAAATGCTGCGTCGCCGCGGCAAGCCGGTGGTGCTGGTCGCCAACAAGTCCGAAGCGCGTGGCTCCGACGGCGGCTTCTACGATGCCTTCACGCTCGGCCTTGGCGAACCTTGCCCGATCTCGGCCGAACACGGCCAGGGCATGCTCGATCTGCGCGACGCGATCGTCGCTGCGATCGGCGAAGAGCGGGCCTATCCGCCGGAAGACGACGTGGCCGAGACCGATATCGATCTGCGCCCGACGTTCAAAGACGAAGAGGGCGAAGAGGAAGAGGCGGAGACAGCCTATGACGAGACCAAGCCATTGCGCGTGGCGATCGTCGGCCGCCCGAACGCCGGCAAGTCGACGCTGATTAACCGCTTCCTCGGTGAAGACCGGCTGCTGACCGGCCCGGAAGCCGGCATCACCCGCGATTCCATTTCCGTCGAGTGGGATTGGCGCGGCCGCACCATCAAGATGTTCGACACCGCCGGCATGCGCCGCAAGGCGAAGGTACAGGAGAAGCTCGAAAAGCTCTCGGTTGCCGATGCGCTGCGCGCGATCCGCTTTGCCGAAACGGTTGTCATCGTCTTCGACGCGACCATTCCCTTCGAGAAGCAGGACCTGCAGATCGTCGATCTCGTGCTGCGCGAGGGCCGCGCCGCGGTGCTCGCCTTCAACAAGTGGGATCTGGTCGAGGACTGGCAGGCGGTGCTTGCCGACCTTCGCGAAAAGACCGAGCGGCTGCTGCCGCAGGCACGCGGCATCCGCGCCGTGCCGATCTCCGGCCACACCGGCTATGGCCTCGACCGGCTGATGCAGGCCATCATCGAAACGGACAAGACCTGGAACCGCCGCATCTCCACCGCGCGGCTCAACCGTTGGCTGGAATCGCAGACGGTTCAGCATCCGCCACCGGCCGTGTCCGGTCGCCGCCTGAAATTGAAGTACATGACGCAGGTGAAAGCCCGTCCGCCGGGCTTCATGATCTCCTGCACGCGTCCCGATGCGCTGCCGGAATCCTACGTGCGCTACCTGATCAACGGCCTGCGCAACGATTTCGACCTACCGGGCGTGCCGATCCGCATGCATTTCCGCGCGGGCGACAACCCTTACGAATCCAAGGCGAAGAAGCGCCGATAGGCGCTTCCCAGACTGCTACAAACCTTGAAGATGGTTTTCTGGCGATAGCGCGACCCCAATCTCCCCTCATCCTCGCCCCCGTGGCGGGGATCCAGCGACCCGACGTCCGTCGGTTCAGAGATCCTTCAGCCCAAGGACTTGGGCTGGCTAGATTCCTGTGACAAGCACAGGAATGACGGAGATTTTGGCTGGCGCAAAGGTTTTTCCGGCAAGCTTACAACTATCAGAAATATCTTAATCAGCAGCCTGAGAAGCGCCGTTGGCCCTTTCTTCTGCCACCTACGCCGCAGGTAGCCTCTCCCTGGCGACCAGTGCGCCATGATGACCGATGACGCCGGCGGCGACACTTGCCGCAAAGGCTGCCGCCTTAGCCGGTTGATCACCGGCGACAAGGCGGGCGACGAAGGCGCCATTGAAACTGTCGCCGGCGCTGGTCGTATCGACGACGCGGTCGACCGGTGTGGCCGGCACATGTTCAGCCGGCGCATCGCCGAAGGCGAGCGTCACGCCCTTTTCGCCATCTTTCACGACGACATTGGCGGCGCCGAGGCTTTTGTAGCGCGCAATCGTCGCCTCGATCGAGGCGTCGCCGAAATGGGTGACTTCGTCGTCGAAGCTCGGCATCACGAGGCTTGCGGCGCGGGCGCCATCGGTCAGCGTCCGGCGCATGCGCTCGGCATCGTCCCAAAGGCGCGGGCGGATGTTCGGGTCGAAGACCACTTGGCTGCCGGCTGCTTTCGCACGGCGCAGTTCCGACAGCAGCGTCTCGACCGCGTCTGGGGCAAGGATCGCCAGCGTGATACCGGAATAGAGGATCAGGTCGGAGCCCTCGATCGCGCGCCTGAGATGATCGGCATCGTCGGCGAGCAGCTTGGCTGCCGAGTGCGAGCGCCAGTAGGAGAAGCTGCGCTCGCCGTCCTTCAAATGGATCATGTAGAGCCCGGCCGAGCGGTTCTCGATCCGGCGCACGGCCGAAGTGTCGATCGCTTTTTCCGCCATGAAGGTCAGCATTTCGTCGGAGACCGTGTCGGTGCCGACGGCGGAGCAATAGCCGACGGTCCAGTCATCAGGCATGAAGAGGCGAGCATAATAGGCGGCGTTGAAGGTGTCGCCGGCATAACCTTTGCGCAGCAGCCCGCCTTCCGCCTGCATGAGCTCGACCATGCACTCCCCGATCGCAAGCATCTTCCCGGCCAACGACTTTCCTCCTCACAACATTTCGCCTGAGACGGGATAAGGGGCTCCGCCGATCTCGGCAAGAGATTGTTTCTGGTGAAGGGCTCGCGGCGGACCGAGAGGAAGGAACGGCGTTTACTCCCGCGCCGGGCGGCGATACACCTTGGCTCCTCATCATCCCGCTCTGGCGTGGAGCATCGGTCTTCAAGGGGCATTTCATGACGTCTCGGCAGGCATCGAATGACGATTGGTGGCGCGGCGCGGTGATCTACCAGGTCTATCCGCGTTCCTTCCAGGACACCGACGGCGACGGCATCGGCGATCTCAAGGGCGTTACCCGGCGGCTGCCGCATATCGCCTCTCTCGGCGTCGACGCGATCTGGCTGTCGCCGTTCTTCACCTCGCCGCAGGCCGACATGGGCTATGACGTATCGGACTATTGCGACGTCGACCCGATGTTCGGAACGCTCGCCGATTTCGACGATATGCTTGGCGAGGCCCATCGTCTCGGCCTCAAGGTGATCATCGATCAGGTGATCTCGCACACGTCCGACCGGCACCCCTGGTTCGCCGAGAGCCGCTCGAGCCGGACGAACGGGAAAGCCGACTGGTATGCCTGGGCGGATCCGAAGCCGGATGGCACTGCGCCCAACAACTGGCTGTCGATCTTCGGCGGCCCCGCCTGGGAATGGGACGGGGTGCGGAAGCAGTACTACATGCACAATTTCCTCGGCTCGCAGCCGGACCTCAACTTCCACAATCCGGCGGTACAGGACGCCGTGCTCGATACCGCCCGCTTCTGGCTCGATCGCGGCGTCGACGGGTTCCGCCTCGATACGGTGAACTTCTATTTTCACGACCGGTATCTGCGCGACAACCCGCCGCTCGTGCCCGATCCGGACGCCACCAGCAACGATGCGCCCGACGTCAATCCCTATGGCATGCAGGACCATCTCTACGACAAGAGCCAGCCGGAGAATGTCGCTTTCCTCCAGCGCTTCCGGGCGTTGCTCGACCGCTATGAGGGCCGTATGACGGTGGGCGAAGTCGGTGACGGCGCCCGCTCGCTGAAGACGGTGGCTGCCTACACCGGCGGCGGCGACAAGCTCAACATGTGCTACACCTTCGACCTCCTCGGTCCGGACTTCACCGCGGCCCATATCCGCCGCTGCGTCGAGAATTTTCAGAAGGCCGTCACCGACGGCTGGGTCTGCTGGGCCTTCTCCAACCACGACGTGACGCGTCATGTCAGCCGCTTCGCTAGGAACGAAGCAGAGCGGGAGAGGGTGGCGCGGCTGGCGATCACGCTGCTTTCCAGCCTGCGCGGTTCGATCTGCCTCTACCAGGGCGAAGAGCTGGGACTGCCGGAAGCCGAGCTTGCCTTCGAGGACCTGCGCGATCCCTATGGCATCCGGTTCTGGCCTTCGTTCAAGGGGCGGGACGGTTGCCGGACGCCGATGGTCTGGGAAGAGGCGGCGGCCAATGCCGGCTTTACCGGCGGCAAGCCTTGGCTGCCGGTGCCGGCTGAACACCGCCGCCTGGCCGTGGATGCCCTGGCCGCGGGCGTGGATACGACCCTCGACCACTACCGGGCGGCGCTCGCTTTCCGCAAATCGCTACCGGTTCTGCACGATGGCGCGATGCGTTTCCTCGACAGCAACAGCGACCTCCTGGCCTTCGTTCGCGAAAAGGATGGCGAGCGCCTGCTGTTTGTGTTCAACCTCACCCGCGAGCCGCAGGCGTTTCTGCCGCCCGTTGCGGTGCACCCCCTGGATTTGCCCGGATATCCGGCGCGCCTCGAAGCAGGTAGCATCCAGGTTGACGGATTGTCGGCCTTCTGCGGGAAGCTTTGATGCGCGTATTGTTGATGGATGGCGAAACCATCGGCCGCTGGGTCGAGATGCGTCTGGCGCTTTGGCCGGATACGCCGGAAGCGGAGCATCGCGCGGAAATCGAATCCTCTCTTGCCGAGACTGATCGCTATGCGTCGTTCCTCTGCGAGGACGAGGCTGGTGTTGCCGCTGGTTTTGCCGAGGCGTCGATCCGCAGGGACTATGTCAACGGCTGCGAAACCTCGCCCGTGGCCTTTCTCGAAGGGATTTATGTGTTGCCCGGATATCGTCGTCGCGGCGTGGCGCGTGCGCTGATCACGGCGGTGGAACGCTGGGCTATATCGCAAGGGTGCCAGGAACTCGCGTCCGACACGGCGACCGACAATCTCAGGAGCCAGAGCCTGCACATGGCGCTTGGTTTCGAGGAGACGGAGCGCGTCGTCTATTTCCGCAAGGAACTGTCGCCGGCCGTGGCAGACAATTGAGGCTCCCGCGGGCAGGGATGGAACTCACCCGATCAGCATGAACTTGTCGACATCGACCAGCCCGCGGTCGGAGATCTTCAGATGCGGGATCACCGGCAGCGGCAGGAAGGCGAGCTGGAGGAACGGCTCTTCCAGCGTGGCGCCGAGCGCGAAGGCGGCGTGTCTGAGGTGGTGCAGCGTATCGCGCACGGACTCGTAAGGTTCCAGGCTCATCAGACCCGCGACCGGAAGCGCGATCTCACCGGTCACCTTGCCGTCTTCGACGACCACGAAGCCACCCTTGATTTCGCCGAGCCGATTGGCGGCGATCGCCATGTCCTCTTCGCTGACACCGACGACGCAGATGTTGTGGCTGTCATGGCCGACGGTCGAGGCGATCGCGCCCTTCTTCAGCCCAAACCCCTGGACGAAGCCGTTGGCGTGGTTGCCGTTGACGCCGTGGCGCTCGATTACTGCCACCTTGATGATATCGCGGCCGAGGTCGACGCCGGTCTGGTTGCCGACGGCCGGCAGACGATAGCGGCGGTGCTCGGTGATGATCTTGCCGGGCAGCACGCCGATGACCGACGTGTCGCCATCGGTGACCGGGATGCCGAAGGCACTGGCATGGACATGGCCGGCCTTGACGCTGTCGAGGCCGACGGGCTCAACCGGGTTTCGGGTGGCAAACAGCGCATCGGTCACACGGCGGCCGCCGGAAAATACCGTCTCGGCCTTGCAGTTCTCCAGGCTGTCGACGACCACGAGATCGGCGCGCCAGCCGGGAGCGACCAGCCCGCGATCGCGCAGCCCGAAAGCACGGGCGGCCGAGATCGAGGCGGCGCGGTAGATCGCCAACGGCTCGACGCCGGCGGCGATCGCGGTGCGGATCATGTGGTCGAGATGGCCCTGTTCGGCGATATCGAGCGGGTTGCGGTCGTCGGTGCAGAGCGCCAGATGCGGCGACAAGCGCTCGGTGATGATGGGCATCAGTGCATGGAGGTCCTTGGATACCGAGCCTTCGCGTACCAGGATGTGCATGCCCTTGCGGATCTTCTCCATGGCTTCGTCGGCGCTGGTGCATTCATGGTCGGTGTGGATACCGGCGGCGAGATAGCCGTTCAAATCCTTGCCGGACAGTAGCGGCGCATGGCCGTCGATATGGGCACCCTGAAAGGCGTCGAGCTTGGCGAGGCAGACCGGGTCCTTGTGCACGACGCCCGGGAAATTCATGAACTCGGCAAGGCCGATGACCTTCGGATGGTGGCGGAAGGGCAGGAGCCTTTCGATCGGCAGATCGGCGCCCGACGTCTCCAGATGCGTCGCCGGCACGCAGGACGAGAGCTGGACCCGGATGTCCATGATCGTCTCTTGTGCCGAATCCAGAAAGTACTGGATGCCTTCGGTGCCGAGCACGTTGGCGATCTCGTGCGGGTCGCAGACGACTGTGGTGATGCCGAGCGGCAGGACGCAGCGGTCGAATTCATGCGGGGTGACGAGCGAGGATTCGATGTGCAAGTGCGTGTCGATGAAGCCGGGCACGACGATGCGGCCGGAAATGTCGATTTCCTCGCGTCCCTCGTAGTTGCCGAAGGTGCCGACGATGCGGTCACCTGATATCGCGATGTCGGAGGCGACGAGTTCGCCGGTGACGAGGTCGAAGAAGCGCCCGCCCTTCAAGACGATGTCGGCCGGTTCGCGTCCGACGCCCTGATCGATATAGCGTTCCAGCGCTTCGGACATGAGGCAACTCCAGTTTTCTTTGTGCGCCCGGTGTGGTCAGTTTGATCGCACTCGGGTTCGATGTGGCAGATAAGAGTAACCCTTCCCCCGTCGCCGGGGAAAGGGTCAAGATCGTTGGCGGTTAGCCTGCTCAGATGTTGCTGTTGAGAACGGCGCGCAGCTTGCCGAACAATTCGTCGATCTGCGCCTTGGTGATGATCAGCGGCGGCGACAATGCGATGATGTCGCCGGTGGTGCGGATCAAGAGGCCGCTCTCATAGGCCTTGAGGAAAGCCGAGAAGGCGCGCTTGGTCGGTTCGCCGGCGATCGGCTGCAGTTCGATCGCACCGATCAGGCCGAGATTGCGGATGTCGATGACATTCGGGCAGTCCTTCAGAGAGTGCAGGCCCTCTTCCCAGTAGGGGGCGAGCTCGGCGGCGCGGGTGAGCAGGCCTTCTTCCTTGTAGGTGTCGAGCGTGCCAAGCGCGGCGGCCGAGGCGACCGGGTTGCCGGAATAGGTGTAGCCATGGAAGAACTCGATCATGTGCTCCGGGCCATTCATGAAGGCATCATGGATCTCGGAGGTGACGAAGACCGCGCCCATCGGTATGACGCCGTTGGTGAGGCCCTTGGCCGTTGTGATGATGTCGGGCTTGACGTCGAAATACTGCGCGGCAAACGGTGTGCCGAGACGGCCGAAACCGGTAATGACTTCATCGAAGATCAACAGGATGCCGTGCTTGGTGCAGATATCGCGCAGTTTCTGCAGGTAGCCCTTCGGCGGGATCAGCACGCCGGTGGAACCAGCCACCGGCTCGACGATGACGGCGGCGATGGTCGAGGCGTCATGCAGCGTGACGATGCGTTCGAGCTCGGTCGCGAGATCGCCGCCATGTTCCGGTTCGCCGCGGGTAAAGGCGTTCTGGGCCGGCAGATGCGTGTGCGGCATGTGGTCGACGCCGGTCAGAAGCGTGCCGAACATCTTGCGGTTGGAGACGATGCCGCCGACCGAAACGCCGCCGAAGTTGACGCCATGATAGCCGCGTTCGCGGCCGATCAGGCGGAAGCGCGAACCGTCGCCCTTGGCGCGGTGGTAGGCGAGCGCGACCTTCAGCGCCGTGTCGACCGATTCCGAACCGGAGTTGGTGTAGAGAACGTGGTTCATGCCCTCGGGCGCGATATCGACCAGGCGGTTTGCAAGCTCGAAGGCCTTGGGGTGGCCGAGCTGGAAGGCCGGGGCGTAGTCGAGCTCGCCCGCCTGCTCGCGGATCGCCTCGGTGATCTTCGGGCGACAATGGCCGGCGTTGACGCACCATAGACCCGCCGTTCCGTCCAGCACCGTACGACCGTCATGGGTCGTGTAGTACATGTCCTTGGCGCCGACGAACAGGCGCGGTTCCTTCTTGAACTGCCGGTTCGCGGTGAACGGCATCCAGAAGGCACGCAGATCGTTCGGGGTGTTGAGACGGTTCGACATCGCAGTTCTCCTCGGTCTGTTCTTCGTCAGGCGCTTGCCGCCCGCATTTTTTACCCTTTGGTCAAACTATCAGCGCCCCGGGACGCGTCAAGCCTCGGGAGCCCCGCACAGAGAGCCTTTGGGGTGGCGAATTTTTGTCTTCTGACTGGAAATTTTCTCTAGCTTAACTTGTTTGCGGCAACGCTGCGTTGCCATGCCTTGCCGGGTCCATGGCCGCCTGTGAATGGGTATGCGCGCCCCGCGGCCCGGCCTGACCAACCGGGAGCTGCGACGTGTCGAGGTTCGGGATAGTACACGCGGCAATTGCAGCGCTCTTCCTGCCAGGTCCGGCAGTCGCTGCCGAACTGATCGCCGACGGTCGCTTTGAAAAGGGGCAGGACACGTTCTGGGCGAGCGACGGGCTGACCCTCGAGCGGGAAAACGGGCGGCTCTGCGTGGAGACCCAGGGCGGGGGAGACGTCTGGAGCCAGATCGTCGGCGTCAATGGTTTGACGCTGGTGCCCGGGCGCATTTATCGCCTGTCGGCGAGGATTGCCGCCAAGCCGGCGCGGGCGATCGCTGTCAGGGTGCAGCGGGCCGCAGATCCCTGGACCGCCGTTGCCGAGTTTACGACGGTGGGGTCGCCGGGCGGCAGCCCGTTCTCCGTGGAGTTCGAAGCAACCGAACCGGATGAGGCGCAACTGGTGCTGCCGCTCGGGGGTGCGGAGGCCGGCCGCATCTGTCTTGATGATGTATCGCTGGTCGCGACAGGTGCCGTGTCACAGGCGGCGAAGCGCGCGACCGAGGGGCCTGCCATTCGCGTCAACCAGCTCGGTTACTTCACCGGCGGTCCGAAGCGCGCGACCTTCATTGCCGATGTGAAGCGCCCCATCGATTTCCAGTTGCTCGACGCCAAGGACAAGGTCGTCGGCAAAGGCAAGACGCAAGCAAGCGGTTTCGATCCGACGGCGGGCGTCGAAACGCAGGTCGCGGATTTCTCTTCCTTCGCAACGGCTGGCGATGGCTATCGTCTCGTGTCCGGCGATTGGGCGAGTGACCGCTTCTCCATCGGCGACAATCTTTACGATCGCCTTCGCGTCGATGCGCTTTCCTGGTTCTATCCGCAGCGTAGCGGCATCGAGATCAAGGCAGCGATCGCCGGCAGGGCCTACGCCCGGTCCGCAGGCCATGTCGGCGTGGCGCCGAACCAGGGCGATCGGGCGGTCCCGTGCCTCGACAGCAAGCAGGCCGAGGTGCTTTACGGCGGCTGGTCCTGTTCCTATCGGCTGGACGTTTCCGGCGGCTGGTACGACGCTGGCGACCACGGCAAATACGCGGTGACCGGCGCCCTGTCCGCAGCGCAACTGCTTGCCGCCTACGAGCGCGGGCGTGTCTATTTCGCGGCTTCGCCGGTGACGCGCGACGGTCTCTCGCGCATTCCCGAAAACGGCAACGGCATACCCGACATTCTCGACGAGGCGCGGTGGGAGCTCGAATTCCTGTTGCGCATGATGGTTCCGGATGGCGAGCCGCTCGCCGGCATGGTGCACCACAAGGTTCACGACACCACCTGGACCGCGCCGCCGATGCTGCCGAGCGACGACCCGCAGCCGCGGGCGCTTTACCGTCCGTCGACTGCCGCAACGCTCGATGTCGCAGCCGTCGCGGCGCAGGGCGCCCGGCTTTTTGCCGATCAGAATCCGACGTTCTCGGCACGTCTGCTCGCGGCTGCGCGCAAGGCCTGGGTGGCCGCCAATGCCAATTCCGCACTCCTTGCACCGAAGTCGGACGGACTTGGCGGTGGTGGCGACTACGACGACGACAACATTTCGGACGAGCTCTTCTGGGCGGCGACCGAGCTCTATCTGACGACCGGTGATGAGGCCTATCTCAACGTGCTGAGGCCGTCGCCGCTTTGGGCGGCGGATACGCTGTCCCCCGGCGGCGCCTTCGATTGGCGCAACGTCGCAGGCTTCGCGCAGCTGCAACTGGCCCTTTATGGTACGGGCTTGCCGGACGACGAGCGCGACGCAATCCGAAACTCGGTGCTTTCGGCAGCGCGGCATTTCCTGTCGGTGCAGCAAACAGAGCCCTTCGGGCTCGTCTACCGACCCGAGGGCGGACGCTACGACTGGGGATCGAACCAGCTGATGCTGCAGAACATCATCGTGTTGTCGGCCGCTTTCGACCTCTCCGGCGAGAGGAGCTTTCTCGATGGTGCACGCGAGGGCATGGATTACATTCTCGGTCGCAATGCCATGGCGCTGTCCTATGTCACCGGCTATGGCACCCGCGCGCCCAAGAACCAGCACAGTCGCTGGTATGCGCACCAGCGGGACCCGCAACTGCCGAACCCGCCGGTTGGCTCTCTCGCCGGCGGTCCGAATTCCACCTTCGTTGACGACGTCGCACGGCAACACCTGAAGGGATGTGCGCCGCAGACGTGTTATGCCGACGACATCGAAGCCTATGGATCCAATGAAATCGCCATCAACTGGAATGCGCCGCTCGTCTATGTCGCCTCGTTCCTTGCCGATGCGCGCTAGAATATTTCACTGTTTCCTTGAAACAGTGAAATATTCTAACTGTTTGAAATTACGCAATTCTGGACGGAAAGCCGTTTCACACCTTTCCTGGAATTGCGCTAGGAGACTGAAAGCGTGACCGGAATAGCCTTTGTCGGAACCGGCTTCGTCGCCGACTATTACATGACGACGCTTGCCAACCATCCGCAGCTCCGGCTCGCCGGCGTCTGGGATCGCGACGCGGAGCGTCTCGACGCCTTTGCGCGCTACTGGAAGGTTTCGCCCTATGCCTCGCTGGATGCGGTGCTCGCCGATCCTACCGTCTCGATCGTCGTCAATCTGACGACGCCGGAAAGCCATTACGCGGTCAACCGCGCCGCTCTCACCGCCGGCAAGCACGTCTATTGCGAGAAGCCGCTGGCGATGAGCGTGGAGGAGGCGAGCGAACTGGTCGCGCTTGCCCGCGAGCGTGCTCTGGTGCTTGCCGGCGCGCCGGCCAATGGCCTGAGTGATGCGCAGGCGCTCTGTGCGAGCCTGCTTGCGGTCGGGACCATCGGCACGCCACGTCTGGTCTATGCCGAGATGGAGGATGGGCCGGTCTTCAAGGCGAACTGGCGCGCCTGGCGCAGCCGCTCCGGCGCCCGCTGGCCGGGCGTGCACGAGTTCGAGGTTGGCTGCACGCTCGAGCACGCGGGCTATGCCGCAAGCTGGCTCGTCTCGCTCTTCGGGCCGGTCGCCGAGGTCAGCGCCATTTCGGCCCTGACCTTTCCGGACAAAGGCCCGGGAACCGAGACGCTGACGCTCGGTCCTGATTTCTCGGTGGGGTGTCTCACGTTTCGCTCAGGCGTGACGGCGCGCGTCACCTGCGGCCTGGCAGCGCCGCGCGACCGGTCGCTGACTGTTATCGGCGACAAGGGAACGATCGTCGTTCGCGATCTCTGGGACAATCGCTCGCCCGTTCATGTCGAAGCGTTCGGCGCCAAGCGATCGTTGATACACCGCGGTTTCGACTGGCTGGAATGGAAGATGGGGCGCAAGCTGCCCATCCGGCTCTACCCCGGTATGAGGGTGCGCTACCCCAAGACATCGTCAGCACCGGCGCTTCCGGCCTTTCCGTCGCAGATCGATTTCGTGCGGGGGATTGCCGTTCAGGCCGATGCGATCAACCGCGGCGAAACGCCATTCTTCTCCGGTGCGACGGCGCGGCATCTGACCGAGGTCGTGCTCGCGCTCAACAGCGGCTGGCGGGACTATCGTCCGCTCGATCTCTAGGCGTTTTCCGAAGGCGCTGCCCGCGTAAGGGCAGGCGTTCAGGCCACGGGTGCCTTGGCGCGGATCGCCTCGATAATTTCCAGAGCTTCGATGCTGCGTGAAAGCGGCATCAGCGCATGCTCGCGCCGGCCGTCCAGGATGGCCGCGCTGGCGGCCTCGATCTCGAATTGCAGGCCGTTGCCGGGAAACGCATGGTCGAAGCGTTTGAGACCGGGCAGGGGGATCCACCGGGCGATCTTGAAAAGGGTTTGCCCCGTCGATGTCAGCAGCTTGCGTGCCGGGGCGCTGGTGGCGACGAACAGGCGGCTTGCCTTCAGGAATGGCGCGTCGATGACAAGCGTGCCGCGGTCGCCGTCGATGACGAAGCGGTTGTCGCCGTTTCGATCGAAACCGCACCTGAGGTCAGCATCAAAGCCGTCATAGGCCAGCTTGGCGACTGCCGAGACATCGACGCCGGTGGGCGCGCTTCTCCAGGTGCCGCCAATGGACTTCGGCTGACCGAAGAGGTTCAGGCATAGCGCAATCGGATAGATGCCGAGATCAAGCAGCGAACCGCCGCCCAGCGCCGGATCGAAGAACCGGTTGTTTGGGTCGAACGGCTTCTCATAGGCAAGTTCCGCCCGGACATGTCGGATGGTTCCGAGTCTCTCTGCACGCAGGCGTGCGCGAACCTCGGCGATTGCCGGCAGGAAGCAGGTCCACAGCGCTTCCATCGCGAAGGTGCCGCTGATGGCGGCTGCGTCTTCAAGGGCGCGCGCGTCGGCGACCGATGTCGTCAGTGGCTTCTCGACCAGCACCGCCTTGCCGGCCGCGAGGAAGAGGGCGGCATGGTCGCGATGGAGCGCATTGGGTGAGGCGATGTAGACCGCGTCGATGTCGGGGGCGGCGGCGAGCGCGCCGATATCGTGAGAGCTGCGGATTCCGCCGAAGCGTGTGGCGAAAGCCGCGGCGTTCGAAGCGCTGCGGGATGAGACCGCGACAAGCGTCGCGTTACCCGCGAAGCGGAAATCCGATGCAAAACTGTTTGCGATTGTGCCGGTTCCGGCAATACCCCAACGGACCTTGTCACGCATTCCCTTGTGTCCGTTGCTCCGGCCGACCCTGCTGCGGCCCATGGTGCCGCCGAAGTCTCAAGGCTCGGTAAACGTCCGTGGAGAAGCCGGATGTGGTGGCGCCCTGCTGAAAAGAATAAGCCCCGCGCGATTTCTCGTGTGGGGCTGTTCGACGTGTTCGCAGAGCGAACCGAATATCAGGCCGACTTGCGGACCGGAGTCTTTTCTGCGGTGACGATCGGTTCGTCGCCGTAGATTTGGTTGAGCGTGCCTAGAATCCGCATCACTGCGTCGGATGAGCTCGAATAATAGATCGTCTGCGCATCGCGGCGGGTGCTGACGAGATTCTGGGCACGGAGCTTCGAAAGATGCTGGGAGAGAGCCGACTGGCTCAGCCCAACCTTGTTGGCCAATGCGCCGACTGCCATCTCTTCCTTGACGAGGGAATCGAGGATGAGAAGGCGCTTAGGGTTTGCCATGGCCGAGAGGAAACCGGCTGCTACCTCGGCTTCATCGTGTTTTTCAGGCGAAAGTGGCTGCATTGCGTGCTCCATGCGAAAAGTACATCACGCGTAGTTATGGTTGACGAAGGATGATAATTAGTCGTGATGCATGAAAGGGCAACCACCCACTGCAAGAAATGGGGGTAGCTATCCCGCGATTAACCGTAAAGTTCACGCAAAATTGCCCGTAAATTGGAACTGTCTTCGATAGGTGCCGGGAATTCAAGGCGTTTCAGCCGATCGCCATCTGCAAGATCGAGGCCGGCGGCGTCGATCCCGACGATCTTCCAATTGCCTTCCGGCGCATTGCAAAGCTTGACCGCATAGTGCTGCACGGCGTCCGAATGATCCGTGTTCATGTGCTCGATCGCGCTGGCTTCCGTGGCGGCGAGCGAGGCGATGGCGGGCGTGTCGATCAGCAGATCTTCCGCGGTCAAGACATAGGCGCGACCGAAACCGCCGTTGAGGCTGGCGCGCAAGGGCTTCAGCCGGAAGAAGCCGAAATCGGGGAAATCGACGTAGAGTTTCGACTTGGGGTGACGGCGAACGAATCGCTCGCGGATGCGCACGTGGGTTTCACTGTCGCGAGCGACCTGTTCGGCGGTGCATTGCACCGTGACGCGGGGATGGGCGAGCGGATCGCCCTTGCCGGGCTCGCCGGTCAGCAAAGAGGCCCTGATATCGGCGAGCAGCGCCTGGGTGTGAGTGGACAGCTTCGAGATCAGGATAACAGGCACGCCGTCGACATCCATGCCGACGAGGACGCGGCTGACGAAGGGAAAGCCGCCACTGTCAGGCTCGATCGCCGCGAGCGAGCCGCTGCGCGCGCCGCGCAGCAGCGTGCGGGCGAGGATCCGGGCTTCGTTATCGGTGTCGCGCAATACGCTCGGCTTGTCGCTCATGTCTCAACCTTTTCTGCCATGCTAACATCGCTCCGGAACGAAAAAAGCCCGGAACGACGCTCCGGGCTTTTATTGGCTTGTTGAGCGGTCTCGTCAACTTTTGTTGCGATGGCGCGTCAATCCCTGAACGATATCCTGGGCATCGATGGTGCCGACGACGGAGCCGTTGTCGACAACCCCGATGCTGCCCGGCTGGCGGGACATGGCGTCGAGAATGTCGACGAGCGGTGTCGTCGGCTTGGCAGTGGCGGTCACGCCGGCAACGGTTGCGCCGCGCTGGACGCCGGTCTGCATCACGTCCTTTGCCGTCAGCATGGTGATCGGGTTCATGTGCTGAACGAAATCGGCGACATACTGGTTGGCCGGATTCTTGACGATATCCTGCGGTGTGCCGCACTGGATGATGCGTCCGCCTTCCATGATGGCGATCCGGTTGCCGATGCGGAACGCCTCGTCGAGATCGTGGCTGACGAAGATGATGGTCTTCTTCAGCCGCCGCTGGAACTCGAGCAGCTCATCCTGCAGTCGGGTGCGGATCAGCGGGTCGAGCGCCGAGAACGGCTCGTCCATCAACAGGATCGGCGCGCCGGTGGCAAAGGCTCGGGCGAGGCCGACGCGTTGCTGCATGCCGCCGGAGAGCTCATTGACCTTGCGCCCCGCCCATTTCGTCAGGTTGACGAGGTCGAGCTGTTCGCCGACGCGTGCCTTGCGCTCGGCGTCCGGCATGCCGGCAAGCTCGAGGCCGAAGCCGACATTGTCGGCGACAGTCCGCCAAGGCAAGAGAGCGAACTGCTGAAACACCATCGAGACCGTGTGCATGCGGAAGTCGCGCAGCGATTTCGCATTGGTCCGGTAGGGATTGAGCGGCCCGTTCGAGGTCTTCACCTCGACGTCGCCGCGCACCACCGGCGCAAGGCCGTTGACGGCGCGAAGCAGGGTCGACTTGCCGGAGCCCGAAAGCCCCATCAGCACCAGGATCTCGCCCTCGGTGATTTCGAGCGAGGCGCCGGCAACGCCGAGCACGAGGCCGGTTTCGGCACCGATCTCGTCGCGGGTCTTGCCCTGGTCGACCATCTGCAGCGCGATCTGCGGGTTATTGCCGAAGATGATATCGACATTCTTGAATACGACGGCGGTGGTCATGCGCCTTCTCCTTCGTCGGACGAGCGGAAAAGGCGGTCGAGAATGATCGCCAGGATGACGATGCAGAGGCCGGCTTCAAAGCCCTTGGCGACATTGACAGAGTTCAGGGCTCGCAAGACCGGAACGCCAAGGCCGTTGGCGCCAACGAGGGCGGCGATGACCACCATCGACAGCGACAGCATGATCGTCTGGGTCAGGCCGGCCATGATCTGAGGCATGGCAAAGGGCAGCTCCACCTTGCGCAGCACCTGGCCGGGCGTGGCGCCGAAGGCCTGGGCGGCCTCGACCAGCGACGGCGGCGTCGAGATGATGCCGAGGCGGGTCAGGCGGATCGGCGCAGGGATCGCGAAGATCACCGTCGCGATAAGGCCGGGAACCATGCCGAGACCGAAGAGGATCAGCGCAGGGATCAGATACACGAAGGTCGGGATCGTCTGCATCAGGTCGAGGATCGGCCGCATGATGGCATAGATCCAGGCGCGACGGGCGGCGGCAATGCCGAGCGGCACTCCGACGGCCATGCTGACGAAACTGGCGGCGAGCACCAGAGCCAGCGTTTCCGTCGTTTCCTTCCAGTAGCCCTGGTTGATGATCAGCAGCAGGCCGAGGCCGGTGAACAGCGTGACGCCGAGCGAGCGGCGGAACCACCAGGCAGCCGCCGTGATCACGGCGACGACGATCAGCGGGTGAGGGGTCTGGAGAACCCAGAGCAGCACGGCGACAACGCCGGAGAGGAAGCCAGCAAGCTGGTCGAAGAACAGTTCGAAGTTCGTCGTCAGCCAGTCGACGAACGCCTTGGCCCAGCCGCCGATGGGGATGCGGTTATCGGTCAGATATTCCACGAAGGTAATCCGTCTCGTCAGGTCAAAAAGGAGCGCATGACGCGGTGAAAAAAGGCGGGGTTTTCCCCGCCTTGATGCCGATCAGAGGCCGAGAGCGGCCTTGACCGCGGCCAGGCCATCGCCGCCGTCCTTGGCGGTCACACCGGCAAGCCACGGATCGACGACCGTCGGATTGGCCTTCAGCCATTCCTCGGCAGCCTTGTCCGGCTCCTGCCCGTCGTTCAGGATCTTGCCCATGATCTCGTTTTCCATCTGGAGCGAGAACTTGAGGTTGGTGAGCAGCTTGCCGACGTTCGGGCACTCGGTGGTGTAGCCGGCGCGCACGTTGGTGAAGACTTCCGCGCCGCCAAAGTTGGCGCCGAAGATGTCGTCGCCGCCCGAAAGATAGGTCAGCTTGAAGTTGGCGTTCATCGGATGCGGTTCCCATCCGAGGAAGACGATCGGCGCGCCATCCTTTTCGGCACGCGACACCTGCGCCAGCATGCCCTGTTCGGAGGATTCGACCACCTCGAAGCCCTTGAGGCCGAAGGTGTCCTTGTCGACCATGTCGATGATCAGGCGGTTGCCGTCATTGCCGGGCTCGATGCCGTAGATCTTGCCTTCAAGCGCGTCCTTCTTGGCGGCGATATCCTTGAAGTCCTTGATGCCGAGCTCAGCGCCTTTGGCGTTGGTCGCCAGCGTGTACTTGGCGCCGACCAGGTTCGGACCGAAGGATTCGACCGACTTGTCGTCGAGATAGGGGCGAACGTCGTTTTCCTGGGTCGGCATCCAGTTGCCGAGGAAGACGTCGATGTCCTTGTTCTTGATCGATGTGTAGGTGACCGGAACGGAGAGAACCTTGATGTCCGTCTCGTAGCCGAGGCCCTTGAGAACGGTGGAAACGGTCGCGGTGGTTGCAGTGATGTCCGTCCATCCGACGTCGGAGAAACGGACGGTACCACAGCTTTCCGGCTCGGCAGCTGCAGCCTGCCCAGCGGTGAGGGCGACGACCGAAACGGCGCCTGCCAGCATCAGTTTGAGAGAGAGTCGTTTTTTCATCGTTGTCGTTCCCCTGCCTCTATTATTGTTTTAGCCAAACACCATTGGATAGCGAATTCAAGCGCTTTGATGTCGAAGGAAGTGTATTGCGTCAATATGCTGACGGGGTGCACGATGCGACGCTGAATGTCGCATTGTCCACGAAATGGTCTAGTCCGGCGAAAAACTGTGGGTGCCGCAAACACGCTCTGGCCTTCCGGGACAAGGCTCGTCATTACCCGGGAGACGGAAACCGGACGCGGTGAAGATGGCCAAACTCTATTTCAGCTATGCGACGATGAACGCGGGCAAGAGCACGATGCTGTTGCAGGCCTCCTACAACTACCAGGAGCGCGGCATGCGCGTGGTGATGCTGATCGCTGCGCATGACGACCGGGCAGGGGTAGGCCGCATCTCCTCGCGCATCGGTCTTGCCTCCGACGCCATTCCGTTCCATGGCGATGACGACATCTATACGCTGATCGAAACGCTTCATTCCGACGGTGCCGGCGAGATCGCCTGCGTCTTCGTCGACGAGGCGCAGTTCCTCAACGAGGCGCAGGTCTGGCAGCTCGCACGGGTCGCCGACCGGATCGGCATTCCGGTCATGGCCTACGGCCTGCGTACGGATTTTCAGGGCAAGTTGTTTCCGGGCTCGATGGCGCTGCTGGCGATCGCCGACGAGTTGCGCGAGGTGCGCACCATCTGCCATTGCGGCCGCAAGGCGACGATGGTCGTGCGTCTCGATGGTACGGGCAAGGTGGTGCGCGAGGGTGCCCAGGTCGATGTCGGCGGCAACGAGAAATACGTCTCCTATTGCCGGCGCCATTGGGACGACCTGATGCGTTGCGAATGAGTGCGACCGACTGGCCGCTTGCGGCCGCCTTGGTCGCGGTGCCATTCTCGTCGGGTCCTGTCAGCAAGAGGTTTTCGATGCGGCGCCTGCTTCCCAGTCTCTTCCTCTGTCTTGGTGTCGCAGCTCCGGCTGCCCATGCCGGCGGCGACGCGACGGCGGGGGCCGCGGTGTTCCGCAAGTGCGCGGCCTGTCACACGGCGACCGAGCCGGTCAATCGCGTCGGCCCGAGCCTGATGGGCGTCGTCGGCAGGCCGGCCGCGTCGGTCTCGGATTACAACTATTCTGAGGCGATGAAGGCTTTCGGCGCTGCGGGGCACGTCTGGGATGAGGCGACGCTGAGCGAATATCTCTTGAGCCCCAAGGCGATGGTCGGCGCTACCAAGATGACTTTTCCCGGTCTCAAGAAGCCGCAGGACATTGCTGACGTGATCGCCTATCTCAAGGCGCCACCGGCCGCCAAATAGGCAATGCCTTCGATTTCTCAAGCACTTCGCCGCAGCGTTTGATCGAAAAAAGCCGCTGCGGCAGGCTTGTTCTCTTTCCATAAACACCCTTTATATAACTGCAATCGAAGGCTGAATAATTCGGCTGGGCTGGCGGATCGCGCCACGATGGATCGAGGGGCAGAACATGGCGACTCTTCAGAACTTTGACGCGGAGATCGAGAAGACGAAAGGCGTCGTCGAACAGATGCGCGGCAAGCTCGAGCAATCCGGTGTGGTGCTGGAGCAATTCGCCAAGGCCGAGACCAAGCTCGGCGACGTCAACTTCGACATCGAGAACGCCCGCATCCAGGACGTGATCAACCAGCAGAAGGTGATGGAAGCCAACATCGCCGACCTGATCATCGGCCTCGAGGATGCGACCAATGTCTTCGGCTCCGAGTTCGAGAGCATGAAGAACTATACCGGCTATGAGAAGTTCATCGGTATCTTCTCCAAGCAGAAGATGCAGCGCATGCGCACCGACCGCGTGCGCAACATGTCGCTTGCCGGCAACCTGCAGGAGCTGCTTTCGAAGTCCGATATGATCGTCGGCATCCTCAAGGAGCAGAAGTCGATCCTCGACCAGCGCTACAAGACCTCGGAGCAGAGCCTGATCCAGGTGATCGAGCGCCGCAAGGGTACGATGGCGAACCTCGAAGAGGTGCAGAAGCGCATCGAGGAACTGAACCCGCTGCTGCTCGACATCGAAAACCGCATCGCCGCCTCGACCGAACAGAAGGTGCGCACCGAGCTCGAGGGCGAGCGCTCGGCGCTTGCGACCGAATACAACGAGAAGCAGGCGAAGGAGCAGGAGCTGCTCGCCGAAAGCCAGACGCTTGAGCGCTACACCTCGATGTTCCAGACCTTCGTCGATTCGCTCAACAACCAGATCGCCGCGCAGAACACCCTGATCAACAAGCTGACGATCGATACCGAGCAGCGCATCGTGCTCTACAAGGCGCTGGAAGATTCCTTGAAGACGGCTGCCCAGCAGGACGTCGCCCACAAGATCAACACGCTCGGCAGCCAGGTCGACACAGCCGCCGAGGAAACGATGGCCGGCATCGGTGCCGCCGCGCAGCGCCATATCGGCGATCTCCTCGAAATGCATGAAAAGAACATGCTTTCGACGCAGGATATCCAGCGCCGCAAGAAGCTGGCGGACGACGCCTTTGCCCGTCGCTTCCAGGCTGTCATGGACAAGCACAACACGGCTAACTACGTGAAGCAGTGATCGGCAGGCGAATGATCGGAACCGAGTTTGCCGTCTGGCACGCGCCACGGGGATTTGCATGAAAGTCGCGGCTTCATCCGCTGTCGCACAATATTTCGCGTCGATCCACGCCGCACTCGCGGGGCTCGAACTCTTCCTCGGCGACCGCAACTCGCCGCTCTATCGCAACACCGTCGTCGGCGAAGTGATCGTTCCCTATCTCGGCCGGCTGAAAGCCTCGATCGACTGCTGGGAGAACCGGATCGGCTTTGTCGATCAGTTCCGGATCTCCCGCGCCGAAAGCGGCTTTCCGGTGTTCCAGAACGTGCTGGAACTGGAGAACGATCGCCAGACGGCGGCCAAGCGTCTCGCCGACATCCCTTCGGCCGATGCGCTGCGCGACGAGATGGTCGATTTCATCCTGAGGCAGAAGGCCTTTCCCGAGGCGCTGCAGGCGCGCGTGGCCGAGCGGCTCTATCTGGAGCAGATCGGCAAGGGTGAGATCTTCTCGCCCTTCATCCTGCCGGAAACCATTCGCGTCGCCGTCAATTCCAAGACGATGCGCCCCTATTACATCGTGAGCTGGGGCGCCTTCGACGGCGCCAATACCCTGCCGATGGTCTACATGGCGACGATCGAGGATTCCTCCGAGAAGATTGTCGAGATGCTGGTGACCGAGGACGGCAAGCTCAATCCGCAGGTCGAGATCCCGTTGCCAGTTGGTGGCTTGCTCAATCCGGAGCTCGCCAGCCGCTTCGACGATTTCGCCTCCAAGAACAGCAGCTATTCGCTGACCCCGGTGACGATCGCGACCAATCTCGACAAGGATTTTGACGAGCTCCATCCGAAGCAGCTGCGCCGCATCGTGCTCGGCCCGTTCTATTCTGCCGGGATCACCGAGAACAATGCGCGCATCAACGACATCCTCTCCAAGGTGCGAAAGACCGAGAATGCCTGGCTTTTGACCTGGACCGTGCAGGAGGTCTTCTCCAAGGCCGAAAGGCCTGCCAAACGCGGCTTCTGGTCATCGACGCCGGCGCAGGAGGAATTCCACATCGATACCGCCAATCTGGAAGCGGCACGCATGGGGGTCTCCTCCTACGAGAAACACGCGTTGGTGCCGCATGACGCCTATCAGGCGCTCTATGCCGCCGGCGAGGCTGAACAGGTGTTCGGCGACTACAAGGTCCACGTCATTTCCGGCAACCAGGTCGTGAGCGAGGTTTGACGATGACACTCAATACGGGGCTGACGACGCTGCACGAGGACGACATCGCCAAGCATCAGGCGGTGGCACAGGGTCTCGTGACCAAGCTGATTATCCTGGAGCGGGAGGATGCATCCGCCGGGACGACGCTTGCCGGTACCGGCCGCCGCTTCGTCTCGACGGTTTCGACCGGTGGCCAGCGGCGCACGCGCGAAGTCGAGCTGACCAAGACCATTCAGTCAGTGCGCCAGGGCGATCCGATGTTGTCGCCGGCCCAGCACGCCGTGCTTTATCGCACACGCCGCGGTATTCAGGTGGCGCTCGCCGTCGCCGCCGTCTTTGCGCGCCAGACAAACCTCGAGCAACTGCAGGCGAAAAACGCCACATCGCCGCTCGGAGGCGACGAGGCCAACCAGTTCAAGGCGCTGCTCTCGGCGTCCGCCTATGTCGCCGCCTTCACGCTTGCCGCCTATCTCGGCTCGACGCTTTCAGGTGAGGGCGAGCCGGTCGACGATGCGGTCGAGCCCGACTTTCTGTTCGACACACCGCAGGATGCATTGAAGAGCCTGATATCGGCGCTCGACCGCGGACTTGCCGGGGCGCCCGACGATCTGGCGCTGACCGCCCGGGCGCGCGCCTTTTCGCGCGTGGCAGTCGAGGGGCTGATCGCCCGCAAGGCGCGTTTCACCGGACTGCAGAGCTTCGAGACCGTGCATATCCGGCTCGACCAGGACGACTTCACGCTGAACGGCTTCGACGTTGCGCCCGGCCAGAAGCGCAAGCCGTTGGTGATGACCTTCAAGAAGCCCGAGGAGATCATCGGCAACCACATCGCCAAGTACCAGGCGCTGAAGCTTGCCAAGATGCTGATGGCCTATGACTTCGACCGGCAGATGAACCCGTTCGTCGAGCTTGGCGGCTTCCTCTTTACCTTCATCGGCGACGGCATGCCGGGCACCGGCAAGACGATCCTGATCCAGATGCTCGCCGGCATGCTCAACGAATATTGCGAGATCGCCGGCTACGCCTTCCATTACGAAAATTTCGGCGTCGACCAGATCTCCTCCTATCAGGGCAAGTCCGGCCAGAACTGCAAGGAGTTCGTCAACAACGTCATCAACCCGCGCGCGATCGGCTTCGGCACGATCGACGATGTCGACCAGGTGGCGGCGAAGCGCTCCGACGATCGCGCGTCCGCCGGCCAGCACGAGGTGACGGCGGTGCTGATGGAGAGCTTCGCGGGTGCTTCGACCGTGGTGCGCGGCAATTGCACCTTCGGCATGTTCTCCAACTATCCTGAGAATGTCGACGACGCGCTGCGCCAGCGCGCCGGCGCCCGCTGGCTGGTCGACGGGCCGCAGACGGAAGATGACTATATCGACATCTTCGCGCTGCTCGTCGGCAAGAACCACAAGATCCCGCTCGGCGAACACCAATTGTTCGAGGGTCAGGAGATCAAGCGGGCCGTGTCGCAATCCTATGCCGAGCACGCGCGGCCGAAGGAGGATGGCCTCATCGCCGTCTGGGAGCGTTACCAGAAGGAACGGGGCGCGCTTGCCTCGCTCGCCGATGTCGGCGCCTATCTGCACTTGATCAAGGAGGCCGAGCCGCGCTTTACCGGCCGGGCGATCAAGAACATCACCGACGCGATCAAGCTCAGGGCCATGGATGTCGAGCTGCCGGATGACTGGTTCAAGGATGCCGGCTCGTTCATGCACAAGGGCTATGACGAGAAGAAAGCGATGATCGAGGCGCTACGCGGCCCGATCACCATCGACATGGTGCTGCAGGAGATCAACCGCTACGCCGACAGCGAATTCCGCTACACCGACAAGTCCGACGATGCCGCCGTCACCGACATCATCCGACGCGAGCGCCAGCGCGAAAAGGCGATCCGCGAGATCGAGGCGATGAAGCGCGACGGCCGGTGGCAGGGGTGATGATGGGAAGAGCTGACCGATGAAACGCCTGCTCGAAGCCGAACTGATCTATGGGCGGCTGCTCGATATTTCCGAGCCGCATCTGATCGCGCGCTACAACAAGGCACTCGAAGGCTTCGGTCTGCGTCCGACGGCGTTGACGGCGTTTAGCATCGACATGACCGGGTTTTCGCCCGAAATCGCTGACGAACTGGGTGACCGTGATTATCTCGATCCGAACCGAGTCAACCGCCGGTTCATCATCATGACGCCGGATCAGGCGGAGCTGCCGGTCGTGCATACGAGCTTCTCCAATACGGCGGCGCTGATGCACGAATTCTTCAACGCCAACGGCCGCGCGATCAATGCCATCACGATCAAGGACGCGCTCTACGGCGAGATCGAGGATTCGGTTTCGGTCGTCGACGACATCGACGACCTGCTGTCGATCAACGAGGTGCGTTTCCGGGTGCTATCGGCCGAGGACATGCTCGGCAAGGCCGCCGAGCTGCGCGGACTGGTCGACCGGCTGAAGAAAGTGCCGACGGCCTGGGCCGACGACGAAATGCTGAACCGCATGGTCGAGCTTGCCAAGCTCACCGGCGATATCCGCCAGAATGCGCTGGTGCCGGACCAGCTCGTCTTCCGCCACGAAGCCTTCTGGGCCAATCATTTCGGCGGCGTCTATGTCTTTCTCGACGACAAGACGACGACCGTGATCTGCGCCCCTTCGGTCCCCGGCTTCCGCCGCTCGCGGCCCTGGCAGGTCAGCTATATCGCCATCAACGATCATGCCCGGATCTACAACTTCCTCGCCTTGACCAAGCGGCTGCAATTACCGCAGGCGTCCTGGGTGGAGGAGTCGGGGCTCTATCAGCACCGAGCCGACATGATCGTGCGCGGGCTTATCGACGAAATTGACCCGACGGCCGATCTCGCCAATGCCGACCGGATCTGGCTGCAGACCTGGATGCACCGCAATGCGGCTGCAGTCGCGAGGGACGGGGCCTATCCGTTCCTGCAGGAAATGATCCGCATGGTTAGTGCGACCGGCACGATCAAGATGCAGGACGTGGCGCCGGCGAACCGCTTCATGCTGGTGCGCGCAGCACCCACCCATCCCGACCAGTGGCTGGTCAACCGGCTGATTTCCCAGCTCGTGCCCCGCGATTTCGTCTCGCGCTTCGTCTTCGACAAGCAGGGCTTCTACGACGCCTATGAGCGCTATGGCGAAAGCTTCAAGGCCTATGTTGTGGCGACGCTGACGGGTTCATATCTCAAAGACAAGGCGGCTTTCCGCCACAAGCTCTACGGCCTCAGAGAGGAATAGGACATGTTCGATCCGATCGTTGCGTTTTTCCAGCGTGTCTTTACCGCGATCGGCCGCGGCATCGGGCTCGTCGTTGCCTGGCTGCTCTGGCCCTTCGTCGCGGCGGGCAACTGGTATCGGCAACGCAGCTGGCTTCTCAAGGGACCGATCGGCCTTATCCTGCTCGGCCTGATCCTGTTCTACGGCTACTTCATCTGGCAGACGCAGGCCTGGACGAATTTTAACGAAGACTATGTCGATCGTTACAAGCTGACGGAGCGCAAGGTCCCTGCCGGCTCGCCGATGAGCGGTCCCGCTGCGACGGGGCAGTCGACGACTGGCGGCACCGCCAACAACCTCGCGGGCGTGGCGACGCAGCCGATGGAATCGACACCGGAAGCACTGGCCGCCGTCCAGCTGCCGGCCGGCACCGTGTGCCAGACCTCGGCGATCGTCGACGTCACCGCCGATCTCATTGATTTCAACGTCAACGAGAACGCCTGGATCTCGTCGATGCTGCTCTACAAGCTCGGCTTCTTCGGGCTCGACTGGGACGACACGCCCTGGCTCGACAACAAGGCGTCGTTCCAGCGCGGCATCAACCAGGCGATCCGCCGGACGTCGGTGGAACTGGTCGATTCGCTCGGTCGCGTGCGCGGCACCTCGGGCATCAACAACGCCCTGCAAAGCGCGCGCGGCAATATGCAGTTCGATGAGGAAACCTGGTACTTCGGCCTGAACCCGTTCGGCCCGAAAACCCCGACGCCGAGCTTCTACCGGGCGGCGATGAGGGATCTCAGGTCCTTCAACATTTCGCTCAGCAAGTGCGACGCGATCTTCGACGGCCGCTCCGACAACCTCGTCGAGTTTCTCGACCGCGTCGCCAACGACCTTGGCAACACGTCGGCCATCCTGCGCGAGCGCTCGGAAAACCACAATGGCGGCTGGTTCGACACGCGCGCCGACGACCGCTTCTGGTTCGCCTATGGCCAGCTCTACGGCTATTACGGCATTCTCTCGGCCGCCGGTGCCGACTTCGACAACGTCGTTGCCCAGCGCGGCCTGACGCCGATCTGGGCGGAAACGATCAAGCAGCTGCGGGCCGCCTTGCGCATCCAGCCATGGATCATCTCCAACGGCGAGGAAGCAGGCTGGATCATGCCGACGCATCTGGCGACGATGGGCTTCTATACGCTGAGGGTACGCTCGAACATCGTCGAAATGCGCGATATCCTCGCGCGATAGGGCGGAACGGCAAGGTGGCGCCTGAACTTCCGGGCGCTGCCGCAGACCTTACTTGAGTTAAAGCGGGATGCGGGCTGAAAGCCGCAGACACGTTTCCTCATCCCGCTCCGGCATCGCGAACTGCGCCTTGAAAGGCGTGGATGAAAACGAGACCCTGGGGAGGGGACATGTCATGACCGAGGTTAAGTCCGATATCGAGATTGCGCGTGCGGCGAAGAAAAAGCCGATCCTGGAGATCGGGGCGGCGCTCGGCATCCCAGCGGAAGATCTGCTGCCCTACGGCCACGACAAGGCTAAGATCGGTGCCGATTTCATCGCCCGGCAGCGCGAAAAGAAAAACGGCCACCTGATCCTGGTGACGGCGATCAATCCGACGCCCGCCGGCGAAGGCAAGACGACGACGACAGTCGGCCTCGGCGACGGGCTCAACCGCATCGGCAAGAAGGCGATCGTCTGCATCCGCGAGGCGTCGCTCGGCCCCTGCTTCGGCATCAAGGGCGGAGCCGCCGGCGGCGGTTACGCACAGGTGGTGCCCATGGAGGACATGAACCTCCATTTCACCGGCGATTTCCACGCCATTACTTCAGCGCACAATCTGCTCGCGGCGCTGCTCGACAATCACATCTACTGGGGCAACGAGCAGAACGTCGACATCCGCCGCATCGCCTGGCGTCGCGTGATGGACATGAACGACCGGGCACTGCGCAGCATTGTCGGGCCGCTCGGTGGTGTCGCGAATGGTTATCCGCGCGAGACCGGTTTCGACATCACCGTTGCCTCGGAGGTCATGGCCATCCTCTGCCTGGCAACCGATCTAAAGGATCTCGAGAAGCGCCTCGGCAATATCATCGTCGGCAACCGACGCGACAAGAGCCCGGTGTTTGCGCGCGACATCAAGGCGGATGGCGCGATGGCGGTGCTGCTCAAGGACGCGATGCAGCCGAACCTGGTGCAGACATTGGAAAACAATCCGGCCTTCGTGCATGGCGGTCCCTTCGCCAATATCGCGCATGGCTGCAATTCGGTGATCGCGACGACGACGGCGCTGAAGCTCGCCGACTATGTGGTGACGGAAGCCGGCTTCGGCGCCGATCTCGGTGCAGAAAAATTCTTCGACATCAAGTGCCGCAAGGCGGGGCTGAAGCCCGATGCCGCCGTGATCGTCGCCACCGTCCGGGCGATCAAGATGAATGGCGGCGTGAAGAAGGACGATCTCGGCAAGGAAAACCTGGAGGCTCTGCGCAAAGGCTGTGCCAACCTTGGCCGGCATGTGCAGAACGTGAAGAAATTCGGCGTTCCCGCGATCGTCGCGATCAACCATTTCACCTCCGACACCGAGGCCGAGATCCAGGCGATCAAGGACTATGTGGCGACACTCGGTGCCGACGCCGTGCTCTGCCGGCATTGGGCCGAGGGGTCGGCGGGAATCGAAGAACTGGCGCGCAAGGTAGCGGATCTTGCCGAGGGCGGCCATTCGCAGTTCTCGCCGCTCTATCCGGATGACATGCCGCTTTTCCACAAGATCGAGACAATCGCCAAGGACATCTATCATGCGAGCGAAGTGATCGCCGACAAGTCGGTGCGCGATCAATTGCACACCTGGGAGAACCAGGGCTATGGCCACCTGCCGATCTGCATGGCCAAGACGCAATATTCCTTCTCGACCGACCCGAACCTGCGCGGCGCGCCGAGCGGCCATGCGGTGCCGATCCGCGAGGTGCGGCTTGCGGCTGGTGCCGGTTTTATCGTGGTCATCACCGGCGAGATCATGACCATGCCCGGCCTTCCCAAAGTGCCGTCGTCGGAGAAGATCTTCCTGAACGAGCAGGGTTATATCGAGGGGCTGTTCTAGAACGACCTCACAGCGCCGCGCGTCTTATCAGACGCGCAAAGGTCGCGGTAACACTTTGAAGTGCTGCATGTTTGCCCTTTAATCGGCTTCGATCAAAGGAAACATGCAGTAGTGCGTTTATTTGAACGCACGGCGCCCCAAACGTTTGCGTGTTGGTGCGCGCTTTGGTTCCCTCGACCGGCCTGAGCAAAACAACGCCGCGCGTCCGGCGGGATGCGCGGCGTTGTCGTGTTTTGCATTGCTTCGTCTTCGCTTCCGGAACGGAGGTTAGGCAGTGAGGCTGAGGAAGTCGGCCTTGCCGATCGAGACGCCCTTGTGGCGCAGGATGTCGTAGGCCGTCGTCAGGTGGAAATAGAAGTTCGGCAGAACGAATCTCAACAGGTACTCTTCGCCCGTGAGCGTCACTTTCAGGGTCGGGAAGTTGAGGACGACCTCGCGGCTGCCGCTATCTTCCAGGTCGACGGGGCGCACAGTTTCAAGAAAAGCAACCGTGTTGGCGATGCGCTGACGCAGTTCGTCCAGGGTCTTTTCCTCGTCCGGAAAACGGGGAACCTCGATCGAGGTCAGGCGCCCGACCAGACCCTTGCTCGTGTCGCTTACACGCTGCACCTGGCCGGCAAGCGTCAGCATGTCCGGCGCCAGCCGGGCATTGACAAGATCATCAGGGGAGATGCCGTTGTCGCGCGCGTGAGCCTCGGCCTTGTCGAGCAGTTTGGTGAGCACACCAAGGCCGCGAATGAATGCGGGAATGGAGAGATGGTACATCGTCAATGCCATGACACATTTCCTTGAGACTGGGCGCAAAACGGGTGGATTTTCCTCGTGCCTGTATTTGGGAGCCGGGGTGCCGTCCTGCAAGGCGCGCCGACCGGTATCTTTGTGGTTACGAGGTTGGCCGGAGGCGACTGAAGGCGGGCCTGCGGCTCTGGCCAGGACATGGCGCCTCGTGCATTGATTGGAGGCCACCTTTGCGCGACTCGCAAGGCGTACGCCGCTGCAGCAGACACAATGGATACCGCCATGACGCCTCAGGATTTGCAGACCTATCTTCATGCCCATATCCCGCTGTCGGCGGCGATGCAGGTTCATGTGGAGGAGGTGGCGGACGACCATGTCCTGCTGTCGGCGCCCCTGGCACCCAACATCAATCAC
This sequence comes from Ensifer sp. CCNWLY38, assembly GCF_037120565.1. Lineage (NCBI taxonomy): Bacteria > Pseudomonadati > Pseudomonadota > Alphaproteobacteria > Hyphomicrobiales > Rhizobiaceae > Ensifer > Ensifer sp. CCNWLY38. The sequence continues at coordinate 71,716 of NZ_JBBBBO010000004.1, forward strand.
CGCGAGACGGTGTTCGGCGGCAGCGCCTCGGCGCTATCGATCCTGTCGGCCTGGTCGCTCCTGCATGTGCGGTTGCGCAAAAGCGGCGTGGCGGCGCGTCTGGTGATTCAGAGCAACCGCATGGACTATCTAAAGCCGGTGGCCGGTGCCTTTTCGGCTCGCTCGTCGTTGGCGAATGCCGGGCAGTGGCCGAGCTTTCTGCGGATGCTCGAACGGCGGGGCAGGGCGCGGGCCGTGGTCGTTGCCGACCTGCTTGACGGTGGAGAGGTGGCCGGACGCTTCGAGGGCGAGTTCGTCGCCCTCGGCTATGACAAGGGCTGAGCTGTGCGTAGCCCTCACCAATAGACCCCCGCCTAACGGCAGTAGCGATAGTCGTTGCGGCGTTCGATGACGTCGAGATGAAGGTGGGTTTCGTGGGCGGCGTCGCTGCCGGGATCGAGCACGGTTCTGAAGTAGAGGCAGGCGGAGGCGGTGACCGCGCGCTGGAAGGCGCCGTCCATCGTGCCATCCTCGTCGCGCGGCTGGATGGCGATCGTTGTTCCGTCGCTCAAGCGGAAGGACGCGATGTCGACGGCGTTGCCGTGGGCATGTTCGGAGATCTTACCTGACGTTCCGTTGTTGCGCAGGCGGCAGATATAGGTCGACGCCTGGTTCAGCGCCTTGATCTTGATGTTCTTGTCGAAGGCGACCTCGGCAGCCGGCTGGGCGGCTTCCTTCGTCCAGCGCGCCAGCGCCAGCGCCGTTTCGCACCGCATCACTCCCTTGGGCGCGAGCGTAACGTCGGGAAGAATGCTGGTGACCTCCAGCGGCTTATCGATGCCACAGCCCTTGCCGTCGTCGATGCGCTTGGCTTCGACAAACGTCGCGCCAACCGCTTTCAGGTCGGCGAGGCACTTGGCATATTCGGCAGCATTCTCCGTCTCGACCGGTGGATAGACGATTGGCGTCGGCGCTGGCTTGGCATCCTTCTTCTCGTCTGCGCGCTGGTCCTTTTCGTCCGCCGGCGGCTCCTTGTCCTTTGTCGATTGCTCGTCTCCATCCGCCTGCTTCGGCTGCGGAACGGGCTGTTCGCGGTCGGCTGCCGTCGGCTCTTTCTCCGTCGCGCTCTTGCTGTCGTCCGCCGGTGCCGTCGGCTTCCTGTCGGGTGTCGGAACAGCTTCTTCCGCCCCCGTATCCGTCGACGGCTTTTCTATCGGGATGGGGCCGTATTTCGGCAGGCTGGCGCCCGTCAGGATCAGGAGTGACAGCAGGATCAAGGGGAAAGAGCGACGCATCCAGTACCTTTCTCACTGCCCGCGCGGCGGGCTTTGAGCGGAGGGAACGCGCAGAACCGGATCTGGTTTCATGAGATCGCGATGATTTGGGTGGAATCGACCCAATCATAAACGTGACCGATTCCAACAAATTAGAGCGGGATGCGGGCGGAAAGCCGCATACACTTTTCCTCGTCCGCTCCGTCTATCCGGCAAAAGCGTTGCAGTTCGGCAACGCCTCGAATTGGCACGACCCCACAAATTGTGGGGAGTATCTTTGTATGTTGACAAATATACTCATGTTTTTTATGCGGCATAAATGAGGCGACGACATGTCGCAACGCCCAGAACGCGCCCAGCCAGCCCCTTGAGTTTGCCGCTCAACAGCAAGCCCGGCCTCGAACCTCAAAGGATTGGTCCATGCTCACCCGGCATCGTCGCCAGGCCCTGTTGGCTTGCACGACAACTCTTGCAATTTCAGTCGCTACCATCGCATTCGCCCAGAGCGCGACAACCCAGGCAAAGCCGGAAGAGAAAAAGGCCGACGAGACCAAGAAGGGCGAAACCTACCTCTCGCCGATCGTTGCCAAGGGCGCGCGCACCGCTGACCCCTATGCCAAGGCTGGCCCGGTCAGCGTCGTCACGTCCGACCAGATCGACCTGCAATCCGGTCTGGAGACCGACGATCTGCTGCGCGGCGTTCCCGGCACGTCGACCGCCAACAACCCGCAGAACCCGGGCGTTGCGGTCAACATCCGTGGCTTCGAGGGTTCCGGCCGCGTCAACATGATGATCGACGGTGTGCGCCAGAACTTCCGCTTCACCGGCCACGAAGCCCAGGGCTTTGCCTATTTCGATCCGGCATTCCTGTCCGAGATCGACGTCACCCGCGGTGCCGTCACCGGTGTCGGCGGCGGTGCATTGGCCGGTTCGGTCAATTTCAGAACCTACGACGTCGAAGACCTGATCCAGGACGGCAAGACCTACGGCGGCATCGCTTCTGCCACCTACGGCAGCAACGAGGCCGGCTGGTCGGAATCTTTGATCGGCGCCTATCGTTTCAACGACGTCTTCTCGGTACTCGGCGGCATCAGCAAGGCTGATCCCGGCAACTACGACAACGGCAACGGCGTAACGGTGCCTTACACCGAGGAAGACCTGCTTTCCGGCCTGTTGAAGTTCGAGGTGACCCCGGACCAGGACCACACCTTCAAGCTCACCGGCATCACCTATGACAACGACTTCTTCGCGAACTCCTACTTCCAGAACGTGAAGAACGAGACCGTTTCGGCCAGCTATTCCTATACGCCGGACAACGAACTCATCGACTTCCGGGCCAATGCCTATTGGAACCGGCTGAAGATGAAGTACGACACCGATATTCGCGGTGGCGGCACGGCGGCCGGTCGTCGCATCACCGATACGGGCAAGGGCTTCGATATCTCGAACACCTCGCTGTTCGATCTCGGCGACGTTGCTGTCCGGGCGAACTACGGCGTCGAATACTTCCGCGACGACTATGACGTCATCAACAGCACGGCGCGCCCGTCTGGCGGCGTCAACGGTAGCGGTACGAATGCCACGACCGGCGTCTTCAGCAACACGACCTTTACCTATGGCATCGTCGACCTGACGGCCGGCCTGCGGTGGGATCACTTCAGCCTCGATGGTTCCGGCGCCGTGGTGCGAGGCAACCCGATCGGCCTGCCGGCGGGTCCCTACACGGTCGACAAGTCCGACGGCCGTCTCAATCCGAACGTCACGGTCGCGCTCAACCCGACGGACTGGTTCCAGCCCTACGTTACCTACGCCGAGACCTCGCGTTCGCCGACCGTCAACGAGACCTTCGCCGGCGGCACGCACCCGGGTACGAGCGGCCAGTCGTTCTTCCCCAATCCGTTCCTCGAGCCTGAAATCTCGAAGGGCTGGGAAATCGGCGCGAACTTCACCTTCGACGGGCTGCTCGATCCCAGCGACAGCCTGCGTGTGAAGGCGAACTACTTCCACAACCGGATCGACAACTACATCACCGCAGCGCTGCTGGGTGGTGGTCGCCAGATCTTCTTCGTCAACAATCCCGGCACGTCGACGGTGCAGGGCTTCGAACTCCAGGCGGCCTACGATGCCGGCTATGTCTTCGGTGATCTCGCCTACACCTACACCGACAGCAACCTGCCTTCGCAGGTCAATGGATTCGGTGTCCAGAGCTACCTGCCTGACAACATCATCAGCGCAACGCTCGGTGCGCGCTTCCTCGAAGACCAGCGCCTGACGGTCGGCACGCGGCTCTATGCCGTGTCGAACGCATTCGTCGGCGAGATCAACCGCACGCCGCCGAACGTTCCGGGCTATGGCCTCGTCGACCTCTTCGCGAACTACAAGTTCGAGAACGGCTTCGAGGTGACGGCGACGGTGACGAACCTGTTCGACAAGACCTACACGCCGTCGTCGAGCACGATTGCAGGCAGCACGATCGATACGGGTCGCGGTCGCACCTTCCTGGTTACGGCGAAGGCGAAGTTCTGATAGGATCAGATCAACTCCAGTCGGGCGGCTCGCAAGAGCCGCCTCTTTTTTTGATCGATCCGTGATATCCGGCGCGGCTTTCCCGCTTGCGCAAGGCATCAACCCACGCTAACACTTTCGCCCATGGAAAATGCACGCAACATTTCGATCTGGTGGTGGGCTCGCTGAAGCGGCCTTGACCAGTCATGCGTGATTGAGAGATGAAGCCGCCCGGAGATTTCGAGGCGGCTTTTTTCATGTTTGGGCCGCTCAAGGACCGGGCTTTTACGGAGCGAGGCGAATGGCAACGGTAATTCTCGAGGGCGGAGCGGAGAGCTACACCACCAAAGGCGGCATCGTGGTGACGCGCAGGCGACGCGAAGCCTCCTATGGCCAGGCGATCGCGAGCTATGTGGACAAGCTCGATGAACGCCGCGGCGCGGTGTTTTCCTCCAACTATGAATATCCCGGCCGCTACACCCGTTGGGACACGGCTGTGGTCGATCCGCCGCTCGGCATTTCCTCCTTCGGCCGCTCGCTCTGGATCGAAGCCTATAACGACCGCGGCGAAGTGCTGCTGTCGATCATCGCCGAGCACCTGAAGACGGTCGCCGACATCACGCTCGGCGCGTCGACCACCCGTCGCCTTGATCTGACGATCAACCAGCCTGACCGCGTCTTCACCGAGGAAGAGCGCTCGAAGATGCCGACGGTGTTCAGCGTGCTGCGCGCCGTCACCAATCTCTTCCATTCGGCCGAGGATGCGAGCCTCGGCCTCTACGGCGCCTTCGGCTACGATCTTGCCTTTCAGTTCGATGCGATCGACCTGAAGCTCAAGCGTCCCGACGACCAGCGCGACATGGTGCTGTTCCTGCCGGACGAGATCCTGGTTGTCGACCACTATGCCGCCAAGGCCTGGATCGACCGCTACGATTTTGCAAAGGACGGCAAGACGACCGAAGGCAAGGCGGACGAGATTGCGAGCGAACCCTTCCAGACGGTCGACAGCATCCCGCCGCATGGCGACCATCGCCCGGGCGAATATGCCGAGCTCGTCGTCAAAGCGAAGGAGAGCTTCCGTCGTGGCGATCTGTTCGAAGTGGTGCCCGGCCAGAAGTTCTTCGAGCGCTGCGAGAGCAAGCCATCGGAGATCTCCAACCGGCTGAAGGCGATCAATCCGTCGCCCTATTCGTTCTTCATCAATCTCGGAAACCAGGAGTATCTCGTCGGCGCGTCGCCGGAAATGTTCGTTCGCGTTTCCGGCCGCCGCATCGAGACCTGCCCGATCTCCGGAACGATCAAGCGCGGCGACGACCCGATCGCCGACAGCGAGCAGATACTGAAGCTCTTGAATTCCAAGAAGGACGAATCCGAGCTCACCATGTGCTCGGACGTTGACCGCAACGACAAGAGCCGCGTCTGTGTGCCGGGCTCGGTCAAGGTCATCGGCCGCCGGCAGATCGAGATGTATTCGCGCCTGATCCACACGGTCGACCACATCGAAGGACGCCTGCGCGACGACATGGATGCCTTCGACGGCTTCCTCAGCCACGCCTGGGCGGTGACGGTCACCGGTGCGCCGAAGCTCTGGGCCATGCGCTTCATCGAAAGCCATGAGAAGAGCCCGCGCGCATGGTATGGTGGCGCCATCGGCATGGTCGGCTTCAACGGCGACATGAACACGGGCCTGACGCTGCGCACGATCCGTATCAAGGACGGTATCGCCGAGGTCAGGGCAGGGGCAACGCTGCTCTACGATTCAAACCCGGAAGAAGAAGAAGCCGAAACCGAACTGAAGGCCTCCGCCATGATCGCTGCCATTCGCGACGCGAAATCCGCCAACGCCGGCAAGGCAAGCCGCGACGTTGCGGCGGTCGGCGCCGGCGTCAACATCCTGCTCGTCGACCACGAAGACAGCTTCGTTCATACGCTGGCGAACTATTTCCGCCAGACTGGGGCAACCGTCACGACAGTACGCACGCCGGTGGCCGAGGAGATCTTCGACCGGGTGAAGCCGGATCTCGTCGTGCTTTCACCCGGGCCCGGCAACCCCAAGGATTTCGACTGCAGGGCAACGATCAAGAAGGCGCGGGCGCGCGAACTGCCGATCTTTGGCGTCTGCCTCGGCCTGCAGGCGCTTGCCGAAGCCTATGGCGGGGACCTGCGCCAACTCGCGATCCCGATGCACGGCAAGCCGTCGCGCATCCGCGTGCTGGAACCGGGCATCGTCTTCTCCGGTCTCGGCAAGGAAGTGACCGTCGGCCGCTACCACTCGATCTTCGCCGATCCGTCGAGCTTGCCCAACGACTTCATGATTACGGCTGAAAGCGAAGACGGCACGATCATGGGTATCGAGCACACCAAGGAACCGGTGGCAGCCGTGCAGTTTCACCCGGAATCGATCATGACGCTTGGCGGCGACGCCGGCATGCGGATGATCGAGAACGTCGTGGCGCATCTCGCCAAGCGCGCCAAGATCAAGGCAGCCTGAGCATTCCCGCATTCGGGCATTGCTGCACCGGGAAGATTTTGACGACATTGAAGAACCAGGGGGCCGCTTCCGTTATGGAAGCGGCCCTTTTTTGTTCCTACCGTGTCGCCTGAATGGCTGGCGCGCGCTCGCAGTGATCGGCAAAAAGCCGTTCGCTCAGGAAATCGACGAACACGCGCACCTTTGGCGATAGATGGCGGTTTGACGGCCAGAGGAGGTGAAACTGCCCGGGAGCGTCGAGATAGGCGTCAAGCACGGTGCGGAGCCGGCCATCGCTGAGCGGCTGGCGCGCGAGGAAGTCCGGCAGGCAGCCGATGCCAAGCCCGCTGAGGACGGCGCCGCTGAGCGCCTCCATGTTGTTGCTGTAGAGCACGGTCTTGATCTGCGGTCCGGGTCCGTCTGAGGGCATGGCGATCGGCCATTCCTGCAGCTTCCGGCTGTTGGGAAAACGGAAGCGGATCGCATGGTGCCCGTCGAGGTCACGCGGGCATTCGGGTGTGCCATGCCGATCGAGATAGGCGGGGGCGGCGCAGAGCAGAAGCTGGAACGGTCGCAGGGCCCGGGTCATCAGCCGGGAATCCGGCAGCACGCCGCTGCGGATGGCGACGTCGACTTCCTCGTCGATCAGATCGACGATGCGGTCGTTGAAGTCGAGGTCGAGCTCGATTTCGGGATGGCGCCGCACGAACTCCGGCAGCACCGGCAACAGCAGATGATAGCTGACGATCGGCACGCTGACGCGCAGCCGACCGCGCGGAACGGCCACCGCCTCGGCCAGCGAAGCCTCGGCGTCGTCGAGGTCGTCGAGGATGCGGCGGCAGCGCTCGTGAAAGAGGCGTCCCTCCTCGGTCAGCCGGATGCTGCGGGTCGAGCGCTGTAGCAGGCGGACGCCGAGCTGCTTTTCGAGAGCGGTGACTGCCTTGCCGACCGCGGAGGCGGACAGGCCGAGCACGCGCCCGGCCGCGACGAAGCTCCCGAGATCGGCGGTGCGGACGAAGGCGGTCAATCCACTCAGGCGATCCATTACTGACTTCCTATTCGAGCGTTCTGTTCCGGTATGCCTGTCCGCTTGGCGCAATATTCAACCGATTATGGCTAAACTATCCTGCATTCGTCAATCGATACCCAAGCGGTGGACGTCCAACTACAGGTTTCCAGGAAGCCTGTGTGGGTATCTCCTTGCTCCAACGGATGGACGATATGAGAGATCAGTTCAAAGACCGGCGCGGACGCCGGTTCGTACTCCTCGCGGTGTGTTGCGCAGCAGCGGCAATGCCGCTCACCTTCACGGGACCAGCCGTGGCGCTGCCTTCGATCAGCCGCAGCCTCGGCGCCGATCCGATCGCGCTCAATTGGGTCACCAATGCCTTCATGCTGACCTTCGGCAGTTCGCTGATGGCGACAGGCGCAGTTGCCGACAGTTTCGGCCGCAAGCGCGTCTTCCTCGGTGGTCTCGCCGCCTTCCTGCTGTTCTCGGCCGCTCTGGCATTCGCCGGCAATATCGTCTGGTTCGACGTGTTGCGCGCGCTTCAAGGGATCGGGGCAGCCGCCGCCTTCTCCGGCGGCATGGCCTCGCTCGCCCAGGAATTCGAAGGAAACGAGCGGCTGAGAGCCTTCAGTCTCGTTGGCGCCAGCTTCGGCGTCGGCCTCGCCTTCGGACCGATCGCCTCGGGCCTCATGGTCGAGGCCTTCGGGTGGCCGGCGATCTTCCTGCTCGTCGTCGCTCTTGCTGGCCTGGCGCTGGCACTCGGCGCGGTTTTCATGCGAGAGACGCGGGATCCGGATGCCACCGGCCTTGACTGGAGGGGAGCCGCGAGTTTCACCGCGGCGCTGACTGCGCTCACCTTCGGCATTTTGCAGGCACCGGAAAGCGGCTGGAGCCACCCGCTCGTGGTCGCCATGTTCGCGGCCTCCGTGCTTTTCTTTCTGGCCTTCTGGCGGATCGAGCGCTCGGTCGCGCGGCCGATGCTCGATCTGACGCTGTTTCGCTATCCACGCTTCGTCGGCGTGCAATTGCTTGCGGCCGCTCCCGCCTATGGCTTCGTCGTCCTCCTCATCCTGCTTCCCGTGCGTTTCATCGGCATCGAAGGCATGAGCGCGGTCTCAGGTGGCCAGATGATGATCGCGATGTCTGCGCCGCTTCTGATCCTGCCGATTGCCGCAGGCCTGCTGACGCGCTGGTTCACGCCGGCAGCGATCTGTGGAGCGGGCTTGCTGCTCTCGGCGGCGGGGCTCTTCTGGTTGAGCCGGTTTCCGGTGGGTTCCGAGCCCGCCGTTCTGCTCGCACCTCTGCTGCTGATCGGTCTTGGCATCAGCCTGCCCTGGGGGCTGATGGACGGGCTTGCCGTCAGCGTCGTGCCGAAGGAGCGCGCGGGGATGGCAACGGGGATCTTCAGCACCACGCGCGTTGCAGGCGAGGGCGTAGCGCTCGCAATCGTGACCGCAGTTCTCTCGGCGCTCACCGCCTCGAACCTGGGACCGGAGGGCGGCGCGAATGCCGCTGCAATGGCCCAGCGCATCGTGACCGGCAACCTCGCGGACGCAGCGCTGCTTGCACCGCAGACATCGCACGCGGTTCTCCTGCAAGCCTATGGCGATGCGTTCAATGCCCTGCTTTGGCTGCTGACCGGCATCACGGTGGCGACCGCAGCCGTCGTGTTCTTCTTCATCGGCCGGAGCAGCAAGGCTGCCGACGGCGATGAAATCGAAGCCGAGATGTTCGCCCTCGAGGTCATGGCCTGCGGAGAAACCGGAGCCAGCCGAACCAAGCTTTGACAAGCGGCGCCCAATCGCTCATATGCTGAGGCATAAACCGCCTGCGCGAAATTCGCGCGGGCGGTTTTGCGTTTCAATGGGCTTGCGTTTGCAACTCGTTTGCATCTGCATAGGGAATGATCAAAATGTCTGCATCCGACAACAGAACCGTCCTGCGGCTTGCCTTCTGGGGCATTCCGCTGTCTCTGGCCGTGCTGGGGCTGAAGCTTCTCGCCTGGTGGCTCACCGGCTCGGTGGCCCTTTTGTCCGATGGTCTCGAATCCACGGTCAACGTGATCGCCGCAGTGATCGCCTATCTGATGATCGGTTATGCTTCCAAACCGGCGGATGCCGGCCATCCCTTCGGCCACCACAAGGCCGAGTATTTTTCAGCCGTCATCGAAGGCGTGCTGATTGTCGTTGCAGCTCTTTTGATCGTCTGGGAAGCGGTGCCGGCGATCATGGCGCCGGTGGTGATGGAAGCGCCGGCTCTGGGCCTGGCGATCAACTTCGCCGCGGGTGTCGTCAACGCCATCTGGGCCTATGTGCTGATCACAGCCGGCCGCAAGCATCGCTCGCCGGCACTCAGCGCCGACGGCCATCACATCCTCTCCGACGTCGTCACTTCGGCCGGTGTGCTCGTCGGCCTTATCCTTGCCATTGCCACCGGCTACGCGATCCTCGACCCCTTGCTTGCTGTCGTGGTCGCCTGCAACATCCTCTTCCAGGGCTGGATGGTGATCTCGCGTTCGATCGACGGATTGATGGACCGCGCGGTTTCGGGTGAAGAAGAAGAGGCGATCAAGCAGGCGATCGCCGCCAATGCCGCGGGGTCGCTCGGCGTGCACGATCTCAAGACCCGTCAGGCCGGTCCGGCCATCTTTGTGGACTTCCACATGGTCGTACCGGAAGCAATGCCGGTCGGCGAGGCGCACGATATCTGCGACCGGATCGAGGATGCGATCCGAGTGGTGCATCCCGGGGCCAGGATAGCGATCCATGTGGAGCCGGAGGGCGAAAAGGCACACGGCGTGCGCGTCAAGACGACGTCAGCGCGCCATTGAAAACACAAACTGCCGATATCGCTTGAACTGCGAGAAGATTTCCTTCTTAAGGCAGTTCTGATTTAAGGGCCGCAAACGGAGCGGGTCGGCGAGGGCGCAAGCCGGTATCGACCGAACCCACGCGCGGATGTTCACGGAGCAACAGGCAAATGAGCAAGACTGACGTATCTGGCCTCTCGCAATTGGGCGCGAAGGTCGACCTGCCGCAGAGCCCGGAAGAGGCGGTGCTGGAGCGGGTGCCGAGCGGCAACAAGGGCAAGGACTATCTGGTGCGCTTCACCGCGCCGGAGTTCACCTCGCTCTGCCCGATGACCGGGCAGCCGGACTTCGCCCATATCGTCATCGATTATGTGCCGGACGAGTGGCTGGTGGAATCGAAGTCGCTGAAACTGTTCCTGCACTCTTTCCGCAACCACGGCGCCTTTCACGAGGACTGCACCATCGAGATCGCCAGCCGGCTGGTCTCGCTGCTTTCGCCGCGCTGGCTCCGGATTGGCGCCTACTGGTATCCGCGCGGCGGCATCCCGATCGACGTCTTCTGGCAGACCGGCAAGCCGCCGGAAGGCCTGTGGCTGCCCGACCAGGGTGTGCCGACCTATCGCGGTCGCGGCTAAAGGAAAACAAGGTCCCCGCTACGGCTTGAAAGCCTGGCGTTGGCGCCAAGCATCAGCGATGCGCGCGGCAACCTGATCGGTAGGGTCGCGCGTATCCACTTCGAGGTCGTAGTGGCAGTGGTCATGCGTCTTCAGGTGAAAGCGCGCTTCGCCGGGCGTGCGATCGCCGCGCTCGCGCTCGCGACGCTCAAGGTCTTCGATGGGCGCATGAACGCCGATCCAGAAGATATCCAGATGTGCTGTCAGTTTTCTGATCTCGTCGGACCAGCTTTGCTCCTCGACGATGTGCTCGACGATCAGATCGTTTCCGGTCTCGGCGAAAGCGGCGATCGAGCGATGAAATCCGTCGAAGAACCTGTTGCGTTCACCGCGCATCCCATGGTGCATGCTACGCCTGAGCACCCGAAAGCCTGCATCGGCAAGCTGATCTGACGCATAGTAGCAAAAGGGCTCCGGGAGGATTTCCCGGAGCGCCTTTGCCAGCGTGGATTTTCCGGAACTGGACGTGCCATTCAGAAAGATAATGCGTCCGTGCTGCACGTTTGCTGATCTCAGCCGAAGATCAGGGCTGCACCCGCAACTGCCGTCAGCCCGCCGAGGATGCGTGCCAGCACGTTGCCGCCGGAAAGGCGCTGAAGGGCGATGCCGAGGCCGATGCCGGCTACATGAAGCGCTGCGGTGGCAGGGATGAAACCGATCGAGAAGGCAAGCGCGCCGGCGCTGCCAAGCTCACCGCCATGGGCGTGGCCGTGGAAGAGGGCAAAGACGCCGACGATCGCCGCCGATGCCGCGGTGTCGAGGCGCACCGCCATGGCGACGAGCAGGCCGAGTGCGACCACAGAGGCCAAGATCGCCGGCTCGACGAAGGGCAGGCCGACGCCGGCCATGGCGAGCGCGAAGCCTGCCGCCATCATGGAGACGAAGGCCGTCGGCACGATCCACAGTGCCCGGCCGCCAATCTGGGCGGCCCAGAGGCCGACGGCGACCATGACGAGGATATGGTCGAGGCCGAAGAGCGGATGCGAGAAGCCGGCCGCGAACGAACCGTGTTCTTCCGGGTTGAGGTGGGCGAAGGCCGGGGCGGCGGAAGCGATCAGCGCCGCGGCGGCAATCAGGATGCGTCTGTTCATGCGCGTCCCCATGGATCGGCGAGGCCTGGGAGGACGGCCCCGTTCTGCAGTTCTTTGACGCTGTTGATCTTATTGGCCTTTGCCCACCTGTCTATACGGCATTTGGCGGTAGGTGTTTTTACCATAAGCGAAGTGCGCCTTGCCGCTTTGTCGCCGCTTCCGTTTGTTGCATTGTCTTCGGGGTCGAGTCGCATTATCTGACTTTGACTGAAGACTTCATGAGACGCCGGAGAAACACGGATGTACGACAACGACGACGAGGACGACAAGAAGACCGAATTGCCGCTCGGCAAGGAAACGGAGGCGAACCTTTTCAAGTCGCGTTCGATTTTCATCTACGGCACGATCACCCAGGAACTGGCGCAGAAGGTGTGCTCGCAGCTCGTGGCGCTTGCGTCGGCCAGCGATGAGGACATCCGTCTCTTCGTCAGTTCGCCGGGCGGCCACGTCGAATCCGGCGACAGCATTCACGACATGATCAAGTTCGTGAAGCCGAAGGTCTGGACGATCGGCACCGGCTGGGTCGCATCCGCCGGCGCGCTGATTTATGTCGGCGTTCCCAAGGAGCGTCGCCTTTGCCTGCCGAACACCCGCTTCCTGCTTCACCAACCGTCGGGCGGCACCCGAGGCATGGCTTCGGACATCGAGATCCAGGCACGCGAAATCATCAAGATGAACGAGCGCCTGAACAAGATCTTCTCCGAAGCGACCGGCCAGACGGTCGAAAAGATCGCCAAGGACACCGAGCGCGATTACTGGCTGTCGGCTGAAGAGGCCAAAAGCTATGGTCTCGTGTCGCGCATCATCACCTCGGCTGCAGACATCTGAGTTCGCTTCAGCCGAACGGATATGAAGGGCACCGGCATCGCGCCGGTGCCCTTTTCCTTTGCAGTGACCTCCGCGCATTGTGCCGCTTGCTCCGGTTCGGCAAGCCGTGTATAGGCTTTGACCATGACCAAGGCTGACGCATATCGGATCGCCTCGATCCCCGCCGGACACGATGACAATCGTGCGCCGTCGCGCGCCTTCGCATCGCTTCTTCTTCTCGGCCTTACTCGCGGTTGCCGGGTTCGCTGAGGAGCGCCCGGCGGCCGAAAAGCCACGCCGGCGGATGCTCCTCGACCCCATAGAGTTTTAGGACAAAGGCGCGCCCGCCGCGGCATTTGCCATCGCAATCCGGTCCCCGATCGGTTATGGCAATGCGGCCAGAGCGCTCAGTGATGAAGAGAAGCTGCAATGATCCAGAAATCCCATTCCATCAAGAACGGCATGCCGGAAGCGTCGGTGAAGTATCAGCCTTACCCGCAGATCGCCCTCGCCGACCGCACCTGGCCGTCGAAGACGATCACCAAGGCGCCGATCTGGTGCTCGGTCGACCTGCGCGACGGCAACCAGTCGCTTGTCGATCCGATGGGCCACGATCGCAAGGCGCGCATGTTCCAGCTCTTGCTCGACATGGGCTTCAAGGAAATCGAGATCGGCTTCCCCTCGGCCTCGCAGACGGACTTCGACTTTGCCCGCTGGTGCATCGAGGAGGGCAACGTCGCCAAGGACGTGTCGCTGCAGGTGCTGGTGCAGTGCCGGCCCGAACTGATCACCCGTACCTTCGAGGCACTCGAGGGCGCCCACCAGCCGATAGTGCACTTCTACAATTCGACCAGTGAGTTGCAGCGCCGGGTGGTGTTTGCCAAGGACGTCGCAGGCATCAAGCAGATTGCCACCGACGCTGCCAAGATGATCACCGACATGGCGGCCAAGGCCGGTGGCGGCTACCGCTTCGAATACTCGCCGGAGAGTTTTACCGGCACCGAGCTCGAAGTGGCGCTGGAGATCTGCAATGCGGTCACCGAAATCGTCAAGCCGACGCCGGACAACAAGCTGATCCTGAACCTGCCCTCGACCGTCGAGATGGCGACGCCGAACATCTATGCCGACCAGATCGAATGGATGTGCCGCAACCTCGACAATCGCGAGAGCCTGATCATCTCGCTGCACCCACACAACGACCGCGGCACCGGCATCGCCGCCACCGAGCTCGGCCTGATGGCCGGCGCCGACCGCGTCGAAGGCACGCTGTTCGGCAACGGTGAGCGCACCGGCAACGTCGACGTCGTCACCCTGGCGCTGAACATGTTCACGCAAGGCGTCGACCCGCAGCTCGACTGCTCCGATATCGAGCGGATCAAGGAAGTCTACGAATACTCCAACCAGATGGTCATTCCGGAGCGCCACCCCTATGTCGGAGAGCTGGTCTATACGGCCTTCTCCGGCTCGCACCAGGATGCGATCAACAAGGGCATGAAGGCGATCAAGACGGCCAACAAGCCGCTCTGGGAAGTGCCGTACCTGCCGATCGATCCGCGCGACGTCGGCCGCTCATACGAGGCGATCATCCGCATCAACTCGCAGTCGGGCAAGGGCGGCATCGCCTATATCCTGCAGGAGGATTACGGCATCAACCTGCCGCGCAACCTCCAGGTCGAGTTCCGCGAAGACATCCAGCGCATTACCGACGAGGAGGGCAAGGAGCTGCCCTCGAAGCGCATCCATGAGCGCTTTATCGAACGCTACGTCGAGCAGCCGGGCGCGCGCATCAAGTTCGTCGATCACCACACCTATCCCGCGGGCGAACACAAGGGCGTGCGCGTGGTGGCGGCCGAGATCACCGACAATGGCGAGGTGAAGCGCATCGAAGGCAAGGGCACCGGGCCGATCGACGGCTTCATCAACGCGCTGTCGATCTATCTCGGCGTCGATCTTTCGGTTGCCGACTATTCCGAGCATTCGCTGCAGCACGGCTCGAACGCAGCCGCGATCGCCTATGTCGAGATGGAGCACCCGGGCGGCAAGCTGTTCGGTGCCGGCATCAACACCAACATCGTTGCCGCCTCGCTCGAAGCGATCGTCTCGGCGGCGAACCGCGTTCTGGAAATGAAGCGCGGCTGATCAACAAAAACGCCGCGCGCCCTCAATGGACGCGCGGCGTTTTCGATCAATCGTTGAGATAGCGCAGTCGCAGCTCGGCATGACGGCGTCATGCCGGCGCGCCGGTCGCCTGTTATGCCTGCCGCGCCTTGCGGTTGGCGTAGCGCCGGTCGCGTTCGGCCTTGCGAGCGGCCTCGTCCTCGATCACGCGCGCAATGCGGCTCCGATCAGCGGCCTCGCGTGCCTCGGTTTCAGCTCTTGCAGCGGCTGTGACGGCGGCCTCGCGCTCTGCCGCCTCGGCCTGCAGACGCTCGCGCTCCTCGGCCTTCGCCCGTTCGCGACCAGCGCGCCGTTCCTCGCGGGCCGCAGCGACTGCCTGACGCTCGGCCTGGCGGGCGAGCTGGGTCGGTTCTGCGGCTTCCTTTGCCGCGCGGTAGGCGTCAAGAAGCGCCTTCTTCGCATCGGCAGCGGCGCTGCGACGGTCGGTGAGTTCACTGTTTCTGATGTTTCTCAAGTCTCTCTTCCAGTTGAAGCGTCACGCTGACTGAAGGTCAGGTTTTTCTGACGCGTTTCGAAATGGGGGCGGCAACACCCGCCAGACGATCTTGCAATTCCTTCGCCAGGCGTGCTTCGCGCAGGCGCAAGGTCTTCTCTTCGCGAGCCTGGACGATGGCGTCGAGTTCCTCGACTGCGCTGCCTCGGGCAAAGAATTGCGATTGCTCCTTGGCAAAGGCAATTTCGGCCCGCTGGCGCGATTTGGTGTGGGTCTCTGTCATGGGTGATCCCGATCTTTCAGGCGCGTCGACGGTACTCACGTCGTTCCCGATGTGCAACGCAGTCGCGGGAACGTGCATTCGATGCGCGGAAATAAAAAAGGCCAGGCATATTGCCTGACCTTGATGGGTATCATGCTCTCGACAGTGCCAGTACATCCGTGGTCAAGGGAGAGCCGATACCGATTCAGGCCGCCTGAAGGTTGCAGGCCGACATCTTGCCCGACTTGTTGTCGCGCTCCATGTCGTAGGAGACCTTCTGGCCTTCGACGATTTCGCGCATGCCAGCGCGTTCGACGGCGGAGATGTGGACGAAGGCGTCCGGGCCGCCGTTGTCAGGCTGAATGAAGCCGAAGCCCTTGGTGGAATTAAACCATTTAACTGTGCCGGTGGTCATGAAGAACCCTCTCATAGCATATTGAACGACCGCGACGCGGGAGCGCTGCGGATGGTGATAGCGATTTTTGAAAGGAAGGTTCGTTCAGGGCGCGGTTGCTAGATGCGCGGTAACCAAAGCTTAGCAAGCAAATATCGATTTGCCAGAGATATAGACAAAGTATTGCAATGTCAACATTTGGTTTTTTCTTTCCGATTTTTGCCAATTTTGCGGGAGCTTCGACGCTCCAATTCAGACTCAATATTTGGCCATCGCGATATATGTATTTTGCGACGTGGTCGCAGGTGTAACCGTTTGGTTGCCTACACAAATTTCTGCTTGATCCAAACACGGGCGCACGAATTATGCTCTCTGCCGAGCCGCGGCCGATGTCTGCTTTTCATGGCAGCGAAATCTGCCTTGGCAACTGGTGTTGCCAAGGGGGCGGTTCCAGAATTTTCGTGTTGGTTGCGGCAAAGCTAAGCTTTGAAGGCGTGAACTCAGATCGTCGCGGCGGCGGCCTCGGCGATATCCTGCATCCCGACATGGGCGGAAGGGCCGACGAGCACGAAGGAGGCGCCACCTCTCTGCCAGGAGACCATGCCGAGATCATCGCGGATGCTCTCGTCAAAATCGTTCGACTGCGGGCCGGTGGTATTCTTGAGAAAGCAGATCGCGAAGATCTCGCCTTCCGTGCTGCGGTAAACGAGCTGTGCCACGGGTTTGCCGTTGGCCACCAGCAGACGGGCGCCCTCGAAGGTCAGGCCCTTACCGCCAAGCTGCGGAATCTTGAAGGGAACGCCGACGCTGGATGCAAGCCAGGTCTCGATCTTGGGAGCCTCGGAGGCGGGAACCTCGACGAGATGCTCTTTCTGGCGCGAATAGATGCGGTGGTAGTCGGCGATATCGTCCAGCCAACCGCGCGCTGCAGCCACTTCGGCCGGTTCGCCCACATTGTTTGCCGTGCCGATGACGAAGCCGGCCGAACCGCCGAGCAGCATCAGTGCGACCGATGCGGCAAGCACGCGCGGCCAGATGCGCACGTTTCTGACGTTGGCGGCTGTCGCCGTCACGCGTTCGGTTTTGGGGCTGACACCGGGACCCTGCTTGATCTGTCGCACCAGGGCCAGCGGCACGGGATCGTGCAGAAAATCCTCAAAAGCCGTATCGCCGAAGCTGCTGCCGGCTTTCAGCTTTTCGAACAAAGCCTTGGCGTCTTCGTCGCGGGCGAGAAGCGCGTCGAGTTCATTTCGTTCCGCTTCGCCGATCTCACCGTCGATATAGGCGGATAGGCGAACTTCGAGTGCGTGACCCTTTGTCTGTTGCAACGGTCAGGCCCTCCTTTCGGTATTCTCGGAGATCATGGCGGCAAGCCTGAGGCGCGCCGTCGACAGCCTGCTCATGACAGTGCCGATCGGAATGCCGAGGATGTCGGCCGTCTCGCGGTAGCTGTGGCCTTCGACATTGACCAGCAGGAACACGCTCGCCAGGCCTTCGGGCATCGACAGGATCATCTTCTGCAATTGGTTGGCGTAGACGGCCTTTTCGGCCGAAGCCTCGATGCTGAGCTCGTCCTGGCCGAGCGCATCGACCGTGCCGCTGCCGGCGCGGACCTTGCGCTTGCGAATCTCGTCGACCCAAAGGTTGCGCGTCATCGCATAGACCCAGCTTTCCAGCCGGCCTTCTCCGTTCCACAGGTGGCTGCGCGTGATCGCGCGCTCGCAGGCTTCCTGGACCAGGTCGTCGGCATCATTGGCGTTGCGCGTCAGCGTCATCGCGAACCGACGCAATTTGGGCAGGAGACTGACCAAGTCGCGTCTGAAGTCCTTCGTTTCTGCCGCTGGACGCATTGCTCTTCCAAATGAAACGTGCCGGATCGTGCATTTATTCGCGGTGCGAGGCACGAGCCGGATGATATGAAACATTTGCCCCTTAGTCTGCAAGGGAAGTGCCGGAACGGAAAGCAAATTCTGCTGCTTCATGGCGTCTTTTCTCAAAAAGCTTTTGCTTGCCGGCGGCCGTTAACCAAGGGCTTCGTTACCGTAAACTGCACCCGCGCCCCGAGATCGCGTCAAAGTTCGGCCCGAATCTGGCCGGACCTCATCGCACAACTGCAAGTCGATGTCGGGGACACGCCAATGAACACACAGCATCGTAGCAAGAGAATGAACGCCGCTCGGATCGGGGGCGGCCGATGGGGCCGAGCCCAGCTTCGGCGAGGGGCCATGGCCATGCGCATTGGTGCCGTGGTTCCGCTGCTTGTGGGGCTTGCCGCATGCCAGAGCGCTCAGGTCATGGAAACCGGATCGCTATCGTCCTACAAGGATTTCGTCGCCAGCGACGGGATGGTGACCAAGACGAAGTATCGGGTGGATGCCGCCTCGACCAAGAACATTAAGACGGTGCACGTGATCCCGACGACCTTCGCGACCAATGCCGATCTCGACAAGCTTGGAGATCCGCAGAAGAAACTGGTGGCGACGGCGATCGACCGGTCGCTCTGCGAAGCATTGAGTGCGCAGTTCGATGTCGTGCCGATATCGAAGCCGGCGGATATGGCCGTGCGTTCCGTCATCAGCAAGGTCAAATCGACAAATGCCGTTGTTGCGGGCGTATCGACCGTCACCTCGGCGGTCGCTCCCGTTCCGGTTCCGCGCATTCCGATCGGTCTTGGAAGTCTCGCAGTCGAGGCGGAGGCTTTCGACGCGCGGGGCAAGCAGATCGCCGGGCTGACATGGGCGCGCGGTGCCAACATCCTCACCAATGGTTCCCGCGCATCGACGGCAGCCGACGCCTTTGAGCTCGCCGGAGATTTTTCGGGCGATTTCAGTGCGTTGCTGGAGAAATCGGGTGACCCGATGAAATCCGATTTCGAACTGCCTTCGATGAAGAACGTCAAGAACAGCGTCGCCTATGCGGTGACCGGCAAGCCCTCCGATCCCGATTGCGCCGTTTTCGGCAAAGGATCCGGTCTCGGCGGCATCGCCGGTGGCGCGCTCGGTCTGCCGCCGGAATGGTCGGAGAAGAAGAACGAGAGCGCGCCCATTGCAAGCGGCACCAGCGGAGGCGCCAAGAAGGGCTAGATGCCGGCGCATCTCTTGCGCGCTCGGCGCTCTGTCGATTGGCGCAGTAATCGAGGCGGCGCCGGGCGCCGCCTCTATGCTCCCGGCGGGTCAGTACTGGCGGACGCCGCCAAGCGACTGCAACAGAGCGCGGTAGGCCCAGGTGTTTTCGCCGCCGCGATCGCGGATCTCGACGAGCTGCACGCGTGCTTCCTCGACGTGTCCCTGTTCGATCAGCGCCTGGCCCATATAGGAGCGCGCGAGAATGTAGTTCTCGTCGGCCTGGAGCGCGCGCTTGTAGTACTGCATGCCGAGTTCCATGCGGCCGGCCTTGCGGTTGGCATAGCCGAGATAGTTGAGCACGCGGGCGCTCTTCTGGTCCTTGACCGCGCCGAGCACCTTGATGGAATTTTCATACTGGCCGGCATAGGCGAGCTCGCGGGCAGCCCGGAACAGGATATCGTCGCTGAGGTCGCTTTTCTTGGCGTTGACGCAGGCGTTCTTCTTTGCGTCCCACACCTTGCCATCCGTGCATTCGCTGGTCGTCTTGGTCTTCTTGGGCGGTTCGCTGGTATCTTCGCCGGCTGCCATCACGGCCTGCGCCATGAAGCTGGTTGCGCCGGCCACAATCAGGGCGCCAAGCAGGCTCTTCCGGTACATCATGCCATCTCCCGTTCCTTGCGCATGCCCTCGAAAGCCCGCGCGTCGTTTCAAAATGATCGCGTGTCCTTGACGCTCCGTAAGGAGGTGAGCCGCCATCGGGCGGATCCACCGACGAAGCATGACAGAAGACAGTGCACGCCACCAGCAGGCGGCGCACGACTGGGGTATGACGCATGAAAACGGGAAATTATTCGCCGGGCGATGAATATTCTGCGAAGTGGCCCGCCTGACGGCTTCAGAAACGCGTCGTTTCGGCGAGCGTCACCGTCGTTGCGTCACCGTTCAGCGCATAGCGTTCGCGCGTCAGCTGCCAATTGCCCGGCTCGCCGGTGACGGTGAAGAGGTTATAGGCTGCTGGCGGCTTGTGGCCGCCCGGGCCTTGCGAGGCCGAGGCGATGCCAACGACCGGGACCGGTGCATTCTGGCCTTTCAGCCAGTAGACGGTGTTGAGATGGGTGTGGCCATGGATCACGAGCTCCGCACCGCCCGAGGAGATCGTTGCGGCGAAACGGCGGATGCCGATCATGCGCTTGTGCATCGAGGCTGCGCCGCGGATCGGCGGGTGGTGGATCATGACGATGCGAAAGAGGCCCGCGTCGCCGGCCTGACGCAGCAGGTTGACCGTGGCGCGCGCCTGCCTTTGGCCGAAATAGCCGCTTGCGGCAAAGGGGGGCGTTGCGACAGCGGTCGAGCAGCCGATCAGCGCGACCGGTCCGCGCACGCGCATATAGGGAAAGCAACGGTGCCGGTCGTGCCAATGAGCCGGCGCATCGTCGCCGCGCATATAGGGATACCAGGCACGGGTGGTCTTTTCGTAGGCACCCGGAACATAGGCGTCGTGGTTGCCCGGAACGATGGAAATGTTCTCCGGCTTGCCGGCATCCTCCAGCCATTCGGTCACTGCCTTGATCTCAAGCGAAGACGCGAGGTTCACGAGATCGCCTGTCATCGCCAGATGGTCAGGATCCTTCTTCTCGATATCCGCCAGCAGGGTGTCGAGCGTGCCGGTAAAGAGATGCCGGCTGCGGTTGCGGTGCCAGTTGACGAAACCGGTGATGCGCTTCGACGCGAGCTCCCTCAGGGACAATTCGGGCAGGGGCCCGAGATGGACATCGGAGATATGGGCAAGTTTGAACATCGCCCCCGTCTAGCGCATATTCCGGCCGAGGGGAATCAGGTCGCCCGATGAATCGCGTGCGGCCGAAAACATGGGAAGGACGAGACGACTGAACGAGGAACGGCCACCGGAGATGCGGCGCTGGTATCTCCGGCTCCTGATGCGGCTCGCGCATGGCTATTACGCCGTTGCGCGCGGCATGACGATCGGCGTTCGCGCTGCCTGTTTCGATGACGAGGGCCGGGTTTTTCTCGTGCGCCATTCCTATCTGCCGGGCTGGCACCTGCCGGGTGGGGGGCTTGATCGCGACGAAGCCTCGATTAACGGGCTGCTGCGGGAGTTGCGCGAAGAGGGGAACCTGGAGGCAACGGCGCCGCCGGTGCTCATCCAGGTCTACTACAACAGGCGCACGAGCCGCCGCGACCATGTCGTCTTCTACCGCTGCGACGGCGTCAGACAGACAGCGCCGAAGACGCCGGATCTGGAGATCGCCGCGAGCGGCTTCTTCGCGCTCAATGCGCTGCCGGAGGATACCACGCCGGCGACACGTCGCCGGCTTGCGGAACTCGCCGGCAGAGCTGCCTTCGACATTCACTGGTAGAGGCGGTCGATCCGCTCGAGCACTCGATCTACAGCCTTTCGCGTCCGTGCGGGGAGGTGAGGTCGAGCACCGGACCCATTGGCACGACGCCGGTCGGGTTGATGGTCGTGTGGCTGCGGTAGTAGTGCTCCTTGATGTGGCGCATATCGACGGTCTCGGCCACGCCCGGGACCTGGTAAAGCTCCCGGAGGTAACCTTGCAGGTTCGGATAGTCGGCGATCCGGCGGATGTTGCACTTGAAGTGGCCGACATAGACCGGGTCGAAACGCACCAGCGTGGTGAACAGGCGCCAGTCGGCCTCGGTGAGGCGGCTGCCGGTCAGGTAGCGATGCGACGCAAGGCGCTCTTCCAGCTTGTCGAGCCGGGAAAAGAGCGCAGTAACGCTCTCCACATAGGCGGCCTGCGTGGTGGCAAAGCCCGCCTTGTAAACCCCGTTGTTGACGTCGTTGTAGACGTCGGCATTCAGCGCATCGATTTCGGCGCGCAGTTCTTCCGGGTAGAAGTCGGTCGTCGAGCCGGTCAGCCCGTCGAAGGCGGAATTGAACATCCGGATGATCTCGGACGATTCATTCGAGACGATGGTGTTTTGCTGCTTGTCCCAAAGAACCGGCACGGTCACGCGGCCGGAATAGTGGGCGTCGGCACGGGTATAGATCTGCCACAGCGCCTTCGATCCGAAGAGATGGTCGCCGGTGCCGATGCCGCCGTCCTTGAACTCCCAGCCCTGGGCGAGCATCAGCGGATCGACGACCGAAACGGAAATGAGGTCCTCGAGCTTTTTCAGCTTGCGGAAGATCAGCGTGCGGTGCGCCCAGGGGCAGGCGAGCGAAACATAGAGATGATAGCGACCGGCCTCCGCCTTGAAACCGCCGTCGCCGCTCGGTCCCGCCGATCCGTCTGCTGTCACCCAGTTGCGGAACTGCGAGGCGCTGCGCTTGAAATGGCCGTTCGTTGCCACCGTGTCATACCAGACGTCCTGCCAGACGCCGTCCACCAACCTGCCCATCTTGAATTCTCCTTCGTGATCGTTGCCCTCATAGATAGCGCTTCCAGCGGCGTCCGATAGATGGCGAAATCCGAACAGTGCGTTTTAGGCTTTGACAGCGGGCAATTTTCTGATATCGGCGATCTCACACTTTTTTTCGTGTTGGAAGAAACCACACTGATGATGTTCTCGGGAAACCTGCGACGACGCTGATGCTGCCAACGCCCGGTTTGGGCGAAGCCATCCCTATGTCTGTTCGCATGCCTGGTTTCTCGATCCCATGAAAAAGCACGATCTCGTCTACCTGACCGAAGACGCGTCCCATGACGCAGCCATCGAAATCATCAACGAAGAAGCCTTCGGTCCCGGCCGGTTTGCCCGGGCGGCCGCGCGCATCCGCGAGCAGGGGCCGCATGATCGGTCGCTCTCCTTCATCTGTACCGACTATGGCGAGACGATCGCATCGGTCAGGATGACGCCTGTGATGGCAGGATCGATCAAGGGCCATCTGCTTGGGCCGCTGGCCGTACGGCCTTCGCACAAGAACATGGGTATCGGCCGGGAGCTCGTGCGCATCGCCGTCGAAGCGGCGCGGCGGCAGGGTTCGGAGGCGGTGATCCTCGTTGGCGATCCGCCCTATTATCAGCCGCTCGGCTTCGAGAAGGTGCGCTACGGTGCGCTCGAATTTCCGGGACCGGTCGATCCCGCCCGCGTGCTCGTCGTGCCGATGGCCGAGGGCGTGCATGCTGGCCTTGCCGGCACCATCGGCTGGCGGGACGATGCGGTGGCATCCGCCGTGCCGCTCGAGCTGCAGCTCGCGGTCTGAGACCAGAGCATCCCGCTTTCAGGTGGAAACACCGAAGGTGGAAAGATGCTCTAGATCCAAAGTGCTAGAGCGTCCTGTGTGCGTTCAATTGAACGCACGGCGCTCTAGCCGGAGACGAGCGATTTCTTCAGGAAGACCCGGGTGCGGCCGATGGGGAAGTCCGGCAATTCGCCGAAGGCCTGGTAACCCTGGCGTTCGTAAGCCCGCCGGGCTTGCGGGTTGAAGGTGTCGATCCAGGCACTGTGGCAGCCGCGGCGTCGAGCTTCGTCTTCCGCCGCCTGAAGCAGCTTGCCGGCAAGGCCCTGGCCACGAAGATCCTCCGGCAGCCACAGCCATTGCACGAAGAGCCAGCCCCAGCCGGTGTAGCCGTTCAAGCCACCGCGTTGCCCCTTCGCCTCGGAACCGCCAACGAGCACGGCGAGCGGTCTCCGCTCCGACGGGCCGACATCGGCGGCATTGAAGGCCGCGAGGCCATTGCCGATCGCTTCCAGCGCCTCGGCCGGAGGCGCGTCCGTTACCTCGAACATCGAAAACCTCTCAGGTGCGGCGCATGCTGAAGACGTCGAGGCGATCCTCGCCCACGTCCCTTTCATCGAGCCGCCAGCCGAGACGCTCGTAAAAGGCGCGCTTGCCGGGAAGGGCGCAGAGATGCACGGCCTCTGCGCCTGCATCGAGGGCCGCACGGGCGGCCTTCAGCACGATGTCGCCGCCGATGCCGGTGCCGCGGAACGGCGGGTCGACCCAGACGGCCGCCACCCAGGGTGAGAGGTCCGGTCGCTCCTCGAGGTCCGAGGCAATTACAGAGGCGGTGCCGACGAAGCGATCTCCGGCGTGTGCCACCAGGCAAAGGGGTTCTGCATCTTCGGTGAGGCTCTCCTGCAGCAGGCAGGTAATATGGCTCAGAGGAAACCCCCGCGGCTCCCACCAAGCGCGCCAGATGCGATCGGCCACGGCATCGAAGAAATGCGGTGTGTCGCGAAGGTTGCTGACGACGACGTTCCGTTCGGTCATCGTCCCTCGCGATACCAGGTGGCGGAGATCAGGAAGAGCAGTGCCGCAAGCCCGAGGAGGCCGGTAAACAGCGGCAGCGAGTTGATGCCCTTCAGCACGGTTTCGTCGGTCATGCGGATAGAGAGGCGCTGGTCGTCGGCCGAACGTATCGAGCCTCTGACCGGCAGGACCGTCGGCAGATCGAGCGGCCCGTCGGCGCTTGCGAGACGCCGCACCAGCCCCTTGGTCTTCTCCGCCCACGGGCGCAGCTTGTCCTCGGTCGAGATCGCCGCCTTGAACTCGGGCGCATTGGGATCGCCGACATGGGCAAGGGCCGTGAGTTCACCATTGGCCATCTCGAACAGGCCGGTCTCGGTCGTGGCGAGTTCTGCCGAATAGAGACCCGGCTGGCGCTCGGTCAACTTCACGTCCTGCTTTTGGCCCGACGGCGAAACGAGCGAAACGGGACCCGGGTCACCGTCGATCGTCTGACGGGTGATTTCCAGCGTGCGGCCCCGGGCGCGTGCCGTCAGCGCCTCTTCTTCGAGCGAGGGCTCCTGCATCAGCCAATGGGCGGTGCGGCGATAGAGCGAGACATGCGGACCGCCGCCTTCGAAGCCGCGAGCCCAAAGCCAGCCCTGGTCGGAGAGCAGCATGGCGACGCGGCCCTTGCCCACACGGTTGAGCACGAGCAGCGGCTTGCCATCGGCCGCTTCCATCACCGTATTGCCCTCAGGCCTGTCGACATCGACCGTACGGAACCAGCGGCCCCAGTGCGGCGGCTCGCTATCGGAGCCTTCGAGGCCGCGGGTTACCGGATGTTTCTTCCCTTCCTCCGACAGGCGGGGGAAGAAGGCCTTCTCGTTCATCACACCCGTGGGCGCGGCCGGAAGCACGGCCGAGAGCGGCGTTGCGGCGATCGAATCGTCGCCGGCATGTTCCGGCCCGGCGGCAATCAGAAGCGCGCCGCCGTTCTCCACATATTGCGCGATGTTGTCGTAGTAGAGGATCGGCAGCAGGCCACGATGCTGGTAGCGATCGAGGATGATCAGGTCGAACTCGTTGATCTTGTCGACGAACAGTTCACGCGTCGGGAACGCGATCAGCGACAGTTCGTTGATCGGCGTACCATCCTGCTTTTCCTGCGGACGCAGAATGGTGAAGTGCACGAGATCGACCGCGGCGTCGGATTTCAGGAGATTACGCCAGGCACGCTCACCGGCATGAGGCTCGCCGGACACAAGCAGCACGCGCAGATTTTCGCGAATGCCGTCGAGCACATGAACCGCACGGTTGTTGGTCGTGGTCACTTCGCCCGGAACCGCATCCACCGCAAATTCGAGCACGTTGTTGCCGCCGCGTGTAACCTTGAAGCTGAAGGGGACGTCGGTGCCCGGCTCGGCCCGTTCCCGGGCGATTTCGTTGCCGTTGAGGCGGATGCTGACTTCCGCGGTCCCGCCGGGTGCGGCGCCGTCGTCGACAACCCGGAACGAGAGCTTCTGCTCTTCGCCGACGATGCCGAAGCGCGGCGGGTTGATGAGCTCGACGCGCCGGTCGAACTCATCAGGCTTGCCGGTGATCAGGCCATGAACCGGGGCGTCGAAACCCAGTTTGCGGCTGACGTCGGGCACGTCGTGGATCTGGCCATCGGTCACGAAGATGGCGCCGCCGATGCGCGCTGGCGGAACATCGGCGAGCGCTGTCGCGAGTGTGGTGAAGAGGTTGGTCGCCGGCGAGACGCTCGCCGGATCGGTCTTGGCCTCGACGATGCGCGGCTCGATCAGCGGTATCGCCGCCAGCCGCGCCTTCAGGCCCTCGACCGCACGATCGGTCTGCTCGGTGCGGTCGCCATTCTGCTGGCTCTGGCTGCGGTCAACCACGATCGCGACGATCGTCGAGAGCGGATCACGCAGTTCGACGAAGATGGAAGGATTGGCGATCGCCAGGGCGAGTGCGGCCAAGGCGAGGGCGCGCAGCCAGGCGCCGCGTATCTTTCGCCATAGGCCGTAGCCGATGAACAGCGCCGCGACGATCAGAAGCGGCACGAAGAACATCAGTGGAAGCAGCGGAGCAAAACCATAAGTCATCGATCAGCCCTCACTGCCCAAGCCTCTGGAGGAGGTCCGGCACATGAACCTGATCGGACTTGTAGTTGCCGGTCAGCATGTACATCATGATGTTGACCCCCGCCCGATAGGCATATTCGCGCTGCATTTCGTCCGGCGGTACCGTCGGCAGAAGCGGCGCGCCGTTGGTGTCGACAGCCCAGGCGCCGGCGAAGTCGTTGCCGGTGATCATGATCGGCGTGACGCCATCGCCGCCGCGCACCGGTCGGTTCGTCTGCTCCTCGGCGTCATGGGGCGCGGCTTCCACCCACAACTGGCTCTCGGTGTAACGCCCGGGAAAATTCGAAAGCAGGTAGAAGGCCTTTGTGAGCACGTGGTCGGAGGGCACCGGTTCCAGCGGCGGAATGTCGAGGCCGTTCAGCATCTCCTGCAGGCGCTGCACATTGGGGCTGTCGCCCGCTGCCGAAGGCGTGAGCGAGGAGAACTGGTCGCGCGTGTCGAAGAGCACAGTCCCGCCATTGCGCATATAGGCGTCGATCCGGCTCATCACTCTGCTGCTCGGCATCGGCGCCGTGGCAGATACCGGCCAATAGATGATCGGGTAGAACGCCAGCTCGTCCTGTTCCAGATCGACGCCAACGGGGGCGCCCGGTTCCAGAGCCGTGCGATAGGTCAGGTAGTTGCTGAGGCCCAGGAGGCCCTGTTCCGACAATCGATCGACCTCGGCCTCGCCGGTTATGACATAGGCGAGGTGGGTCGTGTCGAGGCGTTGCAGTGTCTGCGCGTCGCTTGGCTGGCTATCCTGCGCGTGAACAATCGTGGGTGCCAGGGCAACAAGACCAAGGGCAGCAAGACCAAGCGTGGCAAGGCCAAGGGTTGCAAGCAGGGCTGCCGTGGCCGCGCCACCGGCAGCGCGGCGGCGCAATCCCGTGAGGCCGCCGGCCATATAAAGCACGATCAACGTGTCGATCAGGAAAAGCATCAGCGCGAGCCCGAAGAGATACGGCCGGATCGAGAACGGGCGCACGCCTTCCAGCCCCTCCGCGCGTTCGCTGACGAGGCTGCCTCTGATAGGAGCGATGCTGCCGCCGTCGGGGAGAAGATTGTTGGCAACGAAGCCCTCTTCCGAGCCGTAGAGGCCGGGCGGTGTATCTGCGGAAACAATCGGCGCAACTCCGGGGGCGATCTCAAGCGGCCGGGCGCTGCCCGTCTCCGTGGTCAGTTCTCCCCGGGCGTTTACCAGGCGATAGGGCGGCAGGGTCTGCGCCTTGCTTGTCTGGTCGCCGGCAATGCCGCCGGCACGTGAAAGCTGGATGGACCGGCGCAGCATGTCGACGAAGGAGCCTGAAATCGGCAGGTTCGACCAGCCCGGGTCGGCGCTCACGTGGAAGAGCACGATGCGTCCACGTCCGCGTTCGGCTGTCGTGACCAACGGCGTGCCATCGGCGAGGTTGGCCCAGGTCCGTTCGGCAAGGTCCGGTGTCGGCTGCGCCAGAACCTGGCGTTTGACAAGGACATCGCGCGGATGCTCGAGACCGGCAAAGGGGCTGGAAGTTGGGTAGTCGGCAAGCGGCTGCGGCTCTGACCAGGAGAGCGCGCCGTCGAGGGACCGTTCGCCCTGCCTGAGCACGACGGGGACGAGCGGGTCGTCGGCAGGTGCACCGGCCAGCCTCGGGCCGGCAAAGCGAACGAGCATGCCGCCATTCTCCAGCCAGCGCGTCACCAGCGGATAGCTTTCGTCCGGCAACCGGCCGACGTCGGCCATGACCAGGATCGACGGATTTTGAGCGAGAAGTTCGGCAATCGCCTTGCCGATCGCTTCCTCTCGCGGCTCGATCAGGTCGGCATGCGGTTCGAGCGCCCGCTTGATATAATAGAGCGGTGAAAGCAGCGGTTGCGACTGGTGAACCTCGCCGCTCAGCAAGGCCACGCGACGACGGCGATTGCCATCGTCGAGCAGGTGGATGCCGCCGGCCGTCGCCTGGCCCTCGATCGTCAGTCGCGCGAAATCGTTGCGCAGCTCGAAGGGGGCCCTCAACAGGGCATTCGCTGCCGTGGCGCCGGAGGCGAAGCGGAGCTCGCCTTCGGCGATGGCGGTGCCGCGCGCGTCGCGGGCAAAGACGTAATAGGCGCGCGGCTCGCCAAGCGGCAGCCGCGATGCCGTGACCCGCATGCCCTCGTTCTCGTTGGTCGCGGACGTCAACGCGATGGCGCTTTCCGCATTGCCTTCGATCCGGCGGACGTTGGTCGCGCCGATCTCCGCGACTTGGCGCATCGTCTGACCGTCCCCGGCCTCGATCCCGTCACTGAGGAACGCAAGCGTGCCAGGCGGCGAGCTCGCGAGGGCGGCTTTCATGGCAGCAAGCGCCCGATCGCGCGCGGCCGGCAGCGGTTGCGGCTGCGCCGCGGCCAGGCGGTCGCGCGCGGTGGTGGCGGAAGCCGGGGTCGCATCGTGCTGTCGGTCGGTCGTGAAGACGATCGAAACCGGCAGATCCTTCGCCTCCGCGTCGTCGATGAGCGCGTTGGCGGCCTCGACCCGCCGATCCCAATCGGAGACCGTCGCCCAGCTGTTGTCGATGACGAGCGCCAGCGGGCCAGCCGAGGAAAGCGTGTTCTGTCGCGGGTTGAATACGGGATCGGCGATCGCCAGGATCACCGCCGCGGCCATCAGCATGCGCAGCAGGGTCAGCCACCAGGGGCTTTGGGCCGGGGTTTCCTCGCGTTTCATCACCGACGCCAGGATGCGCAGCGGCGGGAAGACTTCGGCCGCAGGCCTTGGCGGCGTCATGCGCAGCAGCCACCAGATGACAGGCAGGGCAACCAGGGCGGCGAGGATGGCGGGGTTGGTGAAGAGGAAGGGCAAGCTGCTCATAGCTGGCCCCCATGCGTCGCGCGTCCCGGCATGCCGGAGAGATAGGTGTGCACGGCGACGAGCGCCTCCGAGGCGGGCCGGTCGGTTCTGTGCGGGGTAAAGGTCCAGCCGAGGTGGCGGAGCGTCACGCCCAGGCTGTCGCGGCGGCTGACATAGGCGCGCTGGTAGTCCTCGCGCAGCACTTCGGCGCGGCCGGCCGTCAGCTTCTCGCCGGTCTCCGGGTCGGTGAATTCGGTGCGGCCGCTATAGGGAAACACCTCTTCTGCAGGGTCGGCGATCTCGACCACATGGCCGCGCAAACCCCGCCGTGCCAGCGGGCCGAGGCGGTCCATGATCTTTTCCGCCGGATCGAGAAAATCGCCGATCAGCACGAGATCGCTGGCGCTGCGGATCATGCCGGTGTCGGGGAGGCCTTCAGCGAGCGGGCTCAGCATGATTGCGGTCGCCAGCCGTTCGGCGGCATTGCGGGCCGAGATCGGTTCCATGATGCCGGGGCAGCCGATGCGTTCGCCGGAGCGCGCGAGGATCTCGGCGAGCGCCAGCATCAACACGAGCGCGCGGCTCTCCTTGGAGACCGTGCCGAGCCTCGACTTGTACATCATCGACGGGGAAAGATCCGCCCACAGCCAGATGGTATGCGCAGCCTCCCATTCGCGGTCGCGCACGTAAGTGTGGTCGTCGCGGGCCGAACGGCGCCAGTCGATGCGCGACATGCTTTCGCCGTCGCTATAGGGCCGGAACTGCCAGAAATTCTCGCCGATGCCGCGCTTGCGCCGGCCATGCCAGCCAGAGATCACGGTGTTGGCGATCCGCCGTGCTTCGACCAGGCAATCGGGGACGAGCATGGCGCGCTGTTGCGCGCGGGAAAGTACTTCACCAGCAGGAGTACGCGAGACTATGTGCCCGACGGTGGCCATGCCTTAGCCTCTGGCCTGTTTCACCAGATCGGCGATGACGTCGCGCACGGTCATGCCTTCGGCGCGGGCAGCGAAGGTCAGCGCCATGCGGTGCTGAAGCACGGGCTCGGCAAGCGCCAGGATGTCGTCGATCGATGGCGCCAGGCGGCCGTCGTAAAGCGCGCGGGCGCGGGCGCAGAGCATCAGCGCCTGGCCGGCGCGCGGTCCTGGACCCCAGGCGACGTTCTTGTCGGTCGCGGCATTGCCGTTGCCGGGACGGGCGGAGCGAACGAGGTCCAGGATCGCGTCGACCACCTTTTCACCGACCGGCATCTGGCGGATGAGGGCCTGGATCTGCTGCAGCCGCGCGGCATCGATGACCGGGTGGGCGGTTGCTTCGCTGACACCCGTGGTCTCGAGCAGGATCTGCCGCTCGGCCGCAAGGTCCGGATAGCCGACATCGACCTGCATCAGAAAGCGGTCGAGCTGAGCCTCGGGCAGGGGATAGGTGCCCTCCTGCTCCAGGGGGTTCTGGGTGGCAAGCACGTGGAAGGGCGCCGGCAGGTCCTTGCGGGCGCCGGCCACGGTGATGTGATACTCCTGCATCGCCTGCAGCAGCGCCGATTGCGTGCGCGGCGAGGCGCGGTTGATTTCGTCGGCCATCAGCAATTGCGTGAAGATCGGGCCGTGAATGAAGCGGAACGAGCGATGGCCGGCCGCATCCTGGTCCATGACTTCGGAGCCGAGAATGTCTGACGGCATCAGGTCGGGCGTGAACTGCACGCGGCTGGAATCAAGGCCGAGTACGGTGCCGAGCGTGGCGACGAGCTTCGTCTTGGCAAGGCCCGGAACGCCGACGAGCAGGGCATGGCCGCCGGAGAGAACGGCGAGCAGCGTCTGCTCGACAACGCTTTCCTGGCCGAAGATGACCTTGCCGACTTCCGCACGCACCCGGGCGATTTCGCCGAGAGCGCTTTCGGCCGCGGCGACAATCGCCTTCTCGTCGATCGCGTCGGTCGCGCCCTTCATCACAGTCATGGTCGTACTCCCCGGTTGCCCGTTGTTAAACCGAATCGCCCCATACCGGGATTTCAGTTGCCAAATTCCAATTTAGACCCTGCCGGACGGCTGACAAGTCGGCGCCGACGCACTATCTCGTGAGATATCAAAGGTCTCGATCTGAAAATCGGGGTCAAACGGGACGGAACAATGGCAGAAGCCGAAATTCAGCAAACCGGTGATGCCGCCGGACTGGCGGCACTGATTGCGCGTGCTGCGGGGCAGACCGGCGAAAAGGCGCGCGGCTTGCCGCCGGTGGACCGCTGGAATCCGCCGTTCTGCGGCGACATCGACATGGAGATCCGCGCCGACGGCACCTGGTTCTATCTCGGCACACCGATCGGCCGGCAGCCCCTGGTCCGGCTGTTTTCCACCGTCTTGCGCAAGGACGAGGACGGGCGCACCTATCTCGTGACTCCTGTGGAAAAGGTCGGCATCCGCATCGTCGATGCGCCCTTCGTGGCCGTCGAAATGAGCATGACCCAAGGGGAAGAGGGCCAGGTCCTGACCTTCCGCACCAATGTCGGCGATGTGGTCGAAGCCGGGCCGGAGCATCCGCTGCGCTTCGTCATCCACGGCGAGAACCGGGAGCTGAAGCCCTATCTGCATGTGCGCGGGCGCCTGGAGGCGCTGGTCTCCCGGCCGGTCATGTATGACATCGTCGAACTCGGTGAGACGCTTGAAGTCGATGGCACCGAGATGTTCTGCGTACGCTCGGGCGGCGCCGTCTTCCCGATCATGCCGGCGGCCGAACTGGAAGCGCTGTCGCGATGAACCGGCATCTCTTCTCCGCTGACGAGTTCCGTCGACGCGCGCTGACCCAGATGGGTGGACCGGTGGAAACCTCCTGGCGCGACCATGGCGATTTCCTGCTCAATCCGGGCATCGTGCCCTATCTGGAGACGCTGCATCTCAAGGATGCCGCAGTCCTTGTGCCCGTCGTCGACGATGGCGACGATGCGAGCGTCATCCTGACCCAGCGCACGGCGGGCCTGCGCAAGCATTCCGGCCAGGTCGCCTTTCCCGGCGGCGCCGTCGATCCAGAGGACCGGTCCGTCGAAGTGGCGGCACTGCGCGAAGCGCAGGAGGAGATCGGCCTCGATCCGCGCTTCGTCGAAACCATCGGCCGGCTGCCGCACTACATGGCCATGTCCGGTTTTCGCATCACCCCGGTGCTGGCGGTGGTCAAGCCCGGCTTCGAGCTGATGGCGAATCCGGAAGAGGTCGAAAGCGTCTTCGAAGTGCCGCTGTCCTTCCTGATGAATCCGAGCAATCACGCCCGCGGTCGCGGGCATTGGCAGGGCGAGGAGCGGCATTTCTATCGAATGCCCTATGGTGACCATAACATCTGGGGTATCACCGCCGGCATTCTCCGCATGCTCTATGAAAGGCTTTACGCATGACTTCCGTTGCCGGCGAAGGCTGGTTTTCATCGCCCTCTCTCCGCCGTGTTTTCGAGGTCCTGAACGTCGAGGGCGGCGAAGTCAGGGTTGTCGGCGGCGCCGTGCGCAACAGCCTGATGGGCCTGCCGGCCGGCGACATCGATATGGCGACCACCTGGCGCCCCGACCAGGTCGCTGAGCGGGCGAAGGCGGCAGGCATCAAGTTGGTGCCAACAGGCATCGATCACGGCACCGTGACGCTCGTCATCGACGGAACGCCCTATGAGGTGACGACGCTCCGGCGTGACGTTTCGACCGATGGCCGGCGCGCGGAAGTCGCCTTCGGCACCGACTGGAAGGCGGATGCCGAACGGCGGGATTTCACCATCAACGCACTGTACGCGAACGATCGCGGTGACGTGTTCGACGATGTCGGTGGGCTCTCGGACATCGAGACGCGCACGTTGCGCTTCATCGGCGATGCTTCCGAACGCGTCGCCGAGGACTATCTGCGCATTCTGCGTTTCTTCCGGTTCTTCGCGCATTACGGCAGCGGCAGGCCGGATGCCGAGGGCTTGCGCGCCTGTGCCAGGGCGCGCTCGAAGCTTGCAACGCTTTCGGCCGAGCGGGTCTGGGCCGAAACAAAGAAGTTGCTTTCCGCCGCCGATCCGGGCCGGTCGCTGCTGTGGATGCGCCAGGCCGGCGTGCTGACCGAAATTCTGCCGGAAACGGAAAAATGGGGGATCGACGCGATCCCGGATATCGTTGCCGCCGAGCGGGCCTTTGGCTGGACGCCGGACCCGCTTCTGCGCCTGGCCGCAATCGTGCCGCCGGATGAAGAGCGGCTGGAGGCAATGGCGGAGCGCCTCCGTCTGTCGAAGGCGGAAGCTGCCTATTTCAGCCGCTGGGCCAAGGCGCCGGCGGTCCCCGCGACCACCGTCGACACGGCCTTCGATCGGTTGCTCTATCGTCATGGCGTGGAGGGGATTGTCGTAGCGCTGCGGCTGGCGCTGGCAACGGCGCGGCGCAAGTCGGAAGGCGACCCGGCGCTGCTGTCGGAGACCGCGGCACTGCGCCGGCTGCTGGCACGCGCCGAGACCTGGAAGCGGCCTAGCTTCCCGCTGAATGGCGGCGACGTGCTGAAGGCCGGCGTTGCGGCGGGCCCGCGCGTGGGGGAGATCCTCGGCGAACTCGAAAATCTCTGGATCGAGCGCAACTTCAGTCTCGACCGGGCAAACCTCATCGCCCGGCTCGAAGCCATGGTGCAGCCGGACTAGGCGGACGGCTAGCGCCGCCTTGAGGACGGCTACCCCGTCTGGGCCGGACGGCTTTACGCCGCCTTGACCGGACGGCTACGCCGCCTTGGATTCGTCGGTGATCCGGGCCTTGATGTTGTCGATCATGTTTTCGCGAATGACCGTCTCGCCGTGCGTTTCGCGCATGTGCTCGACGGCGCGGCGCACGATTTCGGCATCGTTGTCGGCGCGCGTGTGCCATTCGCAACCCGGGACGAGGGAACCGCATTCAAACAGGCGCATGGTGCTTCCTTCCCTGTCTAAACTTTGATGCGAGAGCGCGGCGCGCCGGTCGGGCGACCGCACGATTAGAGTAGCATCAACCCCCAAGGGCGGCCAATTGTTCCCGCCGACGACGCGAGAAGAAACCGTTATAGACAAAGAGGCCGATGGTGTTATGGGTTTGCGGTAACAAGAGACGCAAAGGCCCTTTTGCCCATGACCACCGTTCAATCGGAACTGATCTCCGCGATCCGGAACATTCCTGATTATCCGAAGCCGGGCGTGATGTTTCGCGATATCACCACGCTGCTCGGCAATCCGCGTGCATTCCGCCGCGCGATCGATGAACTGGTGCATCCCTATGCCGGCACCAAGATCGACAAGATCGCCGGCATCGAAGCGCGCGGTTTCATTCTCGGTGGCGCGATCGCACACCAGCTTTCCTCCGGCTTCGTGCCGATCCGCAAGAAGGGCAAGCTGCCGCACGACACCGTGCGCATCGCCTACAGCCTGGAATACGGCGTCGACGAGATGGAGATGCACAAGGACGCGATCAAGCCGGGTGAAAAGGTGATCCTCGTCGACGATCTGATTGCGACCGGCGGGACGGCGGAAGCTGCCACCAAGCTTCTGAAGCAGATGGGCGCCGATATCGTCGCCGCCTGCTTCGTCATCGACCTCCCCGATCTCGGTGGACGCAAGAAGCTCGAAGCGCTCGGCGTCAATGTCCGCACGCTGATCGAATTCGAAGGCCACTGATCCTGATGGGCGATAGCGGCGCGGATCGAAATCCGCGCTGCCGTGCCGCACCGGATCATTTTCGATCGCTTCAGAGGCGATTGATCGTCCGCAACATCAGCTGAACTTCACGCTGTGTGGCGGGTGGCAGTGTCTCTACTTCCTTTTGCCAGAACTGTTCGGCTTCCGGAGGCTCGTCTTCCCAACTTCTGACGGATGTCTCGTTATCGTCGATCACGACACGGCGATGGCCGCCGAGACGCAGATAGGCGTCCGCCAGTTCACAGACATGGGTTTTTTCCATGGCCAACACTCCCGTTTCCTTGATGCAAGGCGGGCATCCCGCACGGGGTAAGTGACAGGCGGCACCGCGCTTTGTCTGGTGCTGATTTTACGCGCAAACCGCGCTGGAATTAAGATGTCTCTGGAGCTGCGTCGCCCGAAGGCGGCGCTCGTTGCTACACGAACTCGATCACCTTGCTCTCGAAGCGGATCACCGCCTCGCCGTGCTGGTTGTCGCCTTCGCACAGGATCGTGTTGATCCGCCAGCCGGGTTTCGAGGTGAGCGAGCGGCTTTCGAGGAAGGTCACGAAATAGGTGACCGTGTCTCCGGCATAGACCGGCTTCAACCATTTGAGATCGCGAAAGCCGGGCGAGGGGCCGAGGTTCGGCGCACGCAGACCCTCGGCGGCAAGCCGGCGCTGCTCGTTTCTCCAGAAGCGGACGAAGCATTGCATCCATCCGGCGCTGGTATGCCAGCCCGATGCACAGAGTCCACCGAACAGCGAATGCCGCGCCGCTTCCTCATCGAGATGAAAAGGCTGCGGGTCGAAGTCGCGGGCGAAGCGGATGATGTTTTCGGCCGTGAAGGTCAGGCTGCCGATGGCGGTCCTGGCCCTAGCGGCGTAGAATTCTTCCATCGTCATCATCAGGCTTGCCCCTTCTCGCGGCAGCGAAAGAGAACGGTGCATTCGGAGACCGCCACGGGCTCACCCGCCTGGTTGGTGATTTCGTTGCGGAATTTGACGATGCCGAGATCGGGCTTCGATTTCGACCGCCGCGCCTCGAGCACGAGGCTGAAGCCGTTGAGGATATCGCCTGATATGACCGGCTTCCTCCAGTCCATGAAGTCGATGCCGGGCGAGCCTTGAGACGTCGAATTGCCCATGAAGGCGTCGAGCATCATGCGCATGCCGACGGCGCTGGTGTGCCAGCCGGATGCGGCAAGTCCGCCAAGAATGCTGCGTTTTCCCGCTTCCTCGTCGAGATGCATCGGCTGCTGGTCGAACTCACTGGCGAAGGCGATCATCTCCGCCGGCTTCATCTCGACCGGCGTGTAGTCGAAACGCCGCCCTTCGGAAAAATCCTCGAAATACAGCATGCTTGAGTTGTCCCGTCTGATTTGCTGCCGTCTACCTACTGCATAATTTATCGAAGCGGAATCCATTTGAGCGCATCTGTTGCGAGGCAGCGCGGGCTGAATTTCCAGGTTGCGCATGCCGGACGTTCATGCAACCACCTGTCTGGCTGCCGCATCCGCCGGCGCTTGATCGAGGAGCATTCGTGACCGAACTGAACAGAGCGCTCGCAGGCGCTGCCGAAAAAGGGATCATCTCTGCACATCAGGTGCAGGATCTGGAAGTCTATCTTGCCGATCGCGGCTTCAGCTTCGGTCCGGCGGCGCCGGATACCGCGGTGGAGAGGGCAGACGCCGCATTGGATGCACGGGCGGCCGAAGACAGCGAGCAGCCGCGGTTCATCAGGGGTTTTCACGATATCCTGATCACGATCGGCGTTGTCGTCGTACTCGTTGGCCTGTGGGGATTGGGCGGTCCGCTCGTGACCTTGCCGATCATTCTCGTGCTTGCGGAAATCCTGGTGCGCCGCCAGCGACTGGCGCTGCCTTCGGTGATGCTGACGCTCGCTCTCGTACATTGGGTCGCGATGACCTCGATGTGGTTCGTGGACGATCATGCGGATGCCTGGCGCCCCCTGACCTTCGCGGTGGCCTACTTTTCTGCCTTCCCCATACCGCTGGCGCTGTTCTATTGGCGCTATCGCGTTCCACTGGCGCTTGCCGGTCTGGTGCTGTCGATCGCGCTCATCTGCGTGGTGGCCGTGCTGCTCGCCTTCGAAAAGACCTTGGGCATCGATATCGCCAGCGGCGATCGTTTCCTGCTTCTGCCGCTCACCTTGCTTGTCGGCGCATTGGCCGTCTTCGCGGTTGCCATGCGTTACGACATCTCCGATCCGCAACGCGTCACCTCCCGTTCGGACACGGCCTTCTGGCTGCACCTCGCCGCGGCTCCAGCTCTGCTTTATTCGCTGATGGGCCTGGTCTTCCTGTCGAACAGCGGCGGAACGTGGTGGGACGGGCAGGCCGGTCTCGATCAGGCGGTTGCCGCCATTTTGATCGTCGCCGCATTCATGCTGGTCGGGCTCATCATCGACCGCCGCGCTTTCGTCACGTCCGGGCTGGTGTCGCTGGGTGGCGCGATCTGGACGATGCTCAGCCAGACCGGCGCATCGCTCGACAGCTACGTCTTCCTCGCCTTCGCGGTGGTCGGCGTTACCGTGCTCTTCATCGGCATCTTCTGGCAGCGACTGCGCCGCATGGTCATGGACCAGCTGCCGGAAACGATAACGGCGCGGTTGCATGCCGCGCCGTGATACCGAGTTCTCTGCGTGCGCTGCACCGTTGCAGCGCGCCTTGTGTCTTTGATCTTGCGCCTGCTACGCAAGATCGCCGCGCCACGTCTTACGTGTTGAAGCGGAAGTGGATGACGTCGCCGTCCTGGACGACGTATTCCTTGCCTTCGTCGCGTGCCTTGCCGGCTTCCTTGGCGCCGACTTCGCCGCCGAGCGCGATGTAATCTTCATAAGCGATCGTGTTGGCGCGGATGAAGCCGCGCTCGAAGTCGGTGTGGATGACGCCGGCGGCCTGCGGCGCCTTGGTGCCGCGCTGGATCGTCCAGGCGCGCGTTTCCTTGGGGCCGACGGTGAAGTAGGTGATGAGGTCCAGCAGCTTGTAGCCGGCGCGGATCAGGCGGTCGAGACCGGCTTCCTCGAGACCGAGTGCGCTCAGGAACTCCTTGGATTCTTCTTCCGGCAGCTGGGCCACTTCGGATTCGATCGCCGCCGAAATCACGACGCTCTCAGCTCCTTGCGCCTTTGCCATTTCGGCAACCGCGCGGGTGTGCTCGTTGCCGTCGACCGCATCGCTTTCCGCGACGTTGCAGACGTAGAGCACCGGATGGGCGGTCAAAAGGTTCAGGCCCTGCAGGATGCGCAGCTCTTCGGCATCGAGCGTGGCAAGCAGCGTGCGTACCGGCTTGCCGTCCTGCAGCAGCTTCAGCGAGGCTTCCATGATCGGCAACTGCGCCATGGAGTCCTTGTCCTTGCCGCCGGCGCGCTTGCGGGTCTGCTCGGTGCGGCGCTCGAGGCTGTCGAGGTCGGCGAGCATCAGCTCGGTCTCGATCGTCTCGGCATCGGCGACCGGGTGGATGCGGCCTTCGACGTGGGTGATGTCGTCATCCTCGAAGCAGCGCAGCACATGTACGACGGCATCCACTTCGCGGATGTTGGCGAGGAACTGGTTGCCGAGGCCTTCACCCTTCGACGCGCCACGCACGAGGCCGGCGATGTCGACGAAGGAGATGCGCGTCGGGATGATTTCCTTCGACTTGGCAATGTCGGCAAGCTTGCGCATGCGCGGGTCCGGCACAGCCACTTCGCCGGTGTTCGGCTCGATGGTGCAGAACGGGTAGTTGGCCGCCTGGGCGGCCGCCGTCTTGGTGAGTGCGTTGAAGAGCGTGGACTTGCCGACGTTCGGCAGCCCGACAATACCGCATTTGAAGCCCATGGGGTCTCGTCCGTATCCTTAAATTCCGTTGGCGTGGCTATGCGGGAAGGGCGCTTCCTGGTCAAGGGTGGACACCCCGTTCACGGTAAATAAGGGGCTTGCGCCGTTGAACGCGCGGTATTTGGGCCGCATATGCGCTCAGAAATCCGCCGGTCCCGTCGCGGCGAAAATTCTGAGGAGCCCACATTGATCGATCAGAAATTCATGTTCCCGCGCGTGCCGGTGGCCGTCGTCGATATCGGCGACACGCTTGAAGCGCTGCTGATCCGTTCCATGCTGGAGAGCCTTGGCGCCGTCGTCACGCTGCATCTGCCGGGAACACCCGGGGACTTCCTGACCTTGCTCGCCGGCGGCGATCTGGTGCATCAGTATCTGGCCATCTGCGGCCACGGTGACGAAAGTGGTTTCGTCTTCGGCGAGTACTGCGAAGGCATCGACACCTCGATGCTGGTCGACGGTAGCCTGCCGCCTTCGGTCGTCGCCGAGCATGCCAGGCTCGGCGGCAAGATCGTTCTCAGCACCTGCTGCGAAACCGGCGGAAAGGCATACGGCGATGCCTTTGTGGGGGGCGGGTGGCGCAGCCCTCTATGTCGCCCCCGATGGTTCGCCCGAAGGGGCCGATGCGCCGCTCTTCGTGCATTGCTTCTATCACGCGCTTCTCGCGCGCAAGCAGCCGCCCGAGGCGGCACTGGAGCGCGCCCGCTCCTATGACGAGGCGGCGTCGATGTTCGTCGGCCACTGGCCTGCCAACTGACCGACGGTGACTGCTTTTGCTTGATCGGTGCGGCCGCCCGTAGGATAGTGCGCATACGGCGGCGCGCGTCTCTTGAGGCGGGGTTGCTGCAACACTTAGATCTGCCTCTCGGATCTGCCCTTAAATCTATTCCGATATAAGGAACTATGCGGTAGCGGCCGTGCCGTTCTTTCCGTCATCAACGGGGTGGTTCCGATGAGTGACAACGAGGTTGCCAGAAAAGTCACAGTGAAGGTCAAGCCGAAGCTCGAACGGCCGAAGCTTTACAAAGTCATGCTGCTCAATGACGATTACACGCCGCGCGAGTTTGTCGTCGGCGTGCTCAAGGCCGTGTTCCATATGAGCGAGGAGGCCGGCTACCGCGTGATGATGACGGCGCACAAGATGGGCACTTCGGTGGTCGTCGTCTGTGTGCGCGACATTGCGGAAACCAAGGCCAAGGCGGCAACCGATCTTGCCAAGGAAGCGGGTTTTCCACTGCTCTTCACCACCGAGCCAGAGGAATAGCGACCGGCGTGGGAGTGCCCGGCAGTGCCGGCTTGCCCTATGCCTTCCTGTGCAGACGAAGCGGCTTGCTCGTTTCCCGCCCGATCGTACCTTTTGCTTCGAGATCGAGCTGAACCGCCTTCAGCCACCAGCCGGCCTTTGCACCCTCGGGGAAAAGGTCCTGCGGCAACAACGGCAATAGCCGCTCCTTCGCTTCCGCAACGGTCAGCCCCGGTGCGGCCGGTGGCAGAATCGCGAGCAGGGCTTCGCGCATTGCCTCGTACTTTACCCGGTCGACACGGTATTTGTGGCCGGGAGAGACGATGTTTTCGATCTCGATCTTCTGAGCCTCAGATGCCATTGGCCTCGCCTTTCACATAGTCGATCCTGGGCGCCTTGAATCCCATGGCCGCCCAGGCGGTCAAAAGCCGCCACATGAAGCGGCCCGAATGCGTCTTGTAGCTCGGCAGTGTATCGGCGAATTCTACGCCTGCCTTGCGATCTTTCGTCATGGTCCGCATTTCGAGTGGCGGCTGTTCGTCCGGGGCGAAACGCTGATTGTAGACGCTCAGCCAGTGGCCGCCTTTGAATTCGAGGAACATGGCGGCGTTGCAGCAACTCGCGATCACCCTTCGCGTCGGCGCCTCGGGCGTCAACCGATGCTCGCGCAAAAGCTCGCTGCCCCGGATGCAGCGGATCCTGTCCTTCCGGTAGAGCGCGAAGCGCGTCGAGCCGTCGGCTTCCAGCACAGGCGACGCTTCGGGCAGGGCCTCGAAGCGCTCGCCGGCGGTGCGGCAGCTGGTGCAATAGCAGGCGGCGCCGACGATCGGTTCACCGACGGCTTCAAAGGCAACCTGACCGCAGCGGCAGGCGGCAATTCGATTTCTTGCTTGTGGTTTCACCATGGCCCTCTCCCGATCTGTCTCACTAACTAGACTGGACCGTCCAGTTTGATTTGTCAATCCGACTGGCCTATTGTGTGGCTGGTGATTTGTGAAGTGCAGCAAGGCGGAGGGGCAGAATTGAGCAACGGCGCAAAGACGCGCATGGAGCGCACCCGCAAGGGGATCGTGGCGGCGGCAAGCGATCTCTTCCTGAAACATGGCTTTCTCGGCACGAACATGGATGAGATTGCGGCGACCGCGGAGGTGTCGAAGCAAACCGTCTATTCCCATTTCCAGAGCAAGGAGGCGTTGTTTCTGGAGGTCGTGCGCAGCATGACGGGCGGCGCCGGCGATGAGTTCCAGGAGCAGGTCGCCGACCCGGATGGCGATGAGCCGATCGAAGAATTTCTGCTCGACTATGCCACCCAGCTGCTGGCGATCGTGATGACGCCGCGGCTGATGCAGGTGCGGCGCCTGGTGATTGCCGAGGTCGAGCGCTTTCCGCAGCTTGGCGAAGCCCTGCACGAGCGCGGGCCCATGCGCTCGATCAGGCGGCTTGCCGTCGCCTTCAAGCGCTATAGCGAGAAGGGCGACATCCGGGTGAGGGATGTGCAGGTCGCTGGCGGCTTCTTCAACTGGCTCGTCATGGGTGGACCGGTAAATGATGCCATGCTGCTCGGCGACGGCGCCATTCCGGCGCCGGAGGTTCTGCAGGCCCATGCGGCCGAGGCGGTGCGGATTTTTCTGGCAGCGCATAGGGCCGCCTAGGCGTTCGGGTCTCTTTCTGGTTCGCGGCTATCCGTTTGATGCGGAAGACGTCAGTGCGCCTTGCTCATCGGTGAGGACGCATTCCACCATTTGAGCACGCGCATCGCCTTGAGTGTCACCCACCGCGACGGTACGTCGGCTCCGTCGTCGACATCGAACCACACCCGTCCGGCGGGGCTCCAGTCGAGCGGCCAGGTGCCGTTGTCAAGGCGTCGCGAAGAAAGATGTTCGATAGCCTCGCCGAGGCGCGGGTCAGGTGCGGCGCCGGTCTGGAGCGCTGACGCGCGGAAATAGTCGAGTGCGCGCAGGATGTCGTAGTGCCAGCGGTTCGGATGGCAGAGGCAAAGAAACCGATTGCTCGCCGGTTCGCCGGTGCTCAGGCGGCGGAAGAGGTTGCGCTTGAGGAGATAGTCCTCACCAGCCTCCCGCGCTGCCTTGGACTGCGGTGTGCCGCCGGTCGCCCTTTCGAACTCCAGCAGTCCTTCCAGCACATTGATGGTGCTTGCAAAGGATGAGCAGGTTGAGCCATTCGCCCGCTCGCAGTTCCAGCCGCCATCGGGCTGCCGTTCGCCAACGAGCCTTTCGACGATGGGCGCGATGTCGACGCCGAAATAGGCGCCGTCAGCCACGGTTCGGCCGTTAATGCACTCCTCGACCTCGCCTTGCCAATAGGGCTGGCCGCCTTCGTCCCAGCGGGCGTTGGCGCCGATCAGTTCAACGGTTCGCCTGGCCCGACCCGATGCTGGGTCGAGGCCGAATTCCCTGAGCTGCGACAGCGAAAAGCACGTGGCCGTCCAGGGCTGACCGCGCTCGGACCACTCGCGCGCGTCAAAACCAGCCGGAATGAAGGCGCCGCCCGCCCATTGGCCGTCGTCGTCCTGATGCGACAGCAGTCTGGCGCCCCAGCCTTCGGTCTCCACCTTGGCTCGCTCGGCCCTCCACACAGGTTCCGGGGCATCCAGCAGGTCACGCATCACTTGCCAGCGGATCGAAGGATCCGAAGCGAGAAGCCAGTCAATCACCGGGTGGCTCATGGGGCGTGCTCCAGGTCGGTCTTCAAAGCCGACCTGAGCGAAAACTAGTGCTCGCTCCGGAAACGGGAAGCTAGTCGTTCTTCGAGCCGAACATCTTCTTCAGCATGTCGGCCATCGGGCCGGTCGCCGGCAGCTTCTTCGGCTGGGCTGAATTGCGGGCCTGATGGATGTGCGATTGCGCGCCCTGCTTCTTCGGAGCATCGGGCTTGTCCACTTCCGGCTTGCTGCCGGTCGCGAGCGCAATCTTGTTCAGAAGCTGGCTATCCTCGCCGCGCACCAGCATGTCGGCATTGTCGGCGATGGCGTCGAGCAGCGGTACCAGCCAGGCCTGGTCGGCCTTGGCGAAATCGCCGAGAACGTGGGCGTGAACGAGGTCCTTGACCCCGGGGTGGCCGATGCCCAGGCGCAGGCGGCGATACTCCTTGCCGCAATGAGCGTCGATCGACTTGATGCCGTTGTGGCCGCCATGGCCCCCGCCGACCTTGAGCCGCGCCTTGGCGGCCGGCAGGTCCAGCTCGTCATAGATGACGGTGATGTCCTTCGGCTGCAGCTTGTAGAAGCGCATGGCCTCACCGACCGCTTCGCCGGAGAGGTTCATGAAGGTCTGCGGCTTCATCAGGAGCACGCGTTCGCCGGCGATCTCGCCTTCGGCGATCTCGGCCTTGAACTTCTTCGACCAGGAGGAAAAGCCGTGCCGGCGGTGAATGACGTCAACCGCCATGAAGCCGATATTGTGCCGGTTGGTGGCGTATTTCGAACCTGGATTGCCAAGTCCTACGATGATCAGCATGTCGTCACGCGTCGATGATTTCGGGGTGGGGCCATCCAAAATCATCGTGCCCGGGGGAAGTCAACGCTTATTTCTCGGCGCGCAGGCTGGCATTCGGCGTGAGACCGTAGTGCTTGAAGATCTCGTCCTGGGTGCCGTTGCCGACCAACCGGTCCAGCTCGCGCTGCATCGCGGCGATGGTTGCCCGCGATACATCGCGGTGGCAGGCGATACCGTAGAGCTTGCCTTCAAGCACCAGCGCCGCCTCAACCGGTTTGCCCTCGGCGCGCATGCTCTGGAAGGTTTTCTCTGACGTCATAAGCAGATCGACGCGTCCGGCGATCAGCTTCTTGACGCTCGAATCGAGGTTTGCGGCATAGTCGATCTTCGGAAAGCCATGCGCCCTGAGATAGGTTGCGGAAAAATCCTCGCGCTGGGTGCCCACGGTGTACTGACGTGCTGCTTCCAGCGAAGCCGGTGCTATGTCCGAGCCGGCGTGGCGAACCATGACCATATGATCGACCAGCAGGGGTTCGACCCATAGAAACTTCTTGTCGCGTTCGGCGTCGTGGCCGGTGGTGAAAACGCAATAGGCGGGATCGGTTTCGGCCAGCATGAAGGCCCGCGCCCAGGGCAGAACCTCGATCGTGTAAGGCTGTTTCAGCCGCTCCATGATCCGCTTGACCTGGTCTACCGCAGCACCGCTCGGACCGTTCTCGGTCGAAAAATTGTAAGGGGGGTACTCCTCGGTGACGAACTTGATCGCCTGCGCCTCAGCGGTCGTGAAGAGACCGAGGAAAAATATTGGGATCAGCGCCTTCACGTGCTTTCCTCCTTTTGCTGCATGCCTTGCGGTATCCGCGCAGTGCTTCCGCGTCCCGAACCTCCATCGGAGAGCGCGACCGCTGGCAGAGAACATCATGCCCGCCTGTCTGCCACCGCCGCCGTCTTTGCCTCCGAGTCGCTTTCCAGCATCTTCAGCATGCTGTCGATCTGCATCGGCCGGCTGAAGAGATAGCCCTGGCCGCAATCGACGCCCAGCTTGCGCAGCAGCTGCCATTGCTCCTTCGTCTCGATGCCTTCGGCAACGACGGTGCAGCCCATCTGGTGCGAGATGGTG
This sequence comes from Ensifer sp. CCNWLY38, assembly GCF_037120565.1. Taxonomy (NCBI): domain Bacteria; kingdom Pseudomonadati; phylum Pseudomonadota; class Alphaproteobacteria; order Hyphomicrobiales; family Rhizobiaceae; genus Ensifer; species Ensifer sp. CCNWLY38. The sequence continues at coordinate 116,052 of NZ_JBBBBO010000004.1, forward strand.
CGGATGCCCTTGATCAGCATGCGGCTCTTGCGCCTGATGTCGGCGGTGCCGGAACTCAGCGAACGGGTGAAGGACTGGTCGACCTTGACGATATCGACCGGGAAACGGTTGAGGTAGCTCAGCGACGAATAGCCGGTGCCGAAATCGTCGAGCGCGATGCGGCAGCCGAATTCGTTGAGTTGCTTCAGCACCGCGTGCACTTCCGGATTGTCGAGCATGAGCACGGCTTCGGTGATCTCGACGACGATCCGGCTTGGCGAAATATGGTGCTTCAGGAGCAGGGCGGCGAGCTTGTGCGGCAGGGTCAGCTCGAATTGCAGCGGCGAGAAATTGACGGCCAGATAGGTGTTCTGCGTGCCGTCCAGCTCGGAGATCGCAGCCAGATGGCGGATCGCCTTTTCGAGGATGCGGTCGCCGATGCGGGCGATCGTGCCGGTTTCCTCGGCAATGCCGATGATCTTGCCGGGCGGCATCAGGCCCTTTTCCGGGTGGTTGAGGCGCATTAGCGCCTCGAAGCCGGCGATCTGCCCGTCGGCAAGGCTGACGATCGGCTGCAGCCAGGCCTCGAAGTGGTCGTCCTTCAGCCCGGCCTCGATGCACTGTTCGATCTCATGGCGCTCGCGGGATGCGTCGAGCATGCTGGCGTCAAAGAGCTGCAGGCCGTTCTTGCCATCGTGCTTGCGCGCATACATGGCCATATCCGCCTTGAGCAAGAGGTCGGAGGCGTTTTCTGCATGGGCCGGGTATACCGAGATGCCGACGCTGGCGCTGACGAGGAGTTCGTTGCCGGCAATCGGCATCGGCTCGCGCAGCGCCGAAACGATGCGTTCGCCGATCTCGCTTGCGAGCGCAGCCGCATCCCGGTCGGAAATCAGGATGGCGAATTCGTCTCCGCCGAGGCGGGCCATGATGTCGCCGGGGCTCAGCGCGTTATGGATGAGGTCGACCGTGTGGCGCAGCACTTCGTCGCCGGCCGCATGGCCGAAATTGTCGTTGATCCATTTGAAGCGGTCGAGATCGATGAACAGGCAGCCAAGCTGCATGCCACATTCGTCGGCCTGTCGGATCGCGTCGTCGAGTGCCGCTTCGAACCCCTGACGGTTGAGCAGGCCGGTGAGGTGGTCGGTGATCGCCTGGGTGTGGTTGCGGCTTTCCGCCTGCTTCAGTGCCGTGACATCGGTCATGACGGAGAGCGACAGGCTGCCTTCACCGGTCGCCTTCGTCTCCTGGATCAGCACGGTCATCAGTTCGCCATCCGCCTTGCGGAAAGGAACGGTGACCTCCCGGATCTCATGGTCGCCGACCGCGATCGTCTTGGCATGGGTGCGATAGGTTTCGTGCCAGTGCTGATCGATGAAATCGACGAAGTCGCGGCCGATGACGTCGTCACGATCGTAACCGGTCGCCAGCAGCCAGTAGTCGCTGACGGCGAGCAGGCGCCCGTCGACGTCGAGCGAGAAGAGCATGGCGGGTGTCAGGTTGTAGATATCGGTGACGCGTTCGTGCGCATTCTTCAGTTCGGTCTCTTCACGCTCGAGCCGGTCCTGCATCTCGTTGAAGTTGGCGGCAAGCGCACCCATTTCGTCGTCGGAGGTCCAGTCGACCCGGTGGCGTGAGCCGAGGCGGCGCGTCGCCTCGATCGCCGCCGTCAGGCGCATCAGCGGGCGCATCACCGTGAAGCGATTGCCGACGAGCGCCGCGGCGAAGACGATAGCGACGGCGAAGAGCAGGATGGCGAGGATCGCCAATTCGTCCTTGCTGAATTGCGACAGAAGGCCGGGCGTCGGCACTCTCACCTCGATGCGCCCGATCTCCTTCATCCCATCCATGGACTGATAGGAAATGGGCAGGCTGAGGATCCGGTCCCTGGTGCCGGGCACAGCGCCGCCCAAGGGCATCTGGGCGAGGATCGAGCCGGTCTGGTCGCGGACGGTGACGGAGAGGATATCGGTGCCGTTTATCAGAGAGCGGGCGATGTGCTTGATGCCGTCGCTGTCGAAGTCCCAGATGGGTTTGCCCAGCGCCTCGGCACTTGCCGCCATCAGCAGCTCGATGTTGTGAATCCGCTCGCGTGCGATGCGGTCGCTGGAGATGCTCAGGAAGAGAACGAGCAGCGGGGCAATGAAAACGAGCATTGCGCCACAGACAATCGCAATAAATCGGTTCTCCACGGAATGCATCATCGGATGCACGCCTTAGAAGGTGCTGCCACGCATTTCATATTCGGATTCTCTTCAGTCTGAGCCCCAGTTTCCCCGACAGAAGAACATCATCAAAACCTTAAATGTTGCTGAAATCGCTTCGTGATAAATGATGAGACGCGATGCAGGCGCTGTGTGGCGACAGGCCTGTGGACCAATACAAAAAGCCCGCCCCACGCGAATGGGACGGGCTCTCGATGAAGTGCGGCGGGACTGGCTTTTCGCCAGTCACCCAAAAGCCAATCAGGCTTCTGCTTCGCCTTCGGCAGCTTCTTCTTCCTTCACGCCACCGGCCGGAGCGACGATCGTCGCAACGGTGAAGTCGCGGTCGGCGATAGCCGGGGTCGCGCCCTTCGGCAGCTTGATGTCGGAGATGTGGATCGCGTCGCCGACCTTGAGGCCGGAGAGATCGACGCTCAGGAATTCCGGAATGTCGTTGGCCGAAACGTTGAGTTCGACTTCGTGGCGAACGATGTTCAGAACGCCGCCAGCCTTCAGGCCCGGGGACTTTTCTTCGTTTTCGAAGTGAACCGGAACTTCAACGGTAACCTGGCTGTCCTTGGAGACGCGCAGGAAGTCGACATGCATGGTGAAGTCACGGACCGGATCCAGCTGGTAGTCCTTCGGCAGGACGCGGATCTTTTCGCCGTTGACGTCGATGACCGCGACGGTGGTCATGAAACCGCCGGCGTGGATCTTCATCGTCACTTCCTTGGTGGAGAGTGCGATGGAAACGGGGGCCTGCTTGTCACCGTAGATGACAGCCGGGATAAGACCGTTGCGACGAAGTTCACGGGAGGACCCCTTACCAACCCGTTCGCGCGTCTCGGCCTTGAGCTCATAAGTTGCGTGGCTCATGGATAGACCTTTCTAATGTCTAATTTTGGAGAGTTCGTCCGCAATGGCAGAAGAACCGAAGCCACAAGGGCTTCATCCGCGTTGCCTCCAAGGGTGTCTACGCGGACGGGCGCTCCATAGACGAGATCACCCGCGAATGCAAGCTTTGCCGCGGATTCAGGCCTTTTTCTGGGTCAGGCGCGCAAGCGCCAGCATCAGCCCACCGGCAATCAGACCCCAGAAGGCGCCGGAAACACCGCCGAAACTGACGCCCGACGCGGTCACCAGAAAGGTGATGGCGGCCGCCTCGCGTGTCTTCGCCTCGGTGAAGGCGGCCATCGCGGAACTGGCGAAGGCGCCGACGAGCGCGAGACCGGCCACCGCCTCGATCAGGATGGAAGGCGCAAGGCTGACGAAGGTGGTGACGGCGCCGGCAAGCAGCCCGAAGAGAATGTAGAAGGCGCCGGCGTTGATCGCCGACCAGTAGCGTCGGTTGCGATCGGGATGGGAATCGCTGCCGGCGCACATGGCGGCGGTGATCGCCGCCAGATTGACCGCATGGCCGCCGAAGGGCGCGCTCAGCATGGAAAAGAGGCCGGTGGTCGCAAACAGCGGCCCGGGGGCGGGGTGATAGTCGTTGACCTTCAACACCGCGATGCCGGGGATGTTCTGCGAGGCCATGGTGACGATGAACAGCGGCAGCGCAATGCTGACCATGGCTGCGACATTGAACTGTGGGGTCACGAATTCGACGGTCGGCACCAGCGCCGAGGAAAGGGCAGAGAAGGCGCCTGCCGGGATTTCGACGCCAAAGGCGATGACGAGCACGAAGGCAACGAGTGCGGCCGGAACGGCATAGAGCTTGTTGACGCTGCCGACGACCGCCCAGGCAATCAGGATCGGCAAGCCGAGAAGCGGATTGAAGGCGATCGCCTTCACCGGCGCGAAGCAGAGGCTGAGCAACACGCCCGCGAGCATGGCATTGGCAAGCGGGGCAGGAATGCCCGAAACTAGGCGGCCGAGCGGTTTCCAGAGGCCGGCGACGACGACGAGCAGCCCACAGACGAGGAAGGCGCCGACGGCAGCGTTGAAGCCACCTTCGACGACACCGGCGCTGGCGAGCAGTGCGGCACCCGGCGTCGACCAGGCGATGCTGACCGGCAGCCGCGTGACGGCGCTGATGACAATCGCGCACACGCCCATGGAGATCGACAACGCCATCAGCCCGGAGGCAGCCTGTGCTTCGCTGGCGCCGACGCCGGTCAGGCCGTGCAACACGACGGCGAAGGAACTGGCGAAGCCGACGAAGGCGATCAGCAGGCCCATGAAGAGGCTCTGGAGCGAGAAGTCACGAAACATGGCGGCAACCGGCTGTTGTGGGGGTGAGTCGCGGCGATATGATCCTTTCGCGTATCACATTCGGGCGCGCTGTCGATATCGGCCGCGTGATGCACCGATCAAACTCGCTGAGGGGGGCTGGCCCTCGAACCTTCGTCTGGCTGGACCTTTGCGGAGATCGTTGGCTATAGTGCCGCCCAAGCAGGTGCGCCGTTTGGGAGATCGGTCGCATCCGCCTTCGCCGGTCGACGCTTTCAGGGAGGAAGCCGATGCCTGCCGTCAGGGATCATTCGGAACTTGTCTATCGGGTCGCGCACCAGTCTTCGGCGGCGGCGAGCTCACCGGTGGCCGCGTCGTGGCGGCGCTGCATGACCCTGCACAAGCTTGCTCCGGAGGAAGCGCGTACGCCGCTTCGGCTGTCGGACAGCGAGTTTCGCTCCGTCCGCGAGCGCTCCGGTGAACTGCTGGCGGAGGCCGGTATCGAACTCGACCGGTTGTTTGCGACCGTCGGCAGGGCCGGCTGCTGCCTGCTCCTCACCGACAATGACGGCGTGGCGCTCGAGCGGCGCGGAGCGGTCGGCGACGACGCTGAATTCCGCGGCGTCGGGCTCTGGTCGGGAACGGTGTGGAGCGAGGCGAGTGTGGGCACCAACGGCATCGGCACGGCGATCGCCGATGAGCGCGCCGTCGTCATCCAGCGCGATCAGCATTTCCTGAGCAGCAATATCGGCTTGAGCTGCGCCACCGCGCCGATCCGCGATCATCGCGGGCGGTTGGCGGCGGCAATCGACATTTCCACCTGCCGCGACGATGCTTCCGAGATCACCATGTCGATCCTGTCGCAGGCGGTGCGTGACGCTGCCGCGCGTATCGAGGCCGGCCTTTTCCGTCGTGCCTTCGCCGGTGCGCGCATCGTGCTGGTGCCGGTGGATCGTGCCGGGCCGGCGCTCCTTGCCGTCGACCGCGATGATCTCGTGCTTGGTGCCACGCGTGCCGCACGGCAATGGCTCGAACTCGACGACCGGCGCATCGCCGCCGGGGTTCCGGCCTCCGACCTTCTTCGAGAGGACACGTCAGGCGATGCCGCCGAGCTTCCCGATGCTGAGCGCGCGGCGCTCCGGCGGGTGCTTTCGCGCGCCAGCGGCAACGTCTCCATGGCGGCCGACCTGCTCGGCATCAGCCGCGCCACCCTTTACCGCAAGATGAAGCGGCTCCAGGTCAACTGATTATCTCATAGTGAAAGATGCCCCTCACCCTAACCCTCTCCCCGCAGGCGGGGAGAGGGGACGTGGCCGCTACCGGCCTTCGCGGAGCAGCTTTACGTCGGCTTGAGGAAGGCGGCCGAGCGACAATATCCACCTCTGTTGCGGGAGGAACTCGGTGCTCGCGGCTTGCCCCTTCTCCCCGTGACAACGGGGAGAAGGTCCCGGCAGGGGGATGAGGGGCAGACGCTGATGCCTAATTTCTTTTGATTGCTGCACCGCAGCACGGGATCCAAGCCTACCTGTCTCAATTCTGAAACACATCGCGTCGCTGGTGCTTGCGCCTCACTATCGAAGACGCACGTTCAGTCGCACCTTCCTTCTCACAGCCCCGTTGCTGGTTCTCAGGGAGGAAAGACCATGTTGCATCAGAAGATCGTCGAAAGCCCGTTCAAGCAGAAATACGGCAACTTCATCGGAGGCGAATGGCGCGAGCCGGTGGCCGGGCGCTATTTCGACAACACGACGCCGGTGACCGGGGGCGTGCTTTGCCAGGTGGCGCGCTCGGACGCCGCCGATATCGAACTGGCGCTCGACGCCGCCCACGCCGTCCGAGAGAAATGGGGCCGGACGTCGGCCGCCGAGCGCTCCAACATCCTGATGAAGATCGCGGGCCGCATGGAGGACAATCTCGAGCTGCTGGCGCGCGCCGAAACCTTCGACAACGGCAAGCCGATCCGCGAGACCATGGCGGCCGACATTCCGCTTGCCATCGACCATTTCCGCTATTTCGCCGCCTGCATCCGTGCCCAGGAAGGCTCGATCGGTGAGATCGACCACGACACCGTCGCCTACCATTTCCATGAGCCGCTGGGCGTCGTCGGGCAGATCATTCCCTGGAATTTCCCGATCCTGATGGCCGCGTGGAAACTGGCACCGGCGCTGGCCGCCGGCAATTGCGTCGTCCTGAAACCGGCCGAGCAGACGCCGGCCTCGATCCTCGTCTGGGCGGAGCTGATCGGCGACCTCCTGCCTCCGGGCGTACTCAACATCGTCAACGGCTTCGGGCTTGAAGCGGGCAAGCCGCTCGCCACCAGCCCGCGCATCGCCAAAATCGCCTTTACCGGCGAAACGACGACCGGCCGGTTGATCATGCAATATGCCAGCCAGAACCTCATTCCGGTGACGCTGGAGCTCGGCGGCAAATCGCCGAACATCTTCTTTGCCGACGTGCTCGCTGAGGACGACGATTACTTCGACAAGGCGCTCGAAGGTTTTGCCATGTTCGCGCTAAACCAGGGCGAGGTTTGCACGTGCCCGAGCCGCGCTCTGGTTCAGGAAAGCATCTATGACCGCTTCATGGAACGGGCGGTAAAACGCGTCGAGGCGATCCGGCAGGGCAACCCGCTCGACAGCGCGACAATGATCGGCGCACAGGCCTCCAGTGAACAGCTCGAAAAGATCCTCTCCTACATCGACATCGGTCGCCAAGAAGGCGCCGAAGTGCTGACCGGCGGCGGCCGCAACGTGCTTGAGGGCGAGCTGGCCGAAGGCTTCTACGTCAAGCCGACGGTCTTCCGCGGGCACAACAAGATGCGGATCTTCCAGGAGGAAATCTTCGGACCGGTCGTTTCGGTCACCACCTTCAAGACCGAGGCGGAAGCGCTGGAGATCGCCAACGACACGCTCTACGGCCTCGGTGCCGGCGTCTGGAGCCGCGATGCCAACCGTTGCTATCGCTTCGGTCGCGAAATCCAGGCCGGCCGCGTCTGGACCAATTGCTACCACGCCTATCCGGCTCATGCGGCCTTCGGCGGTTACAAGCAGTCCGGCATCGGCCGCGAGACCCACAAGATGATGCTCGATCACTACCAGCAGACCAAGAACATGCTCGTGAGCTATAGCCCGAAGGCGCTCGGCTTCTTCTGATCGGACCCTGCTTTCCCCGCCGCTGGGGAAGGCGACACGAGCGGGAGGGAAGATAATCTCCACCTTTCCTCTTGCTCGACCGGCGGCTGAGGTGTGCTCTCCACCCGCGCCTCAGCCGACCAATACGGGATGCGCGATCGAATGGGAGGCTCGCCTTGTCCAGCGAACTGACAGGAATGACCGAGGTCAACGAACCGCGCGTACTCGCGACGGATGCGGCGCTCGAACTGATCGCCGAAATCCGACGCGACCACCCCGATATCCTGTTTCACCAGTCCGGCGGCTGCTGCGACGGCTCGTCGCCCATGTGTTATCCGGCGGATGATTACATCGTCGGCGACAACGACGTGAAGCTCGGCGAGATCGGCGGCGTCCCCGTCTATATCAGCGCCAGCCAGTTCGAGGTCTGGAAACACACGCAACTGATCATCGACGTGGTGCCGGGCAGGGGCGGCATGTTCTCACTCGACAATGGGCGGGAGAAACGTTTCCTTACGCGCTCGCGCCTGTTTGGTGGTGGCGAGGCGTGCGCCGTGATCTTTCGAGGGCGCTGACGCGACCTACTTCCGCTCTCGCGCGATCTTTGCTGCCAGATCGAGAAGGGCCCGCAATTTCGGCTGGGTCTGGGCCTTGGCGGGGAAATAGATGAAGAGGCCTGGCGACGTCGGCAGGTAGGCTTCGAGCACCCGCTCGAGACGGCCGGTTGCGACAGCGTCGCGCACCGAAAGGTCCGGCAGGTAGGCGAGCCCAGTGCCGGCTTCCGCCATCTCCATGAGCATCTGGAAATCATTGACGGTCAGCCCGCCGGGTACGTCGACGGAAAAGTCGCGTCCCTCCCGCTCGAACTCCCAGCGATAGATCGTGCCGGATGCCGGGTAGCGATAACGGATCGCCTCGTGGCGTGTCAGCTCTTCGGGCGTTTGCGGCCGACCTCGCTTCGTAAAGTACGAAGGTGACCCGACCACGGCCCAGGTGATGTCGGGCGTCAGCCGAACCGCAATCATGTCCCGTTCGACCGCTTCGCCGATGCGGATGCCGGCATCGAAGGCGCGCTCAGTGATATCGACAGCGGCATCATCGATCGAGATTTCCACGGAAACGTCCGGATAGGCCTGGCGGAAGCGCGGCAAAAGCGGCGTCAGCACCAGCGGGATCGCCATGCGCGGCACGGTCAGCCTGAGATTGCCCATGGGCCGGTCGCGAAAGTCTCCGAGCAACTCATAGGCATCGGTGATCTCGAAAGCAGCGGGACGCACGCGCTTCAGGAAGGCGCTACCGGCTTCGGTGAGGGCGACGCGCCGTGTGGTGCGCACGAAGAGCTGGAGGCCGAGACGCGCTTCGAGCGCCCGGATCGTCTGGCTGACTGCATTCGGCGTGACGCCGAGCGTCGCTGCCGCGGCCGTGAAGCTGCTGCTCTCGGCAACCGCCAGGAATTCTCTTAGCCCGTTGAACGGATCGCGTGTCATTGCCATTATGAAGCTCTGCTTCTGAAGCCTTAAAGATAACAGCTATTTTTCATCGCAATCAACTTTGGCATGGTCTCCTCACACCGCTTCCTTCAAGCAATGGAGAGCGACATGCAATACACGACGCTTGGAAACACCGGTCTGGTGGTCTCGCGCCTTGCTTTCGGCGCCATGACCTTCACCGCCGGCGACCGCAGCCTCGGCGCCGTCTACAAGACCGATGCCGAAGCGGCCAATGCCCTTGTCGGACAGGCGCTGGATGCCGGCATCAACTTCTTCGATACGGCCGACGCCTATGCCTCCGGGCAATCGGAACGGATCCTGGGCGCGGCGCTCAAGTCCCGTCGCGACGAGGTGGTGATCGCCACCAAGGTCGGCTTCCGCACCGGAACGCCGTTGACCCAGGCCGGCCTTTCGCGCCGCCATATCCTCTGGTCGGTCGACGAGAGCCTCAAACGCCTCGGTACCGATTGGATCGATACCTACATCGTCCACAAGGAGGATCCGCACACGCCGCTCGAAGAAACGCTGCTGGCACTCGATGCGGTCGTGCGGTCCGGCAAGGTGCGCTACATCGGCTTTTCGAACTGGTCGGCCTGGAAGGTTGCGGCCGCTCTCGAAATCCAAAAGGCCAACGGCCTCGCTCCCTTCACTCATGGCCAGATGCATTATTCCTTGCTTGGTCGCGACGTGGAGCGTGACATCATCCCGATGCTGCAGCGATACGGGCTGGGGCTGACTGTCTGGAGCCCGCTCGCTTCGGGCTTTCTTTCGGGTAAGTACACGCGCGAAAATCTCGGCGATCCGAACAACCGCTATTCCGGTTTCGACATCCTGCCCTTCGACAAGGAACACGGGTTCAAGCTGGTGGAGCGCATGCGGGCGATCGCCGATCACCATGGCGCGAGCGTGGCGCAGGTAGCGATCGCCTGGCTGCTTTCGAAGAAGGCGGTGACGAGCGTGCTCCTCGGAGCCTCCAAGCCGCACCAGCTCAAGGACAATCTTGGGTCGGCCGATCTTGTTCTGACCCAGGCGGAAATCTCGGCGCTCGATGCCGAGACGGTGCCGATGCCGGTTTATCCCAACTGGTTCATCGACAACCTCGTCGACCAGCCGGTGGTGCAGGCGCTGGGCAGGTAATCGCCTCCCACAAAGAAAAACGCCGGCGCATGGCGCCGGCGTAAATTTGGGGGGAATTCGCGAGCTTGTCTCGTCATTCCGATGTTGCGAGCGCCTCAATCGCTGCCGAACCTAGATCTTCATCTGAACCAATGACGCTTACAGTTTTGCCCGTTAGCGGAACGAACCCGCTCTTGACGCCTTCATTTCGTGTCGGGATCAACCTTACCGTTGCCTCACAGCTCGTTTCGACCTCTAGGCATTTAGCTGCTTTCAAGAATCTACCGAACGATTTTACCCCCGCTAGAACGAGCACTGGATCGAATAGGTTTGTGAGCGACCTCGGGTGCGGGACATTCTCGCAAGATGCTGCCAGGCACTTCCTAATCGCGCGGCCCACTTCTCCGACATCAGTCTTGTCGATACTCAAAACTGGAGCATTGAGAATCCAAAGCCCTACAGTCGTCTTTGATGAACTGTGAACGTAAAGCATGCCCTCACGCTCATAGATTGTTGCAGCTTTCATTCAGGCTCGCCTTGTTCGCGGTACTTGTCGCTCAACGAAAAACGCCGGCGCTTTGACGCCGGCGTTTCCATCAATTCGCGCGTTCGCAACGAACTCAGTCGAAGAGGCTCGAGACCGACTCTTCCTGGCTGGTGCGGCTGATGGCTTCGCCAAGCAGGCCAGCGGTGGTGATCACGCGGATGTTGTGGGCGGACTGGACGGCCGTGGTCGGCTGGATCGAGTCGGTGATGACAAGTTCCTTCAGCATCGACGAGGTGACGCGGGCAACCGCGCCGCCGGAGAGAACGCCGTGGGTGATGTAGGCGGTGACGCTGGTGGCGCCGTTCTTTAGGAGCGCTTCGGCCGCGTTGCAGAGCGTGCCACCCGAGTCGACGATGTCGTCGATCAGCAGGCAGTCCTTGCCCTTCACGTCGCCGATGACGTTCATGACTTCCGATTCACCCGGACGGTCGCGGCGCTTGTCGACGATTGCCAACAGACAGTCGAGGCGCTTGGCGAGTGCGCGGGCACGCACCACGCCGCCAACGTCGGGCGAAACGACCATGACGTTCTTGAGGTCGTAGTTTTCCTTGACGTCGCGCGCCAGGATCGGGATCGCATAAAGGTTGTCGGTCGGGATGTCGAAGAAGCCCTGGATCTGCCCGGCGTGAAGATCAAGGGTCAGCACGCGGTCGGCGCCGGCTTCGGTGATCAGGTTGGCGACGAGCTTGGCAGAGATCGGCGTGCGCGGACCGGCTTTGCGATCCTGGCGGGCATAGCCGAAATAGGGAAGCACTGCGGTGATGCGGCGAGCGGAAGAGCGGCGCACCGCGTCGATCATGATGAGCAGTTCCATCAGGTGATCGTTGGTGGGGAAAGAAGTCGACTGGATGATGAACACATCCTCGCCGCGCACGTTTTCGCCGATCTCGACGAAGATTTCCTGATCGGCGAACCGGCGTACCGCCGCTTTGCCGAGAGGCAGGTTGAGATAGTTGCAGATCGCTTCGGCCAGCAGCCGGTTCGAATTGCCTGCGAAAACCTTCATTGACGGACCGCCTTGAGCTGGCGCGGTCACCGTCCGGTACTTTTCCGGGAGCGGTGTGTTCCGCGCAGATTCCGAGAGCCATTCCAATCGCGGACATTCTTTGCGGATGGCCGCCGTTCAGAGCTGATCGGCCGCTTTTTAGCGAGACTGAACTTGAATGCAAGGGGAATGCTGCGCCGCGAAGGCCAATATCCTAAAAACTTTGCATCAACCGGCCTGAGATTGCCGCCATTCGAGGTAGGCGTTGATGGTTTTCGTCGCGATTCCCTGCATGGTTGCCGCCGGCACGCCGCTCCACAAGTCGGCGCCGCCGCCGGGAACCGAGTCCTGTCCCTGGATGCGGTGCAGGCGGTTGCCGCTGCCGTCGAGCACGTCCCAGACATAGACGACGGTGGTCTTGTCGCCGTCTTTGAGCGTAGAGAAGTAGCCCTTGAGGATATGTTCGCTGCTGGCATCGCCAGAGCCCTTGATCGTCAGGCCGTGTGCGCGCGCTTCGGCCCCAAGCTGCTTGGAGAGCGGCGTGACCGCTTGGACCGGCGCGCCGATGATCGGCAGGAACCGGATCGTTCCACTGGTGGCGGCACTTGCCTTTGGCAGCGAAGCGACGCTCGGCTGGTCTTGGATCTCTTCGGCAGCGGCTGCCGTCTGTTGCACTGGCGTCTGTTGTACCGGGGTCGGTTGGCTCTGGATCGTGTTCTGGGCTGGTGCTGCACCGGCGGCAAGCCGGCTCGCCTGGGCCTCGAACGTGCCGGCCGGATCGGTATAGGTCGCATCGCCGCTGGCATAGGCCGTCGGCGTGTTCGAAGCGACGGGCTGAGGAGAGTAGGCGGTGGTCTGGCTGACGGGTTCGCGCTGCACTGGGGCGACGGCGGTCTGGTTCGACATGGCGTCGAGGTCGGATTGCGTCACCGGCGGCGAGCGAAAGGTTCCCGCGCCGACGTCGACCTGCGGCGTCAGCATGTCGGTGCTGTTGCAGCCGGCCAGGGCAACGAGGAGGCCGAGGCCAACAATAGGCGTGGTGAGCTTTCGCATGTTCAAACCGTCCGTTTTCTTCGCGGCAGTTTTTGAAACGTCTCCTGTCGTCTGCCAGTTCAAAGCAATTCTAGGCGGATTTCCCTAAGCAGAAATGAAGTCCAGGCCATAGCGCGACAGCGCACGCGGCGTATCCGTGGTGGTGAGGTAGGTCTGGCCGAGGGTCATGGCCGTGCCGCTGTCGGAATCCATGATGATCATGTGCACGAACAGCGACATGTTCGGCTCGATCTCCTGCGGGTTGCCGAGATGGAACATCTGGTGCTCCATCCAGGAGGGCGAGAAGCGGGCGCCGAGCGAGTAACCGCAGGCGTTAAGGCGGTGACGGGCGAGGCCGCGCTCGTCCATGATCTTGGCATGCATGTCGAAGACGGTGCCGAAGGTGTTGCCGGGACGAAGCACCATCTCGATGGCCTGGATGGTTTCGCGGCAGGCGCTGTAGAGTTCGCGGTGACGGTTGGTCGGCTCGCCAATGACAACGGTGCGCATCATCGCGGCGTGATAGTGGGCGCTGACGCCGGCCCATTCGAGGGTGAGTTGGTCCTGGCTGTCGAGCACGCGGCGCCCGGACTTGTAGCGGCAGAGCAGCGCATCGGCGCCGGAGCCGATGATGAATTCGTTGGCCGGATAATCGCCGCCGCCGGCCAGAATCTTGCCCTGCATCGCCGCGAGGATGTCGGCTTCGTTGCCGCCGGGACGGATCAGCGGCAGCGCGGCATCGAGCGCATCGTCGGCAAGACTTGCCGCCTTCTCGACATAGGCGATCTCGGCGTCGCTCTTGATGAGCCGCAGACGGCTGACGAGGTAAGAGGCGTCGATTATCTCGCCGAAGGTCTGGAGCTGGCGGTCGAGCAGGCGGGCGACGCGGCCGGTCATGCCATGCGTGTCGTATTCGACGCCGATGCGGCAGCCGAGCAGGTCGAGTTCGCTCAAGAGGTTCTTGAGATCCAGGGTCGGATCGGCATTGGCCCGGTCCACCCAGATCTCGATGCGCTCGATATTGGAGGTGTGGCGTGCCTGGCGCAGGTCGGCCGAGCGCGTCAGCAAGACCATGGAGCCATCCTTCTTCACGACCAGCGTCTGGAAGAAGCAGTAGCCGAAGCTGTCGTAGCCCGTCAGCCAGTACATGCTCTCCTGGGCGAAAAGCAGCACGGCATCGAGCTTCTCCTCGCGCATCTTCTCCGTCAGCCGCTCGAGACGGCTTGCATATTCTTCCTGGGCAAATTGAAGCGCCATGTCAGGTCCCCCGTATACAAATGGCGGAAATCTGCCGGCCGTAGTCCGGTTCCTGCCTGTGTGTCGTCCGCCGGTAGGAGAAGAAGCGCTCCTCGTCGGCATAGGTGCAGATATCGAGATTTTCGGCTGTTACGCCTGCTTCGGTCAACCGCCGGATCGTGAGACCCGGCAGGTCGAACATTGCGTGGCCGTCGCGGTCGGACGGCCTGAAATAGGTTGTGTAGCTGTCGTTCGCCGAGACGAAGCGCTCGACGAATTCGGCACCGACTTCGTAGTTGCGATGGCTGATCGACGGGCCGAGGCAGGCGACGATGCGCTCGCGCCGGGCGCCGAGCGAGACCATCGCGTCGATCGTGCTTTCGAGCACGCCGCCAAGCGCGCCCTTCCAGCCGGCATGGGCCGCGCCGATGACATTGGCTTCAGCGTCGGCAAAGAGGATCGGGCCGCAATCGGCCGAGAGCACGCCGAGCACGATGCCGGGCGTCGCCGTCACCAACGCATCAGCCTCAGGGCGGCTACCGTCATAGCTTTCGTCGACCACGATGGCGTTGGGGGAATGGACCTGATGAACCGTCGCCAGCCGTTCCAGCGGCGCGCCGAACCAGCCCGCGACGCGGGTGCGGTTCTCGTTGACATGGGCTCTTTCGTCCTTCGAACCGAGGCCGACATTGAGGCCGCGATAGAGCCCTTCGGAAACGCCGCCCTGGCGGGTGAAATAGCCATGGGCGATTGCCGGCCCGACCTTCTCGCCGAAAAGCGAGCTCTGCACGGGAGAAAGCGCGGCGTCATGCTGCATCGGTATATTTGCCTTTGCTTTATGAATAAATTCAATGGGTTTGGGGGCGCGCTCCGGCCCGGCGACTGGCGGCTGATTTGCCGGCGCGATGTTGACCCGCGATGGCTGGGCTGTCAATTCCCGAACGATAGGGGGAGCCAGCGGCCTGTGATTTCGAGGGGCAGTCATCGCTCGGCCACCGCCGCTACGCGCTGACGAAAACGCCTTCCTTCGACGCCCGCATCTGCACGAGGCCCGCGGAAAAACAAGAGGTCGGGATGGCGCCTTACCTGCAGGCTTTTGAGCGACGCTGCGTGCAATCTTTGCGTGGGGCTCTGCATAAGAGTATTATCTAATATAGCAAGAAATGCTTGTGCCTTCGGGAGGAGCATATGAAGCGAAGAACCCATATCGAGGGACGGATTTCGCGTCGCAAATTCCTGGGCGGTGCGGCAATAGCGGGGGTCGCAACGGTCGCCGCGCCTAGCGTTGTCAAGGCGCAGGGGCCGATCAGCATGCGCTGGCAAAGCACCTGGCCATCCAAGGACATCTTTCACGAATTCGCGCTCGACTTCGCCAGGAAGGTCAATGATATGACCGGTGGCGATTTGAAGATAGAAGTGCTGCCCGCTGGTGCCGTGGTGCCGGCCTTCGGCCTGCTCGACGCCGTATCGCAAGGAACGTTGGACGGCGGTCACGGCGTCCTCGTCTACCATTACGGCAAGCAGGCGGCGCTCGCGCTATGGGGCTCTGGCCCGGGTTTCGCCATGGATGCCAACATGCTGCTCGCCTGGCACAAATACGGCGGCGGCAAGGAACTACTCGCAAAACTGTATGAATCCATTGGCGCCAACGTGGTCTCGTTCCCCTATGGGCCGATGCCGACCCAGCCGCTTGGCTGGTTCAAGAAGCCAGTCGCAAAGCCCGAGGATCTTCAGGGCCTGAAGTTCCGTACCGTGGGCATCTCGATCGATGTCTTCACCGGCCTCGGCGCGGCGGTCAACGCGCTGCCGGCCGGCGAAATCGTTGCGGCGCTCGATCGAGGCCTGATCGACGCGGCCGAGTTCAACAACGCCTCGTCCGACCGGGTGCTCGGTTTCCCGGATGTATCGAAGATTTGCATGCTGCAGAGCTACCACCAGAATGGCGAGCAGTTCGAAGTGATGTTCAACAAGCCGAAGTACGACGGTCTGCCTGATCAGATGAAGGCGATCATCACCAACGCCGTCGAGGCGGCATCTCAGGATATGGCCTGGAAGGCGATCGATCGCTATTCCACGGACTACCGGGAGATGCAGACCGTCGACAAGGTCAAGTTCTACAAGACCCCGGAGGCAATTCTCAAGAAGCAACTGGAGGTCTACGACGAGGTGGTGAAGAAGAAGGCAGCGGAAAACCCGCTGTTCAAGGAAGTGCTCCAGTCCCAGCTCGTTTTTGCCGAGCGGGCCACGCGCTGGGAACAGGACACCGTCGTCAGTCGGCGGCTGGCATTCGACCACTACTTCGGACAGGAAGGCGTGGCGAAGGATCTCTAAGGCACGGCCGCTTCGCGTCAATCAGACGGGATTCAGGCGGAAGACCGGCTCATCTCATTTCGCACATCGGAGACAGTCGAAGGATCACACTATTCGATAAATCAAAGCGTTACAGCGAACTCTGTGCGTTCTTGAAAGGCGCGCCGCTGTAGCGCCCCTCTTGCAGCGGGGGGCATGCGTGAACGTTCAGCATTTTCTGCTCAGGGTCGATGCGACCAGCGTGTGGATCGGCAAAGCCGCAGCCTGGCTGATTATCGGGCTGATGACGATGGTCTGCGTAGAGGTCGTCAAACGCTACATCCTGAACATGCCGACGGCCTGGATATTCGATGCCAGCAACATGTTCTATGGCTCGCTGTTCATGCTCGCGGGGGCATACGCCTTGGCGCAGAATGCTCATGTACGCGGCGACTTCCTCTACAGCTCCATGAGGCCGCGCACGCAAGCCGCCCTCGATCTGGTCCTCTACGTCCTCTTCTTCCTGCCCGGCGTCGCCGCGCTCGTTTACGCCGGCTACGATTATGCAGCACTTTCCTGGCGGATCGGCGAGCATTCGACCGTGACGGCGGAGGGGCCGCCTATCTACTATTTCAAAACCGTCATTCCGGTCGCTGGCGGCTTCGTCCTGCTTCAGGGGCTGGCCGAGATCACGCGCTGCATCGTTTGCCTGCGGACCGGCGAATGGCCAAGTCGGCTCAAGGATGTGGAGGAGCTCGACGTCGTCGCCGAGCAGCTCGAGCACAGCGAGCATGTCGACGCGGAAACGCGCGAGGCTGCGATCGAGCGTGCGCAGGCGATCGACAGGGCGGCGCGGCAACGGGGAATGGGGGGAGACGGCGAGACGTGAGCGATCCACTCCTCGGACTGGCGATGCTGATGCTCATCGTGGTGGTCATCATGATGGGGTTTCCGACGGCGTTTACGCTGATGGGGCTTGGCATGCTCTTCGGCTTCTACGCCTTCTACAATCCGGCCGAGCACTGGATCGACAATCGCGTCTTCGACCTGATGGTGCAGCGTACCTATGGGGCGATGACCAATGACGTTCTGATCTCGATCCCGTTGTTCGTGCTCATGGGCTACGTGATGGAGCGGGGTGCGCTGGTCGACAAGATGTTCTACAGCATCCAGCTCGCATTCAAACGGGTGCCTGCGTCGCTCGCCGTCGCTACCCTCATCGTCTGTACCTTCTGGGGCATCGCCAGCGGCCTCGTCGGTGCGGTGGTCGTGCTGATGGGCGTGATTGCGTTCAATCCGATGTTACGCGCCGGCTATGACGTGAAGCTTGCCTCCGGTGTGATCACGGCGGGCGGTACCCTCGGCATCCTGATCCCGCCCTCGGTGATGATCATCGTCTATGCCGCAGTCGCGGGACAATCCGTGGTGAAACTCTACGCCGCTGCCATGTTCCCCGGGTTCTTCCTCGCGCTGCTCTACCTCGCCTATATTCTCGGCTGGGCGCTCATCAGCCCGAAGATCGCTCCGCCGCTGCCTGCGGAGCAGACCAAGGTGCCCGTCAGAGCGTGGATGCGGGGCCTGCAAGCGTCGTACTCGCAGAACATGCTGGCGGGGCTCTCTCGCGCACTAGTCTCACCGGCAAGGGCGCTGGCTCTCGAAACCGAGGAGGGCTCTCTCACCTATTGGGCTCTCGTCAAGAATTTCTGCGCTGCCTTGGTACCGCTAGCACTGACGACTTTCACGATGGCGCTCGTATGGTGGTATGTCGTCATCCATCCGCAGGCATCGGCGGAGGCGGAGGCGCCGGAAGGGCTGGAACAGCTCGGGGCACCGGCGGCGGATGCCGCGCCGACCGCGATCAACGGGCCGGCGACAAGCTTCCTCGTGTCCTTCTGGTTGATTGCCACGATCGCTGCGGTGGTGCTCGTCCGCTACTACCGCAATATGAGTGCCGAGCGGCTGCAGGTCGTGAAGCTTCTGATCTCCTCCGTCATGCCGCTCGCCATCCTCACCATAGTCGTGCTCGGCGTAATCCTCTTCGGGATCACCACGGCGACCGAGTCTGCAGCCGTCGGTGCGGCGGGGGCTTTCCTGCTCGCATTCCAGGCCCGGACGCTCAACTGGAAGCGCACAAAGGAAGCGGTGTTTCTAACAGCGAAGACCACGGCCATGGTGTGCTGGCTCTTCGTGGGCTCGGCTTTGTTTTCCGCCGTCTTCGCGATACTTGGCGGCCAGGCGCTGATCGAGCAATGGGTGCTATCGCTCGATCTGACGCCGGTACAATTCATGATTCTTTCGCAGGCGATCATCTTCCTGCTCGGCTGGCCGCTCGAGTGGACCGAGATCATCATCATCTTTGTGCCGATTTTTCTGCCGTTGCTAAAGCACTTCGGCATCGATCCGGTGATTTGGGGCGTTCTCGTCTTCGTCAACCTGCAGGCGGCATTTCTGTCGCCCCCAGTCGCGATGTCAGCTTTTTATCTGAAGGGTGTCGCGCCGCCGCATGTGACGATCAACCAGATCTTCGCGGGCATGATGCCCTATATGCTGATCGTCGTGCTCTGCATGGTCATCATGTATCTGTGGCCGGGCATAACCCTCTGGCTCCCGAACTATCTTTACGGCTGACCGTGCGCTACTGCATGTTTCCTTAAATCCTAGCCGATTTAAGGATAAAAACATGCAACAACTCAAAGTGCTACAGCGACCTTTGCGCGTCCGATAAGACGCGCGGCGCTGTAGGCTGTGCGCTCAGGGCTTCGGCTTGCGGAAGGGCGACAGCGGCACCGGAGGGCTGCTGACGGCGAGAACCTTGAACAGTTCCCCCATCTTTCCAACACCGGCTCCGGCGAGCCTTTCCACGTCCTGGCGAATGCCCTCTTGGGTGAGCGCATCCTTGTCGCGACCGAGTGCCGCGGCGCGGTCCAGAAGACCGAGACCGACCAGGAAATCGCCCTGGTGCGCAAGGCCGTTGATCTGCACGTCGTCAGTCTTGGCGCGGCGGGCGAGTTGCTCGAAATCGACATGGCTGGTGAGATCGGCCCGGCCCGGATTGGCGAGTGGCGGATCATATTCGTGATCGCGAACGGCCTGCAGCGTATCGCCATAGCCGGTGGCAAGATGGCCGTAGTCGATGATCACCGCTGTGCCGCCGCTGATCTTCAGCCGCTCGCAAAGCGCGGACATGACAGCATCGCGGGCAGGAGCGATCTCGAAGATCGTGCCTTCGGCCAAACCCTGCGCCGGGGTCGGCAAGAGGCCCGGATCGATGCCGGCGACGCCGGCAGCAAAGGTCAGTTGGTCATCGGCATCAAGCCCGACCACGCGCTCGCGGAACCCTTGCGCGGTGCGCACGAATTGCCGGATCGGAATGGCGTCAAACAGCTCGTTGGCGGCAAGCAGCAGGAAGCCTTCAGGCAAAGTCTCGAAGCTTGCATGCCACTCGACCTTGTTGCCATGGGCGACCAGGGTTTCGGACTGAATTTTGCGCAGGCGCTCGCTGGTCTCGACGAGGTGCACGCCGGCGGATGCATAGAGCTCCGGCGCGAGGCGGCGCACCACACGCAGCATATCGGCCATCATCGTGCCGCGGCCGGGGCCGATTTCGGCGATCACCGCGCCTTCGGGCTTGCCGTGTTGCTGCCAGGCGTGGACCAGAAAGACGCCGATCATCTCTCCGAAGAGCTGGCTGATCTCCGGCGCCGTGGTGAAATCGCCCTCTTTGCCGAAAGGTTCGTGAACCCGGTAGTAGCCGTGCTCAGGATCCGCGAGGCAAAGCGAGAAGTAATCGGTGACGCTGATCGGCCCGTGAGCCTTGATCAGCGCCTTGATCTTGTCCGCAAGTGGTGTCGTCATGCCTTCGTCCAGTTAGCGGGAGGCGGCCGGAAGCCGCACGCCCTTGCCTTATCCGCTCTCAGGCGGCTGCGCGCCGCGCCCGGGCAACCGCCCAGATGCCGGCGAGCGCCATCGGCACCGAAAGCAGCATGCCCATCGTCAGCCAGCCACCGACAAGATAGCCGATCTGCGCGTCCGGTTCGCGGAAGAATTCGACGAAAATGCGGCTTGAGGCATAGCCAAGCACGAAGATGCCGGTGACGAGGCCCGGCGACTTCAGCGCCTGGCGACGGTAGATGAACCAGGCAAGCACGCACAGAAGCACGAGGCCTTCAAGGGCGGCTTCGTAGAGCTGGCTCGGGTGGCGGGCGAAGGGCCCGCCGGTCGGGAAGACGATTGCCCAGGGCATCGAGGAGAGGCGCCCCCAGAGCTCGCCGTTGATGAAATTGGCGATACGGCCGAAGAACAGGCCGATCGGGACGACGGCGGCGACGATATCGAACAGGCTCCAGAGAACGATGCCGTTGCGCCGCGCGAAGATGATCATCGCGAGCGTCGTGCCGAGGAAGCCGCCGTGGAACGACATGCCGCCGTTCCAGATCTCAATGGCGCGGATCGGATTGGCGAGAACGGAACCGAGATCGTAGAAGAGGATGTAGCCGATGCGGCCGCCGAGAACGATACCGCCGGCCGCCCAGAGCAGGAAATCGTCGAGTTGCTGCAGCGTGACCGCCGGGGTCTCGGTGCGCCAGAGCGCTGCGTTCATCGCCAGGCGGCGCGCATAGAACCAGCCGATCAGGATGCCCGCAACATAGGCGAGCCCGTACCAGTGGACGGCGAGAGGCCCGATCTGGAAGATGACGGGGTCGATTTCGGGGAAGGGAAGGATGGCGAGACGGGTCGCTAGAGTTTCCAAGATATGTTCTCGTGCCTATTTCTCGTGCAGGGGCCGGTCGTTTCGGCGGAACATGGCGAGCGATTTCCGCCGGGTCAAGGCGCCGATGGGGGCGGTTCGGACACACCGGCGTGATTTGGCATGTGATTTTCCTTGCATCCGCTCGCCGCTGACCCTACCTGAAATTCATGACCGCATCGCAATGCGAGGCGATGGCTGAAATGGAGATCGCGACGATGAGCACAGGCGCAAACCGCATTCTGGATGACTTTGCCAAGATCATGACCGATGCCGCAGGTGCCGCCCAGGGCGTGCGCCGCGAGGTCGAGACCGCCTTCCGCGCACAGGCCGAACGCGCACTGAACTCGCTCGACGTGGTCAAGCGCGAGGAGTTCGAGATGGTCAAGGAAATGGCGATCAAGGCGCGCGAGGAAAACGATGCGCTGCTCGCCCGCATTGAGGCATTGGAAGCGCGTCTCGTTGATACTGGCAAGTAACGCGATTCCCTCGAAATAACGGCATTCCAGCGTTTTTGCTGCGCCCGCGGATCGATTTCGCGGGCGTTTTGCTGTCGCTTATCTGTCACCGTTGGAGAGGGCGTTAAGGCAGGTTAATAAAACGTGAAAAGTTTTCCACCTGTGGACACTGCCGAAAAACCCTTATGGCAGAGTCGGTTAAGCTCTCGCGCTTCATCCAAATGACAACGTGGACGCGATTCATCCCGGCTATTTTTCGGCCCGGGGGCTGGCAGCCTGACTCCGCCATTATACACTGATTTTAAATGATGATTCGAAACGAACCACGCAAGCTCCGGGCAGGGTAAGTCAGCCAGGATGGATGTGAGTTCAGCAATCATAGTGTGTTTGTAATCGGTGTTGGGTTTGCAGCGTTGCGTCTTGTGAGCGTGATGATGCACGTCTGCGCCACACCTATACAGGGTGATGCATGAGCCTTTTGGAAATGGAAGTCGAGCGCCAATCCAACCCGGTCGATATGATCGAGTTCGTGGCCGCAAATAACGACTGGTCGTTCGAGCGATCCGGCGAAGACGAAATCGCCATGACGGTCGAAGGCAAGTGGGCAGACTACCACGTTTCCTTTTCCTGGATGGAGGAGTTCGAGGCTCTGCACCTTGCCTGCGCCTTCGACATCAAGGTGCCGGAAAGCCGGGTCAACGAAGTCATCCGCCTGCTCTCCCATATCAACGGGCAGGTGCTGATGGGCCACTTCGACCTGTGGCGCCAGGAGGAAGTGGTGATCTTCCGCCAGTCGCTGCTGCTTGCCGGCGGTGCCGAGCCGACCAACCAGCAGGTCGAAGTTCTGCTTTCGAGCGCACTCGACGCTTGCGAATCCTATTATCAGGCGTTTCAATTCGTCGTCTGGTCCGGCATGGACGCGCAGCGCGCCGTCGATGCGGTCCTGTTCGAAACGGTTGGAGAGGCTTGATCATGACGAATGCCGCTTCCGGTCCCATCGTCCTCGTCGGCGCCGGCAATATGGGCGGCGCCATGCTTTCCGGCTGGCTGAAGAGCGGCGTTAGGGGTGCCGACGTGCTCGTCGTCGATCCCGGCCCGCCACCGGCCATGGCCAAGCTCATTGCCGACAACGGCGTGACATATGCGGCCTCGGCGCCATCCGGTGTTCAGGCGGGCGTGATCTTCCTCGCGGTCAAGCCGCAGGTGATGGACGCCGTGCTACCGCCGTTGAAGCCGCTCGTCGGTCCGGATACCGTCATTGTCTCGGTTGCCGCCGGCAAGACGCTCGCCTTCATCGAAACCCACTTGGGTGCTGCCGCCACGGTTCGCGCCATGCCGAACACACCGGCGATGATCGGCCGGGGCGTTACCGGTGCCTTTGCCAATGCGCGTGTCAGCGAAGCGCAGCGCAGCCAGGTTCACGATCTGTTGAAGGTCAGCGGGCCCGTCGAATGGGTCAGGACCGAGGCCGAGATCGACGCAGTGACGGCGGTTTCGGGCAGCGGCCCGGCCTATGTCTTCTACCTCGTCGAGTGCATGGCGGAGGCGGGCCGCAAGGCCGGCCTCGAAGCGGACCTCGCCATGCGGCTCGCGCGGGAAACCGTCGCAGGCGCTGGCGAACTGCTGCACCAGTCCCCGGACGAGGCGGCGCGTCTGCGCCAGAACGTGACCTCGCCCGGCGGTACGACAGCGGCAGCGCTCTCCGTGCTGATGGCCGACGACGGCATGCAGCCGCTGTTCGACAAGGCGATCGCCGCCGCGCGCAAGCGGGCGGAAGAGCTGGCGGGCTGAGCTCACGAAACCCGGGTGCCGCAATGGCGCCGGCGTGAGGTCGCTCTACGGCGCGCGTGGGGGAGCGCCTGCGCCTTGTCCAGGGCTTCTATGCCGGTCGAACAGGCACCTCCAGATCGCGCCCATTGCCCGGCGACACATGTCGCGGATCGCGGCGTTGCGCTGACGTCTCGCCCAGGAATGTAGCTGGTAGCTCGCCGGCATATCCATCCGCTGCTCATCCATTTCCGTCACCGCTCGGGCTCCCCTGTCTGAGTTCCAGGTCCAAGCTACAGCCTATCGTCGGCCGCGATAATCCATGTTAAGTTCCGTTCATCTGTGACGAAATGGAATAGATGCGATGGACCGACAGGAAGCCATGGCGGTGTTTCTCACCGTCGTCGAGGAGGGGGATTTCTCGGCGGCGGCGCGGCGGCTGCGCATGACACCATCGGCCGTCAGCAAGATCATCGGCCGGCTGGAGGCGCGCCTCGGCGTGCGGCTGCTGCAGCGATCGACGCGCAGCATCAGCCTCACCAGCGAAGGCAGCGCCTATGCGGAGTCGGCCCGTCGTATCCTCGGCGATATCGAGGATGCCGAGTTTGCGATCCAACCGGGCGCCGAGCCGCGCGGCCGTCTGCGGGTCAGTCTGCCGAGCGCCTTCGGTCATCGCCTGATCGTGCCCATGCTGCCGACCTTCATCGAGCGGTTCCCCGCGATCGATCTGGAGCTCGATTTCAGCGACGCGATCGTCGATCTCATGAACGGTGACGCGGATGTCGCCATACGGGTTGCCGCGCAAAGCGACAGTACGCTGGTGACGCGGCGGCTGGCATCGAACCGTCGTGTCATCTGTGCGGCGCCGGGATATCTCGAAAGGCACGGCATTCCCAAGATGCCTGATGACCTGCAACGGCACGTCTGCCTTGCCATTACCGCCCATGGCCGCCTCAACGTCTGGGAGTTCCAGGATGGCAACGGCCGGCATGCGATCCGTGTTCGTGGTTCCGTCGAAGCCAACAGCACGGAAGCGCTGAGGCACCTCGCGCTCGCCGGCATTGGGATCGTGCGGCTCTCCGAAATTCTTGTCGGTGGAGATATCCGGGCGGGCTTGCTGGTGCCGCTTCTGACCGATTGCAATTATGCCGAGGCGGAACCAATCACCGTGGTTTACCCGCACCGGCGTTTCCTGCCGCCGCGTGTGCGCGTCTTCGTCGATTTCCTTGCCGAGCAGTTCGCGCGCCGCCCCTGGGAAGAGGCAAGATTTCGCGGGGGACCTGCCGATATCGGCGCGCTTCCGGAATCTCCCCCGATGCTTTAAGCCCGGCGGCACAGACTTTTCACAACGGGAATTGTTATGGCTGAAACTATTGAATTTGCTGATTTCGAGCGCGTGGACATTCGTGTGGGCACGATCGTCGAGGCCGAGCCTTTTCCCGAGGCACGCAAGCCGGCCTTCAAGCTGAAAATCGATTTCGGTCCGGAAATCGGCATGAAAAAGTCATCGGCGCAAATCACGGTGCACTATCGTCCGGAAGATCTCGTCGGGCGGCAGGTGCTGGGCGTGGTCAATTTTCCGCCGCGCCAGATCGGCCCGGTTCGCTCCGAAGTGCTGACGCTGGGTTTTGCAGACGAGGCCGGCGCGATCGTGCTGGCTGCCACCGAACGGCCGGTTCCCAACGGCAAAAAATTGATGTGATCCCAATGACCATTGCCTTCGAAGTGATCCCCGAGCGCGTCAAGGTCTCGTGCCTGTGGCGCGCTGCCGACGCCGCGCGCGATTGGCGCGCGAGCCACGTGCTCTCGCTGCTCGATCCGGAACTGCCGGACGCCAACGTGCCAGTCATTACCGATGCGAGCCACCGGGTCGTGCGCATGCGCGACCAGGAAAACCTGACCGCCACCCAGCATTTCCCGGATCTGGTCCTCGAAGTGTTCGAGACGATGCGGCCGGCGGCGGAGGATGTGGAGAGCCGCATTCTCGTGCATTGCCACGCCGGCGTCAGCCGCTCCACTGCCTTTGCCTATGGGTTGATCGCCCATCAGCTTGGTGCCGGCCGCGAGGACGAAGCCTTCCGGGCGCTGCTGACGATCACCCGCAAGCCCTGGCCGAACCGGCGGATCATCGAGATCCTCGACGCAGCGCTTGGCCACGAGGGCCGACTGCTCGCGCCGCTTGATGTCATGCGCGCCCGCCATCCGCGCCGCATCGACGCCTGGCGCCGCTTCAACGAACGCCGCGGCCTGACGTCGATCTACAAGCGCTAGCGTCTACTGATCTGACAGCAGCGTCTCGGCGTAGCGCTTGAGCGAACGATTGTAGCGGGGGAGGTGGCGCGACAGGCTGCCGAGCGCAAGCGCGGCCGCTTCTTTCGCGCGACCGGCGTCGACCAGGCACAGCGCCAGGAATGCGGCAACCGCATCGTCGAGCTCGTCCGACGGCTTGGTCTGTTCGGCGGTGAGCAAGGCGACGCCTTCGCCAGCGCGGCCGAGATTGCGCAGCGTGCTGGCGAGCTGGATCGTGGCGCGCCGCCGGCGAATTCCCTTGAGGCCGTTTTCCAGCGCCTGCCGATAGAGAGGCTCGGCTTCCGTCTCATGGCCGGTCGAATCCTGCGCCGAGGCCTGTTCGAACAGGCCTACGGCGTGTCCCGCCGGCAGTTCGGCTGCAAGTGCCTCGATGCGAGCGATGAAGGTCTCTGCGTCGATGGGATCGAAGGCAGCCCACAGTTCGGCCAACTGTCGTTCCCAGTCGTTCCAGTCGATACCGTCCGACACGGCCCGCTCCCTCGTCCATTCCCCTGGCGAGCAGTGGCCCGTCTGCGCCGTGTCGTCAAGCCGGTACGCGCACCGTTGCCCGGAGGCCGCCGAGCGGGCTGTCGCCAAGGGTGACGTTGCCGCCGTGGCTGCGGGC
The DNA here is from genome assembly GCF_037120565.1 of Ensifer sp. CCNWLY38. Lineage (NCBI taxonomy): Bacteria > Pseudomonadati > Pseudomonadota > Alphaproteobacteria > Hyphomicrobiales > Rhizobiaceae > Ensifer > Ensifer sp. CCNWLY38. The sequence continues at coordinate 142,119 of NZ_JBBBBO010000004.1, forward strand.
GATGTCGCGGGCGATCGCAAGGCCGAGGCCGGTGCCGGAGCTGTCGAGATTGCGCGCCTCGTCGAGACGGAAGAACGGCTTGAACACGTCCTCGCGCGATCGCTCAGGGATGCCCGGACCGTCATCGTCGACGGTGATGGTGACCCACTTGGCGCTGTGGCGGGCGTCGATGTTGACGGTGTTGGCGTAGCGATAGGCGTTCGAGGCGAGATTGGCGACGAGGCGGGTAAAGGCGTTTGGCCTGACCCGAACCTCATCTTCGCCCTCGACCGAGGTGGTCAGCGTCTTCCCGAGCAGTTCGGCTTCCGCCGCAAGCCGGGTCATCAGGTCGCTGAGTTTCAGCTGGCCGACATCTTCCTCCGCTTCGCTGCGGGCGAAGGCGAGGTAGCCCTCCAACATGTTCTGCATGTCCTCGACATCCTGGTTCAGGCTTTCGAGATCCGGATTGTTGCCGGCGAGCGCCAGCTGCAGCTTGAAGCGGGTGAGGATGGTTCTGAGGTCGTGGCTGACACCGGTCAGCATCGCGGTGCGCTGTTCGATCTGGCGCTCGATGCGTTCGCGCATCAGGATGAAGGCAAGGCCGGCGCGGCGGATCTCGTCGGCCCCGCGCGGCGCGAAGTCGTCGATCTTCTGACCCTTGCCGAAGCTCTCGGCAGCCTTGGTCAGCGCCAGGATAGGCCGGATCTGGCCACGCAGGAACAGGATTGCGATCGCCAGCAGCACCAGCGATGCGGCCACCATCCAGACGAGGAAGATATGGGTGTTGGAAGCATAGGCCTGGTTTCGCCGGGCATAGACACGCAGGATGCGTCCGTCATCGAGCTTGATGCGGATCTCGACGAGCTTGGAGTTGCCGACCGTATCGATCCAGAAGGGGCGGCGGACCTGGTTGGAAATCTCCTCGCCGAGGATCTGGTCGAGGATTTCGAAGAAGGGGCTCGGCCGAGGCGGAGGCAGCTCGCCCGGCGGCTCGACGGAAATGCTGAGGTCGAGCTGCTCGCGGGCGATGCGGATGATCTCGGCAATGTTGCGGTCGTCGGGGAAGGTATCGATCAGATCGACGATCGCGGCGATATCGCTGGTGACGGCGGCCGACAGGCGCTGCGTCACCAGCTGCCAGTGGCGTTCCATGAAGATGAAGGCGACGACCGATTGCAGCAGCACCATCGGGATAATGACGATGAGCAGCGAACGGGCATAAAGACCCATCGGCAGGCGGCGGCGCAGCCAACGTGTGATGCGCCTCCAAGCATTGTCGCTCGAGCCCGCCGCTCCGCTCTCAATGCCGTCAAAGCTTGCCATGGGACTCTGCACTCATCGGAAGGGCTATCATCTCAGTCCACGCTCAGTCGGTAGCCGATGCCGCGCACCGTCTGCAGCCAGACGGGATTGGACGGATCGTCCTCGATCTTGCGCCGCAGACGGTTGATCTGCACGTCGATCGTGCGCTCGCCGACCTCGGCGTCGTCGCCGATCAGCTCGTGGCGCGGAATGGTCTCGCCGGCGCGCTGGGAAAAGAGCGCCATGATCTCCTGCTCGCGGTCGGTCAGCCGGATGTGATCGGCGCCGCGCCTGAGTTCCTTGCGCACCACCGAGAAGGTGTAGGGGCCGAAGATCACCTGATCGACCTTGGGAGCCTGGGCCGGCTGGTTGCGGCGCAGGATATTGTTGATGCGCAGCACCAGTTCGCGCGGCTCGAAGGGCTTCGACAGATAGTCGTCGGCCCCGGCCTCGAGGCCTTCGATGCGCGAATTCGATTCCGCCAGCGCCGTCAGCATCAGGATCGGCACGGTCTTGATCTGGCGGAGGCTATTGGTCAGCGAGATGCCGCTTTCGCCCGGCATCATCACGTCGACGATCAGAAGATCGAAGTCGAGGCCGACGAGCTTGCGCCGCGCTTCGTCCGCATCGGACGCGGTCGTCACGCGAAATCCCTGTTCGACCAGATAGCGGTTGAGGAGATCGCGGATGCGCCGGTCGTCGTCAACGACCAGAAGGTGAGCCGCATCGTCCGAGACAGTCGCTTTTGTCGTCATTCCACGCTTCCCTGGTTCCAGGCTCCGGAGCCGTCTGCCGGCGGCGAGCCTCGTGTCAGTCTGCGGCGTTCTTCATTCCGGCGAGAAAGCGTTTGACCGTCTCCCGCGCGCCCGGACCCGTACTTGCCAATGCATCGGCTATGCGGCGGGACTGTGGCTCGGCCAGCGCACGCGCCAGCGCCTTGCCTTCCTCTGTCGTATAGAGCATGCGCTGGCGCCGGTCTTCAGGGCCGGTCTCCTGGCGGATGTAGCCGGAGTCGATCAGTTGTTTGAGCACACGGGCGAGGCTCTGCTTGGTGATCTTCAGCGTGTCCAAGAGGTCGGCGACGGTCATGCCGGGCTCGCGGTCGACGAAGTGGACGACCCGGTGATGCGCCCGTCCGAAGCCGCTCTTCTCGAGGATCGCGTCCGGGTCGGAAGTGAAGTCGCGATAGGCAAAGAAGAGCAGCTCGATGATCTCGAAATCGATCGTGTCATCATCGGCGGCGGCATCGGTGAGATACCGGGTGTTCTCTTTGGATTGGCCGGCCACGCGGTCATTTCCTTTCAGCCAGATTGCAACTTGCGAAACATTCGAAAAAATACGTCAGCTTTATTGACATATTTTTACCGCATCGTTAGCGTCCTTGCTCGGTAAGCGAGACATTTGGCGTTGGCAACACCTCACTGCATGTTCCCTTAAATCCTATCCGATTTAGGGATAGAAACATGTAGCAATTCAAAGTGCTACAGCGACCTTTGCGCGTCTCGTAAGACGCGCGGCGCTGTAGGAGGATATGCCGCGCCGTTCCGATCGCAAATCCAAAATCACGAAATTGAATTTTCCCTCAATCAGTTTGCCGATAAACTGAAAGCAGGACGATAATCAACTAAGAATGGCGCATATGCGCCGGAGGATGACACCATGGCAGCGGTTCCTTTTGATCAGTTGGACGGAGAGATCTGGTTCAACGGCGAGTTCGTCGCATGGAAGGACGCCAAGGTACATGTGCTGACCCACGGCCTGCACTATGCCAGCGCGGTCTTCGAGGGCGAGCGCGCCTATGGCGGACGTATCTTCAAGCTGAACGAGCACAACCAGCGCCTTCATAACTCGGCCGATATCCTCGGCTTCAAGATTCCCTATTCGGTGGAAGAACTGGATGCTGCGAGCGTCGAGCTTCTGAAACGCCAGGGCTTCTCCGAGGCCTATGTGCGGCCGATCGCCTGGCGCGGCAGTGAAAGCATGGGTGTTTCGGCGCAGAACAACCGCATCAATGTCGCCATCGCCATCTGGCAGTGGGGCAGCTATTTCAACCCGGCGGAGAAACTGAAGGGCATTCGCCTCGACATCGCCGAGTATCGCCGCCCGGATCCGCAGACGGCACCTTCGAAGTCCAAGGCAGCCGGTCTCTACATGATCTGCACCATCTCCAAGCATGCGGCGGAAGCCAAGGGCTATGCGGATGCGATGATGCTCGACTATCGCGGCCGGGTGGCCGAAGCGACGGGCGCCAATATCTTCTTCGTCAAGGACGGTGTCATCCACACGCCGGTGCCGGATTGCTTCCTCGACGGCATCACCCGCCGTACGGTCATCGAGCTTGCCAAGCGCCGCGGCTACGAGGTCGTCGAGCGGGCGATCATGCCGGAGGAATTGTCCGGTTTCAGCGAGTGCTTCCTCACGGGGTCCGCTGCCGAAGTGACGCCGGTTTCCGAAATCGGTCCCCATCGCTTCACGCCGGCGACGATCTGCGAAACGCTGATGAACGACTATATGAAGGAAGTCTACCCGGTTGCCGCGGCCGCCGAGTGAGCCCGTCAGGGTAAGTTCAGAATGCAGAAAAGGCGGCCCTGGGCCGCCTTTTGTCTTGCTACGGATATGATCGCAGAGTTAGGCGGTCTTCCCCAAGAACTGCCCGACGATACCGCTCAGCACGCCGCCGCCGACGAGGCCGCCGATGGCCTGCATGGCAAGGCCTGTCGCGGCTGCTTCGCCGCCGAGCATCTGAATGAGGAAACCTCCGCCCAGGCCGCCGATCGCGCCGACGATGGTCCGTGCGACGACACCGAATGCCTGCTGCTTCAACACTGCGCTGGCCGCGTTGCCGCCGGCCGCCCCCGCGATCAATTGGGTAATGATAGGCATTAATGCTTCCATTGATCCCTCCGTGTCGTGGCTCGTCGTGGACGGGCCACTAAAAGCCGATGATCCGGCACCGATAGGTTGAGGCCGAATCTGGATTATTGTCAATTTGAATGAAATGACCGCCCCGGTGGCCGGATCCTAGCCCATTGAAATGGTTTGATTTCAGCTGGAAGCGGCGTTTCGTGGCGCCAGACAGAGAAGCTTGCGCCGGCGTCGAGAAGGATCGGTTTCAGTCTTCGCACGATGAAGCGGATGATTCGTGCATGCACCAAACCGTGGGAGAAGAGGTGCGGAAAGCACCGTAGGCTCCGGCGACCCCTCGGTCGCCGGAGAATCAATGCCTATCGATAGACGTAGACGATGCGTCGGGTCGCTGGCTCGACCAGGACGGGCTGGCCGTTGATGCTGACATAGTCGTAGTTATAGTCAGGCACGCGGCGGACCGTGACGGTCTGCGGCAGCGCTGCGCCGACCACGACTTCGCCGTCGAGATAGACGGTCTCGCCAGGGTTCGACGTGATGTAGGTGCGCACGGTGTCCGGCGGCACGATCGGATCGATCTCTTCGACCGGGCCGATCAACTCATCGCCGCTGCTGACGATGACAGGATCGTTCGGCTGCGCCTCATAGGTGACGGCGGGAATGGCGAGGTCGGCGCGACGTTCCTGAACCACGACGGCCGAACCGCCGAAGTCAGTCGTCAGATATTGCGCATAGACCCAGCCGCGCACGCCATTGATGTCGATGCGGCACCATTTGCTGCCTTCGATGCAGCCGTCGATGACCGCGGTGCTACCACGGGCCGCCAGGCCGACTGTCGGATATTGAGGGCCTGGACCCGTGCGGATGTTGAGGTCCGTGACTGTGGTCGCGGTCATGGCTGCAAAGGCGGCCGGTATGCCGACCGTCAACACCAAACCCGCGGTCGCAGCGGCTCGCAACAGGGGGCGGGTAAGCTTCACCATCATCTTTCTCCTCTTATTGATGAAGGCGGAACGCGCCCGCGCGCGCGGATGTTCCCCCGGGAACGTCACGAAATGTGACGCCGTGACATTCTTCCTCTGCTGCCGCGGCCCAAGGCCCGAAGAAACAAGCAGCGGGAGAGGCGACGAAGATGCAGGACATTCAGCCGGATCAGAACAATTTCACTGCCCGCAGCCTCAAGCCCGTGGTCAGGATCGTTGTTGCCGCGGAACTGGCAATTTCGGCGCTGCTGATGACCACAGTGCAATGGCCCGCACCACAACCGGCCACCAGCCAAGTCGCCGTTCTGCGCTGATTGGCGCTGTCACCGGCACCAATTGCCGCTATAGGAGAGTTACGACAGCGTCGCGCGTCCTGCCGGGCGCGCTAAGGTCGCTGTAGAACTTTGAAGTCCTGCATGGGTTGTCCCTCAATCGTCGACGATCGAAGGAAACATGCAGCAGATCCTATAGAGGCAGGCGCACATGTTACAGGCGGGCATCATTCCGGTTACCCATTTCGAGCAGAATTGTACGGTGCTGTTCGACAGCGAGACCAAGGAAGGCGTGATCGTCGATCCCGGTGGTGATGTCGACCTCATCCTGCAGACGGTCCGCGAGAACGGCATCACGCTGAAGGCGATCTGGATCACCCATGGCCATATCGACCACGCCGGCGGCGCCAAGGAATTGAAGGATGCGCTCGGGCTTGAAATCATCGGCCCGCACAAGGACGATCTGCCGTTGCTCGAAAGGCTCGAGAGCCAGGCCGAGCGTTTTGGGCTGGCGATGAAGGTCCAGAACGTCATTCCGGATCGTTGGCTCGAAGAGGGCGATACCGTTTCCTTCGGCGACCATGTTTTCGAGGTCCTGCATTGCCCAGGCCACGCACCAGGCCATGTCGTCTATTTCAACCGGGCACAGAACTTCGCCCATGTCGGCGACGTCCTCTTCCACGGTTCGATCGGGCGCACCGACCTGCCGGGCGGCAATCACCAGCAATTGCTCGATTCCATTCGTGATAAGATCCTGCCGCTCGGCGACAACGTCGGCTTCATTTGCGGCCACGGCCCGGGCGGCCAGATCGGCGAGGAACGCCGCACCAATCCCTATCTGCGCGGGCTCTGAGAGCGTCTCAAAGCGCACGCTCCTGCGAGTATGAAAAAAGCACATGCCTCGGATGAGGCATGTGCTTTTTGATTATTAGGCTTTGATTCCTAGGTTCGGCTTCGATCAGCCGGCGGTGCAGAAATGGCTGCGGCCGTCATAGCCGACGAAGGTGCCGCTGTCCGAATCGAACGAACGGTAGCGCTGCGAGCAATAGCGGTACCAAGCCGGCGTCCAGGGCTCGAGCGAGCGGTAGCCGCCGCCATAGCTGTCGACGACGGGACGTGCGCGGTAGACGGGCTGAGCGCGGTAGACCGGGCGCGGCTCGTAATAATCGTATTCCGGTTCCGGATCGATATAGACGCGTTCGCCGTAGCCGCTGTTGTAACGCGGCTGCGAGGCGATCGCGCCGCCGATCAATGCGCCGGCGACGAGCCCCGCTGCGCCAGCCGCCCACGCATCGTCATTGTTGTGGTGATGACGGCCGCCCGCTTCAGCAACGCCGAACGTCGGGATGACCATGGCGGCTGCGGCGACCGAAAGAACGGCGGCTTTGATGAACTTGTTCATGGGCTTCAAATCCTATCGCATGGACCGGATCAATCCGGATTTCATGAGAGGACGTTAATGCCGCCACTGTGAACCGAGCCTGAACAAAAAAAACCCGGCAAGTCTGCCGGGCTTCAACTTTGAATCTGTCAGCGGATGTCGGCGTTAGCCGGCGATCTGCAGGTTGACCGCCTTCGGGCCTTTGCCGCGGCGATCCGGTTCGGTGTCGAAGCTCACCTTCTGGTTTTCCGTCAGACCGTTCAGGCCAGAGGCCTGGACTGCGGAAATGTGTACGAAGATATCTGCACCACCGTTGTCAGGCTTGATGAAACCAAAGCCCTTGTCGGTGTTGAAGAATTTTACAGTGCCAGTTTCGGCCATGCGTCAGGTCCTTTTCTCTCCACCCGTTTGACGGACGGGCAGCATTGCAGTTTTGCCCAAAATGGGCGTTGGCAGGCAGTTCTCGACGTTTGAGGAAAGGGTCCTGTTACCGCAGCCAGCCATTGGAGAAGTTGCATTTTCATGCGTCTTCCCGGTCTGGCCGCCCGGAGTTTTGCGTCTCCGGCCCGCTTTTATTTCAAGATCTTCCCGTGTTCGCAGATTGCCCGAACAGAGTAAGAGTGATGGGTTTATTTTGAATTGGCAAGCAAAACTTTTCGAGCGTGGTATTGCGTCTTGTCATTGCTCAAAAATCGGTCAATTCGGCGGTTGTTGCCGCTTCTTCAAGATATATCGCAAGCTGTTGAAATCACAGCTTTTTGAAAATGAACGCCGCAAAATTGAGTGGGTTTTTGCTGTTTTACGATGCAGCCGCAAGGAGGCCGGTCGAATGCCGGCGCCGTTCGGTATTCGCAACTCTCTGATATGTTTGATGCTTCTCGCGTCGTACGTTTCTTACGCAAGAATCTTGCAGAAAATCTAGAGGTATTGAATTGGACCTGTCGATCGTGCCCCGCTGCGCCACGCGGTGAAGCAACGATTTCGTGACCCGGCACAATAACAAGTAAAGCGCCAGTCCGACGTTTGGGTGGGTCGCTGATATAGTTCGTGTCGCAGTGTCCGTTGCGCTCGTAAGGGCCGGTTTCAGATTGCAGCTTCCGCGCGCCGATTTTTGGTCAGTTCGGGAATGATCTCGACGGCAAGCATTGCCGCAAAGATGATTGCACAGCCGGCATAGCCGATCGGGGTGATGATCTCGCCGAGCAACAGGACACCGAAGAGGGCAGCAAAGAGCGCCTCGCTCGACAGGAAGATGGCAGCCTGCGGCGCCGTGGTATAGCGCTGGCCCACCACCTGCAGGATGAAGGCGAGGCCGCTCGAGAAGATGCCGGCATAGAGGATTTCAAAGAGCGCGCCTTCGACGGCCGCAAAGCTCAACGGCTCCATCCTCACCGCGAAAAGCAAGCCGAGCACGGCGCAGACGGCGAACTGCGTCATCGACAGCAACATCGGCCGGCCGCTGCTGGGCGCGAAAAGGCCGACGAGCAGCATTTGCACCGCCCAGAACAGGGCGCACAGGATCGTCAGGTAGTCACCGCCGGTCAGCGCCGACAAGGTGCCGCCGCTCAAAAGGAAAATGCCGAAGAGAGCCATCAGCGCGCCGGGCCAGATAACCCAATGCGGCTTGCGGCCCAGGAAGATGACTGTCAGCACGGGCACGAAGACGACATAGAGCCCGGTGAGGAAGCCGGAATTGGTGACGCTGGTGTCAAGGAGGCCGAACTGCTGAGTCGCTGCGCCGGCAAAGAGTGCCAGGCCGATGAAGATGAAATTGCGCACGGTCGTCAGCTTGAGCGGCTCGGCCGCCCGCTTCGTTTCCATGATGGCCAAGGGCAAGGCAACCAGCGTCGCGATCGCGAATCTGAGCGTGATGAACCACAGCGGGCTGATCGCATCCATGGCCGTCGACTGCGCAACGAAGCCGGCGCCCCAGATCGCGCCTGATATCAACAGCAGCAGATTGGCCTGAATGCGGGGCAAGTCGGTTCTCCTCGGACAGGCGCCGTCTAGCAGTTGCGTTCTGGGCGGGCAAGGCTCATCGTCAGCGTCTCGGCGCTCGGAGATGGCGATGAATGACAGCGGATATTCCGGCACGCCGCTTGCCCGCAAGCTGGGTTTGAAGGACGGGCAGGCGGCGCTGCTTCTCGGCGTTCCGCCCGGGCTCAGCGAAATCACGGACTTTTCCGGCTTCTCGACGTGCGAAACCGTGCCCGGTCCGGTTGGCGGGCGCAGCTACGACTATGTCCATGTGTTCGAGACGCAGAGGTCCGAATTGGACGGGCTCGCGCCTGAGGTTGCGGCCCGGCTCAGGCCTGACGGCATGCTCTGGGTTTCCTGGCCGAAGAAGGCCTCGAAGGTGGCGACCACGCTGAGCGAGGACGTGCTGCGCGATGTCTTCCTGCCGCTTGGCCTCGTCGACGTGAAGGTTTGCGCCGTCGATGCCGTCTGGTCGGGACTGAAGTTCATGTTCCGCAAGGCCTTCCGCGGCCAGTTGCCGTGAGGCGCGGCAGCGACGGGCTCAATTGCTATTGCGTTGCGCCCTTGGAGACGCGGAGAACGGCGCCGTTTTTCTCGTCGGTCACCATCAGCAATGCGCCATCTGGCGCGACGACGACGTCGCGGATGCGGCCGAACTCGCCGTCGAACAGCCGTTCCTCGGAGCCGATGGCACCGTTGTCGTCACGCTCCAACCGCGCGAGAAGCTGGTACTTCAGCGCGGCAACCAGCAGGTCTCCGTCCCATTCGGGAAACATCGTGCCACGATAGATGGCGAGCGCGCCGGGGGCGATCGAGGGATCCCAATAGAAGAGGGGCTGATCGAGGCCTTCCTTCGCCGTGCCTTCGCCAATCTCGGCGCCGGAATAGTCCTTGCCGTAGGTGATGACCGGCCAACCGTAGTTGTGGCCGGCCTGCGGATTGTTGACCTCGTCGCCGCCGCGCGCGCCGTGCTCGACCGTCAAAAGCGTGCCGTCCTTCGGGTCGAAGGCGATCCCTTGCGGATTGCGGTGACCCTTCGACCAGATCTCCGCCAGGCCGCCGGTGCCGCCGCGATAGGGGTTCGATCCGGGAACGCTGCCATCGGCGTTGATGTGCAGGATGGCGCCGGCATGATCGCGCGGGTTCTGGGCTCGATCGCGTTCACCGCGGTCGCCGATGCCGAAGAACAGGCTGCCATCGGGCGCAATCGCAATGCGCGAGCCGAAATGCTGGCCCTTGCGGGTAAACTTGCTCATCCGAAAGATTCGCTTGACGTCGGTCAGCCCTCGATCGTCAGGGGAAAGCTTTGCTCGCACGACTGCGGTGCCGGCACCGCCTTTGCCGCTGGCCGAAAACGTCAGATAGAGCGTTCTGTTGTCGGCAAAGCCGGGATCGAGTGCGATGTCGAGCAGGCCGCCCTGGTCCTGTGCGACGACCTTGGGTACGCCGGTCAGCGGCTTCGAGACCTTGCCGGCGCGCACGATCCGCAACCGCCCGGGGCGCTCACTGACGATCAGGCCGCCGTCGGGAAGCGCTTCCACCGACCAGGGATGTTCGAGGCCCTTCGCCAAGGTCTCGACGCGCAGGGGACCGTGCTGGCTCGGAAATTCGCGGGCCTCCTGGGAGTAAGCCCCGGCCGGGGCGATGACCGCTGCCAAAGCGCCGAGCATCGTCAGGGTCGCAATCCGCTTCGACCTGGCCTTTGTCGATTTCGACGATCTTGCATCCGCTCGCTGCATGCGCTTCTCCGATCTCGCCTTTAAAGGAAGCTGGAGCGATCGGTGGGCGGGTTCAAGTCACTTCCGATCAAAAGCGGTTTATTTTGAGATCGAGCCCGTCGTCAGCGGCACTGGGCGTTGTTCGCCGATGAGTTCGGCATTGACGATGTAGCGCATCGGCCCCTGTTCGATCGCATCGAAGGGCCAGCAGGTGGCAAGCGCCAGATGGTGGCCGGTGGCCGATGCGTTGATGCCGCTTTCGTCCCAGCGGGCGACGCGGCTTTCGCCGGCCCGGAACAGGAAGCGGCGACCATCCTTGCGCGTCAGCACCAGCAGGTCGCCGGGGTTGACGTCCTTCAGCCAACGGAAATGCGTGTCGCGGTGAGCGGCGATGACGGAGGTGCCTTCGTTGCCGGGCAAGGGCGTCGTTGTCAGCCAGGCGGGGCCAAAGGCGAGCGCTTCGCCGCTCGCGCCTTCGAGCACGACGGCGGAGCGGTTCAATCGCGGCGCGGTGATCTCGGCGGTGGTCTGAAAGTCGGCCCAGGGCCAGGGCTTACCCTCAGGGTTGCCGTGCAACTGCGCCTCGAACGTGCGTTTCAGAAGCACCTGCGAGACCTCGGCTTTGGCCTTCATGTAGAAACCTTTGCCGATCAGCAGGAGACCGGCAAGGGCAATGAGCGCGATGATCGCGAGCACGATCGTCTCGACCGCCGAGAGGCGGGCGAGAAAGCCCGGGCTTGGCTCGGGCCTCTCGTTGTCAGCGGCCACGGCGGCGCACTCCGGCAAGCACGACGGCGGCGATCGGCGCGCGCCAGAAGACGAAGGTCGTGCCGGCGAAGAGGGCAAAGGCCAACAGCATCAGACCGATCAGGATTTGTTTGTCCGCCTCCGTTGCCGTCTGCGGCAGCGTGACCTGGTTGTTGGCCTCGGCGATCAGGCCTGCTGCCCGTGCGTTTGGTGCCGCCAGCATGCGGTCCGCCGTCACCATGGCAAGCTTGGTCCGGCTCTCGACCGCAGCGTCGCGTTCGTCGACCTTTCCGGGGGCGCTCTCAGCGGGCATTTCACCAAAGACCTTGCCGAAGTCCCAGCCGGCCGGAAGATTGAGCGGCAGCCTGGTTTCGGCCTGCGGCTCGCCGGCCGGACGCGACGGCGTAGCGTCGACCGCAACCAGGCTGGTGACGCGGGAGACGAGGTGATGGGCAAGCGCGACGGTCTCGATCTGCTTGTCGAGCGTGGCGGAATCGGCAATCGAAGTGGCACTTGCCTCAAGATCATCGATCTTGCGCCGCGCCCAGAGCTTGGCGATACCTTCGCCGGTTGAAGCCTTGGCGATATCCATCTCGACCCGCCAGGGCTGGTCGCCAGCCTTGCCGAGAATCTGCAGCTTTCCTTCGGGTGCGGTGCCATCGAGTTCGGCCGTCAGCACCACCGGCTCGCCGCGATAGAGATCGGGCATGGGGTTCGGGGTGATGTCGCTTGCCGATGCGGCCTCGAAGCTTGCGGAGATATCGGTCATGGCGGGGCTTTCGAGCTTGGTGAAGAGCTCGCCCATGCGTGTCGCCACCTGGCTTTCCGAGCCGATCAGCGTGAAGGTGCCGCGGCCGTATTCGGCAGCCTTGGTCATGAAATGGCTGTTGGGGGCCGAACCGATGCCGACGGTGAAGACGCGGGCGTCGCCGCGGTTTTTCTGGATCTCGTCGAAGAGTTGCGCCTCATTGCCGATCGCGCCGTCGGTCAGGAAGACGACCTGGCGAAGGGCGCCGGCCTGGACCGGGCCTTGGGTGCGAAGGGCCGCTTCGAGCGCCGGCAGCATTTCGGTGCCGCCATCGGCGGTGAGACCGCGGACATAGGCGATCGCATCCTCGCGCCTGTCCGGCGTCGCCTCGACGAGATCAGGAAAATGCACCGACATCGTGTCGTCGAAGCGGATGACGTTGAAGCGGTCTTCGGGCTTCAGCCTGGAGATCGCCAGCGCCAGGCTCTCCTTCGCCTGTTCCATCGAGGGGCCGGCCATGGAACCGGAATTGTCGATGACAAAGACGATCTCGCGTTTGACCGGCTTGGCATCGGTCTCGCTTGCGGCAGCCGGTGGCGTGACGAAGGAGAGCAGGTAGGTCTTGTTCCCGACCGTCTCCCGGAAGAGGCCGGCATAGGGGCTCTTGCCCTCGATCGCGTTCCAGGTGAGCTCGAAGTCGCGGTCGGCCGGCACGCTGTCGCCCTTCAGCGTCACGCGGCGGCTGAGATCGTCGAGGTTGGCGATATCGACGTCATGGTAGCCGGATTTCACCTCGCCGAGCGGGAATCCTGCCTTCAGGTTCACCGTCAGCGTGACGGGATTGACCTTAGCGTTTTCCTTGGGGTCGAGAACCGGCGCCTCGATCTTTTCACGGTCGGGAACCGGGTCGTTGACGGCATAGCCGGTGCGGCTGTCGAGGTCGACGGTCTGAACGATCGGCTGCGGGTTGTAGCGGGGCGCGACCACCATCGGGAAACGGAGAGAATAGAGGCCGTTCGATTGACGGACCGCGCTCTGGTACTCGATCTGTATGACGACCGTTTCGCCGGGGCCGATATTGGCGACCTGGTTGGTGAAGATGTTCGGGCGCTGCTGCTCGAGAAGTGCCGCCTTCTTGCCCTCGGCCTTCGCCTGTTCGTAAATCTCCTTGGCTTCCTGGCGCGGCTTTATCTGGCCCTCGATGAAGCGGTCGCCGATCTGCATCTTCAGCGTATCGACCGCCGAATCCTCGGGCAGGGGGAAGACATAGGTGCCTTCGACCCAGCCCTTGCTCGGGTTCTCGAAGCGCTGGGTCACGCGGGTGCGCATGATCGGGCCGTTGACGTCGATCGTCACGTCCGTCGCCAGCCGCGGCGCCTCGACGAAATAGCCGGGTTCCTTCGACGGGAAGAGCAGGGCGCCCGCGCCGATATCGTTGGGGCGAACATAACCTGCCATCTGCTGCGGCTTGGCGGCCACCGTTTCGGCGGCAGCCTGAGTCATCAGACCGATGAACATCAGAATACAGGCGGCGAGCGCTGCGATCGCCAGGTACATGCCCCAGCGCGCTTCGCTCCGTCCGGTCTTCAATGAGGCGATTTCGTCGTCGAGAAACATTGCATAACCCCCGTAATGCGAATGTGTTCGGATGATCGAAGAAGAGGCCCGGAAACCGGCTGTTACAGGACGGAATTGCGGCGGACCGCGACAGTTGTGATGGCCAAATTATGGCATTTCGAAAAATGCCGAACGCCGCTGATTTTTTTGAATAAATGGCGATCAAGAACCGTTTCCGACTGATACGTTTCGTGGTCGATCAAGCGACCGCCACAATTCCTTTTTTCGGCGCTGGACGTGCGGGGGAGGATCGCCTGACGAGCGCGACTGGCGATCGACAACGCTGATCGCACTCATGAAACTTTGTCATGGTGACGCTTTTTGCCCGCGTTTCCGGCGTTTTTCGTGATCCGGCGCTTGCAAGGCCGGGCGTCTTTCGACATAGACCTAACCGCTATGGAGCCTGGCTTTTTACGTTCCGTAGCGATCACCTCGTCTCGAAACGATCAGGACCTTCACCCATGGCCTTCCTTGCCGATGCCCTCTCCCGTGTAAAGCCTTCCGCCACCATCGCCGTTTCGCAGAAAGCCCGCGAGCTGAAAGCGAAAGGCCGCGATGTGATCGGCCTCGGCGCCGGGGAGCCGGACTTCGATACGCCCGACAATATCAAGAAGGCGGCGATCGACGCGATCAACCGCGGCGAGACGAAGTACACGCCGGTCTCCGGCATTCCGGAACTGCGCGAAGCGATCGCCAAGAAGTTCAAGCGCGAGAACAACCTCGACTACACCGCCGCCCAGACGATCGTCGGCACCGGCGGAAAGCAGATTCTTTTCAACGCGTTCATGGCGACCCTGAACGCCGGCGATGAAGTCGTCATCCCGGCGCCCTATTGGGTCTCCTACCCGGAAATGGTGGCGCTGTGCGGCGGCACGCCGGTGTTCGTCTCGGCCACGCAGGAAAACAACTTCAAGCTCACGGCGGAGGACCTGGACAAGGCGATCACGCCGAAGACCAAGTGGTTCGTCTTCAACTCGCCGTCCAACCCGTCGGGCGCCGCCTATAGCCATGCCGAACTGAAGGCGCTGACGGACGTGCTGATGAAGCATCCGCATGTCTGGGTGCTGACCGATGACATGTACGAGCACCTGACCTATGGCGACTTCAAGTTCGCGACCCCGGTCGAAGTCGAGCCCGGCCTTTATGACCGCACGCTGACGATGAACGGCGTCTCCAAGGCCTATGCCATGACCGGCTGGCGCATCGGCTACGCTGCCGGTCCGCTGCAACTGATCAAGGCCATGGACATGATCCAGGGCCAGCAGACCTCGGGCGCCACCTCGATCGCGCAGTGGGCTGCCGTCGAGGCGCTCAACGGCACGCAGGACTTCATCCCCGAGAACAAGAAGATCTTCGAAGGTCGTCGCGATCTCGTGGTGTCGATGCTGAACCAGGCCAAGGGCATTGCGTGCCCGACGCCGGAAGGCGCCTTCTACGTCTACCCGTCCTGCGCCGGCCTGATCGGCAAGACCGCGCCGTCTGGCAAGGTCATCGAGACGGACGAAGACTTCGTGTCCGAGCTGCTCGAATCCGAAGGCGTTGCGGTCGTGCATGGTTCGGCCTTCGGCCTCGGCCCGAACTTCCGCATTTCCTATGCGACCTCGGAAGCGCAGCTCGAAGAAGCTTGCCGCCGCATCCAGCGCTTCTGCGCCGCCTGCAAGTAAGCGCTAGCAATCGCATCACAAAAAGCCCGCCGGAAACGGCGGGCTTTTTTGTTCGCAGATCGATTCAAGCGGTGGCCAATCTGATTCAGGCGCATCGGCCAAGCCGTTGAAATCTTGTCAGAAATTCACGCTCCGGGAACCTCGTCGTCACCGACGACACCACCCTCGCTTTCCAGGATCGAGAGGCGCCGAGCCTCGGAGCGCGTGAACTTCAGCTGAACGCCGATGCCGCGTTCGCCTTCCGGCAGAAACACCGCGCCGGCATTTTCCAGCGCGTGCTTCAGCGACAGGATCACCTCGTCGCCAGGCGTCTCGAGCTTGCGTTCGAACCTGAGGATCGTGTCTTCATCGACACCTGAAAAGCTTGCCAGCATCTCGCGCGAGATTTCGATCAGCACCCGGGCGGCGCGGCACTGTGGACCTGTAATCATCGTCACCTCCAGTTGCAGGGGAGGATGCGCGAAGCCCGGCTGAGGGTCAACCGCAAGTCACGTCCGTGACCTCATCGGTGCCGGCAGCGGGTCAGCATTGCGAGGGGCCCTGCCTCTCCCCGGATGTTTGGATTCAATGCGGGGAGATGAATTTGTGGACGGTCTTTTGAAAATTGGCCAAATACGGACATGTCATCCATAGGCGTGGACATCGGGAGCCGCGATGCGCAATCTCAACGACTTCATCATCTTCGCCCATGTGGTCGACCATAGGGGCTTCGCACCGGCCGCGCGCGTGCTGAACGTGCCGAAGTCGACGCTCAGCAAGCGCGTGGCGGAACTTGAGAAGATGCTTGGCGTCCGGCTCATCAATCGGACGTCCCGGCGCTTCACGGTGACCGAGATCGGCGAGGACTTCTATCGCCACGCGGCCGCGATGCTGATCGAGGCGGAAGCCGCGGAGGCGGTGGTCAAGGGCAGGCTCGCAGAGCCGAGCGGAACCGTGCGCATCACCGCTTCGGTGCCGACGGCGCAGATGACGCTTTCGGGGCTGCTGCCTCAGCTGGCTCTAGCCTATCCGAAGATGCGGGTCGTGCTGCATGCGACAGACCGCTTCGTCGATATTATCCAGGAAGGCTTCGATATCGCCGTGCGCGATCATTTCGCGCCCTTGCCCGATTCCGGTCTCGTCCAGCGGCGGGTCGCCTCCGAAGCCATCTGGCTGGTGGCAGCACCCGGCTACCTCACGCGGCGCGGCACGCCTGCCGAGCCCGTTGACGTCGACGACCATGATGGCCTGCTCACGTCGCTCGCAAGCGATGGTTGGACGCTGCGCAACGCGGACGACGCCACCATCTCGGTGAAGCCGCCGCCACGCTTCGTCGCAGACGAATCGCGTGTGCTTCTCGAGGCGGCGTTGTCCGGGCTCGGCATCACCGCGCTGCCGCGCAAGCTCTGTCATGCCGAGATCGACAATGGCAGCCTCGTGCGGGTGCTGCCCGACTGGCAGGCGGGGCTGGTCACGACGACGCTTTTGATGCCGCATCGCCGCGGCCAGCTCCCGTCGGTCCGGGCGGTTGTCGACTTCATTGCCGACCGTCTCGCCGACGGCTGACGGACAAAAACGACGAGCTGTACTCCCGCCTTGGCGGACGCGATCGGCGATATCGGCCGACGCCGAGCCGCCAAAGAAAAGGCCCGCGCGAGGCGGGCCTTTTGTCCGAATGTTTGTTGCGCTCAGCGCTCGGCCAAGGCCGGCTCGCCCTTCTTCTCGCGCACGAGGTTCATGAAGCGGCGGAAGAGGTAGTGGCTGTCCTGCGGGCCGGGCGAGGCTTCCGGGTGATGTTGGACCGAGAACACCGGCTTGCCGGCGACGCGCAGGCCGCAGTTCGTGCCGTCGAAGAGCGAAATGTGAGTCTCTTCAACGCCTTCCGGCAGCGACTTCGAATCGACCGCGAAGCCGTGGTTCATCGAGACGATCTCGACCTTGCCTGTCGTGTGATCCTTGACCGGATGGTTGGCGCCGTGGTGGCCCTGGTGCATCTTCTCGGTCTTGCCGCCGAGGGCCAGCGCCAGCATCTGGTGGCCGAGGCAGATGCCGAAGACCGGGATGTCGGTGTTCAGCAGGTCCTTGATGACCGGCACGGCATATTCGCCGGTCGCCGCCGGGTCGCCCGGGCCGTTCGAGAGGAAGATGCCGTCCGGCTTCTGCGCCAGCACTTCGTCGGCGCTGGTCGAGGCCGGCATGACGGTGACGCGGGCGTTGAGGCCGGCAAAGAGGCGCAGGATATTGCGCTTCACGCCATAGTCGAGCGCGACGATGTGGTAGGCGGCATCGGTTTCGCCGAGCGTCGAATAGCCTTCGCCCCAGACCCAGGGCTTCTCATCCCAGCGCGAAGACTGGCCCGATGTCGCGACCTTGGCGAGGTCGAGGCCTTCAAGGCCGCTCCAGGCCTTGGCTTCGGCCTTCAGCGTGTCGATGTCGAAGACGCCGGCGGGGTCGTGGGCGATGACGGCGTTCGGCATGCCGTTTTCGCGGATCCAGGCGGTGAGCGCGCGCGTGTCGATGCCGCAGAGGCCGATGATGCCGCGTGCCTTCAGCCAGGCGTCGAGGTGCTTGGCGGCGCGGTAGTTGGACGGCTCGGTGATGTCGGCCTTGAAGATGACGCCGACCGCGCCGTGGCGTGCTGCCGGCGTCAGGTCTTCGATGTCTTCGTCATTGGCGCCGATATTGCCGATGTGCGGGAAGGTGAAGGTGACGATCTGGCCGAGATAGGAGGGGTCCGTCAGGATTTCCTGGTAGCCGGTCAGCGCCGTGTTGAAGCAGACCTCCGCCTGCACCTTGCCGGTCGCGCCGATGCCCTTGCCTTCGATCACGGTGCCGTCGGCCAGAATGAGCAGTGCGGTTGGTTTTTCAGTGGTCCATGCGGGTGTCGCGGTCATCGTTCCTATCCCGTTGCGGCGTGAAGCGGGGCTTGAAAGCCCGGCGGTCGATCGCCATTTCATGTGCTCAGGCATGGACGCGCGGAATCCCCGCGGAAAGTGCTCTCATGCCGATGTCGTGCAGGTGCGGGAAAATAGCCAAAGCGCTCTTCCGGGTCAACCGGCCGCTGTGAATTGTCAGGAAATAAAATTCCTTTTAATTCAAGCGGTTGCGTATTCCGTTTGATTGCGCCTGTCACACTGGTTTAAGACGACGACAACAATGATGGTTTCGAACCGGTTCCGGGCAGAGCACCGCGGGCCGGTTTCGACATGGAGTATGGACATGCGCGACCAGTTCGCTGACGCAATGAAGGAAGCCCTCAAAGCCAAGGACGCACGGCGTACTTCGACCGTGCGGCTGATCCAGGCGGCGATCAAGGACCGGGACATCGCCAATCGCGGCCTTGGCAAGGACCCGGTCAGCGATGACGACATCCTGCAGATCCTCGCCAAGATGATCAAGCAGCGCGAAGAGTCTGCCCGCATCTATGACGAGGGCGGCCGGCCGGAGCTTGCCGAGCAGGAGCGCCAGGAAATCGTGATCATCAACCAGTTCCTTCCGGCGCAGCTTCCGGAAGAGAAGGTGCGCGAACTCTGCGCCTCTGTCATTCAGGAGATCGGCGCGCAAGGCCTGCGCGACATGGGCAAGTGCATGAACGTGCTCAAGGAGCGCTATCAGGGCCAGATGGACTTCGCCAAGGCGTCCGGTCTCGTGAAGGAACTGCTCAAGTAAGAGCTCCCTCAAGTAACTGCGCACGCCCGTCCATAGGTGACGGGCGTCGCCTCCGCGGCGTTCGCAAGGATTTCGTTTTCGAACGCGCGATCGATCAGTGCGAACTTCTCCGCCTGATAGTCCCAGTACTCCCGGATGAAATCCCTGGACAGCCAGACGCCGCCGCGCCCGGGCGTTCGCTCCCACCCCATGCTGCCCAACAGGGCCGCCTTGTCGAAGATCCGCTTGAGGTGCGTCTTCGAGATCATGAAGCGTTCGCTGAGATCGCCGGGTGAAACCGAACCGATCGCCAGCCGGTCAGCCTCAGGGTTGAAGCTCCCGATGCGCGAGAACAGATCGTCCATCACCACGCCGCCGGAATTGACCCAGGTGAAGAGATCGAAGGTCGGGCCTGGACGGCGGACCTTTTCGCTTCCGACGAGCGCGTGGGCGACTGCCGCCTGCAGCCGGCCAAACCGCGTCGCGTCCTCAGTGAGCGTTGCCACGCGCGGCTGCCCGTCGAGCACGTCGAGAATGGCAAGGTGCGCCAGCATCCATTTCCAGACATAATCGAGCGCGGCTTCCGTGGGCTCGATCGGCCGATTGCGCTTGGTGGGTGGTGACGGCGTATATTGCGCGAAGCGATAGGCGATCATCTCCTGCACGAAAGAGGCCGCGGTGTTGCGGCTGGCGATATCGTTGGCGACGACATAGTTGATGAAACGACCGCTATAGAGGCCGCTCCACAGAACATCGGGATCGCGGTCGTGATGGAGGGCAAGGCCGGATTGGGCCATCAGCCAGCGTTGCTGCGAGGCAAAGATCGAAGCGAGGCGCGGGTTGTCCCCGTACATGGAGACCATGCCGCGGGCGTAATCCAGCACGGCGCTGAAGAAGACGGGACTGGACGCAAGCGCTTCGACGGCGATGGCCATGATGGGTGTTCCAGTTCGGGACGCCGAATTGATGTCATTCACCTTCGGCGAGTCAAGCGCTACTTTTGGTCTTTGGAAGGCCTGTGCTGCGTCCTTTGCTTGCGGTAGCGGGCGTGATTCCCGTTTCCGTCCTGTGAATAGCGGGCAAGCCGGATCACTCTTGTGGCGTCCGGCCGCCTTGCCGCCTATATGGAGGATCGACCAGAGGTTTTCATGCGCTTTTCACCATCCTTTCTCGACGAGATACGCGATCGCGTGCCGATTTCGGACGTGATCGCCAAGCGCGTCACCTGGGATCGGCGCAAGACCAATGTTTCGCGCGGCGACTATTGGGCCTGCTGCCCCTTCCATGGGGAGAAGTCGCCGAGCTTCCACTGCGAGGATCGCAAGGGCCGCTATCATTGTTTCGGCTGCGGCGTCTCCGGCGACCATTTTCGCTTCCTGACCGATCTCGAAGGCCTGAGCTTCCCCGAAGCCGTGCAGCAGATCGCCGACATGGCGGGCGTTGCCATGCCGCAGCCCGACCCGCAGGCCGAGCGGCGCGAGAAGGAGCGCACCAGCCTTCTCGACGTCATGGAGCTGGCGACCGCGTTTTTTGAGGATCAGCTCCAGACCGCGGGCGGCGCCAAGGCGCGTGCCTATCTGCGCGAGCGCGGCCTGACGGCCCGCACGATCGAGACCTTCCGTCTCGGCTTTGCACCCGACAGCCGCAATGCGCTCAAGGAATTTCTGGCCGGCAAGGGCGTCGGCAAGGAGCAGATCGAGGCCTGTGGCCTCGTCGTGCATGGGCCGGACGTCCCGGTTTCCTATGATCGGTTCCGCGACCGCATCATGTTTCCGATCCTGTCGTCACGCGAGAAGGTCATCGCCTTCGGCGGCCGCGCGATGTCGCCGGATGCGCCGGCGAAATATCTGAACTCCAACGAGACCGAGCTCTTCCACAAGGGCAACGTGCTCTACAATTTCGCCCGCGCCCGCCGGGCCTCGCAGGGGGCCGCCCGCCTGGGCGACGCCGGGCCGGACGATGCCGCCGGAACGATCATCGCCGTCGAAGGCTACATGGACGTGATCGCGCTGCATCAGGCGGGCGTCGAGAACGCGGTTGCACCGCTGGGCACGGCGCTCACTGAAAACCAGCTCGATCTGCTCTGGAAGATGACGTCGCAGCCGGTGCTCTGCTTCGACGGCGATGGCGCCGGCATCCGTGCCGCCAATCGTGGCGTCGACCTGGCGCTGCCGCACCTGAAGCCCGGCCGCTCGGTGCGGTTTGCCATGCTACCTGACGGCAAGGATCCGGACGATCTGGTGCGCCACGAGGGTCGCGCGCCCTTCGACAAGGTGCTCGCCAATGCGCGGTCCCTTGCCGACATGGTCTGGCAGCGCGAGATCCAGGGTGGATCGTTCGACACGCCGGAAAAACGCGCCGAGCTCGAAGCGCGGCTGAAGCAGGTCACTGCCGTCATCGCCGACGAAAGCGTGCGCCGCCACTACGGCCAGGACATGCGCGACCGGCTGAACGCTTTCCTGCAATCGTCAGGACCGGGGCGGGGGGGCGAGCGTCGCCCATTCGAGCGTGGCGGCGGCCGCGTAGGGGGCAAACGGTCGATGCAGCCCGCGGACGCGTTGAAGGGCGCTATTGTCGAGGCGGGGACTGCTGCCAGTTCGAAGCTTAATCAGTTGTTGAAAGCTGACCGCTCAACGAGGCCGCCAGAGTTGCGCGAAAGCGTGCTGGCGTTCACCATCGTCAACCACCCGCAGCTGCTGTTCGACGAGTATGACGAAATCTCGACGATCGAGTTCGACCATCGCGACCTGCAGCGCTGCTGGGCGGCGGTGCTGAATGCTGCTGCCGCGCAGGGGCCGCGCCTGACGCGCGAGGGCCTGATCGAGCAACTGGATGGGGAAGGCTTCGGCGCACTGCTCGCCGCGATCGACCAGCAGATCCGCTATGCGCGGCTCTGGACCGCGACGACGGCCGCAGCCCCCGAGGATGCGCGCGAAGGTTATCTGCAGGCTCTGGCTTTGCACCAGCGGTCCAAGGCGCTGCACTGGCAGCGGCGTGAACTCGAGCGTGAGCTTGCGCATGCGACGGAGGAAGGCGACCTCGAGGCGGTGCCGCAACTGCTGCGCACGCTTCAGGAAGTGCAGCTCGAAGTGACGCGGCTTGAGAACCAGGAAGCGATTATCGAGGGTTTCGGGGTGCTCTCGGGTCGCGTGAAGGGGCCGGCAGCGCGCTAATCTAAAAACTCACGCTGCCACGCTGAAATCCCGCCCGATCTTAACGGAACGCCGACTATTCGCGCCAATGTTCGGCCACCCATGGAGCAGGGCGGATATAGTGGCGCAGGTAGCGCAACGGGTTCTTCTCGCGGCGGTCGCCGTTGAACAGGCGGCGAATATGTCCAAGCGGTGTGTCGACGCGTCCGCGATAGCCATATTGCCCGTCGATCGCATGTTGCGGGAGCAGGCTGCGCGGGAAAAGCACCACGCGCGCATCGGCCGGCAGGCGCGGTGTGAAGAAATAGTTGAGCGGGAAGGTCCAATGGCAGTCCTGCCGGTAATGCAGGACCCAGCGTCTTGGGAAGAGCTTCACGCCGCCGGGCGCATTGCGTGTGACGAAACGCTGCTCGAAGCGGTACTCGTCGGCAATCGCCTGGGGATTGGAACCAAATTTCTGCTGCAGGGGCACGAGTTTGCCCACCGGGAAACGGAACAGCGAGGTCTGACCGAGGCGCTCGAAGGGTGTCGTCTGGTTTCTGGCGAGGATCACGTCGTCGGGTTCGCCGACCTCGAAGAAAGAATCTAGCGATCCGACGATGACGATGTCGAGGTCGAGAAAGAGAACCGGGCCCTTGAGATTTGCGAGCTTCGGTCCCCAGAGCCGCGACTTCTGCCAGATGCCCGGCGTGTTCGTGGGCATGTCCGCGATGTTGAGCGGCGGTAGGTCCTCGCAGAGAATTTCGGGACGCAGTCCTTCGAAATTGTCGGTGAAGCAGGTGAAGGTGAAGGGCGGGGTGATGTTGCGCGCCACCATGGCATAAAGCCGGTTGATGAACGGAGCGCCGTACTTCGTACCCCAGTTGATGCAGATGATCTGCTTGACGCCGCCGCTCGCCGCTAAAATGTTCGCCATGATGACTTCCTGATTTTTGGGAGCCACTAAAGTACTGCTGCGTTGGCAAGGTCAAGCTGGCAAAAGCTCAATCCCCGACCTTGAAAAGCCTGCCGATCACGCGGGATTATCACCGCGTTCTCTTCATTTGCCCTGACGGCTATGGCATTGCGGTCGCATCTTGCGATGATTGCAGGCAGTGATTCCCGTGAAGGAGACA
Source organism: Ensifer sp. CCNWLY38 (assembly GCF_037120565.1). NCBI lineage: Bacteria > Pseudomonadati > Pseudomonadota > Alphaproteobacteria > Hyphomicrobiales > Rhizobiaceae > Ensifer > Ensifer sp. CCNWLY38. The sequence goes on from NZ_JBBBBO010000004.1 coordinate 165,266, forward strand.
TGATGGAGTTTGTCGAAAGGGCGAAGCGCGCCGCAAGCGCTGCCGGCCATCTCTTCGACGACGCCGGCCCGGCGCCGCTCGATGTGCTGAAGCGCGTCTATGGCTATTCCGCCTTTCGCGGTAGACAACAGGAAGTGGTCGAGCACGTGACCGGCGGCGGCGATGCCGTCGTGCTCTTTCCGACCGGTGCCGGAAAATCGCTCTGCTTCCAGATCCCGGCGCTCTGCCGTCCCGGGCTTGGCGTAGTCGTCTCGCCTTTGATTGCGCTGATGCGCGACCAGGTGGAGGCATTGAAACAGCTCGGCGTCAATGCCGCGGCCCTCAACTCGTCGCTGACCCGCGAGGAGGCGATCGCCGTGCGGCGCCAGATCTACGATGGCACGCTCGACCTTCTCTATGTGACGCCGGAGCGGATCGTCACCGATGGCTTCGCCGATCTTCTCGGCGATGCCCGCATCGCGCTCTTCGCCATCGACGAGGCGCATTGCGTTTCGCAATGGGGCCATGATTTTCGCCCGGAGTACCGCGCGCTCGGGCTTTTGGCCGAGCGTTATCCCGGCGTGCCGCGCATCGCGCTCACGGCCACCGCCGATCCGCATACGCGCGACGATATCGTCGAAAGGCTGGCGCTGACCAATGCCAAGGTCTTCACCACCAGCTTCGACCGGCCGAATATCGCCTATGAAATCGTCGAGCGCGACCAGCCGCGCCAGCAATTGCTGCGTTTTCTTTCGCGCTTCAAGGGTTCGTCCGGCATCGTCTATTGCCTGTCGCGTGCGAAGGTCGAGGATACGGCCGAGTGGCTGAACGCGCAGGGGATCCGGGCGCTGCCCTATCACGCCGGCATGGACCGCACGCTCAGAGACAAGCATCAGGACGCGTTTCTGAAAGAGGAAAGCCTCTGTCTCGTCGCGACCGTCGCCTTCGGCATGGGCATCGACAAGCCCGATGTGCGTTACGTCGCCCATCTCGACCTGCCGGGATCGGTAGAGGCCTATTACCAGGAAACCGGGCGTGCCGGCCGCGACGGCCAGCCCTCCGACGTCTGGATGGCCTATGGCATGGCCGACGTGCTGCAGCGCCGCCGCATGATCGACGAGGGCGGGGCGGCGGACGACATCAAGCGCATCGAGCGCGGTAAGCTCAACGCGCTCTTGGCGATCTGCGAGACCGCCGGCTGCCGCCGCCAGGCGATCCTCGCACATTTCGGCGAAGCCCATCCCGGCCGCTGCGGCCATTGCGACACCTGCCTGAAACCGGTCGAGACCTGGGATGGCACGGAAGCCGCGATCAAAGCGCTTGCCGCGGTTTATCGCACTGGCGAGCGCTTCGGCACCGGCCATGTGGTCGATGTGCTAATGGGCACGGTCAACGAAAAGACCGAGCGTTTCGGTCATGTCGATATGCCGGTCTTCGGCGCGGGCAAGGATCTTCCTGTTCGTACCTGGCAATCGGTCTTCCGGCAGTTGCTGGCGGCGGGGCTGATCAGCGTCGATCACGCAGCCTTCGGGGCGATGAAGCTCGAACCGGACGCGCGCGCCGTCTTCAAGCGCGAACGCCAGGTGTTCTTCCGCAAGGACAGGCCGACCTCGGGCAAGGCTGCGCGGGCCGGAAAGTCGGGCTCGCAGCGCGAGCGCGCCGATCTTGCCGGCTCCGACCTCGAATTGTTCGAACTCCTTCGCGCCGAGCGCTTCGCTATTGCCAAGGACCTGAACGTACCGCCCTATGTCGTCTTCCCGGATGCGACGCTGATCGCGCTCGCCAAAGAACGCCCGCGCGATTTCGACGCGTTGCTCGACATCCCCGGCATCGGCGAGAGCAAGCGCGAGCGCTACGGCGAGGCGTTCCTGGCAGTGATCGACGGGTATGTGGATGGGTGAGTTCGGGCAGGGCGGGCGTTAAAGCGGCGAAGGAATCTGTCCGTGAGGGCGTGCTCGGCGACACAATATATCTGCGCCGCCGTCTCGCGTTGAAATGGCCTGTCGTTTTTGCCTGCCGGAGCGCCCGTAACCTGCGGGACCGCGGGATTTTGCTGCAAGTCAAAAGCCGTCATGATACTCGTCAGGCACGCGATGTTATTTTACAGCGAGAGCGCCATGACTTCAGCCTTCCTCTCCCATCTTCGTTCCGAACTCGAGGGCCTGAAGACGGCCGGGCTTTACAAGTCTGAGCGTGTCATCACCTCGAAGCAGGCGGGCGAGATCGCGGTTGCCTCGGGCGACCGTGTGCTCAACTTCTGCGCCAACAACTATCTCGGCCTCGCCGATAATGCGGAACTGGCCGAGGCCGGCAAACAGGCGCTCGACCGTTACGGCTACGGCATGGCCTCGGTGCGCTTCATTTGCGGCACGCAGGAGGAGCACAAACAGCTTGAGGCGCGGATCTCGTCGTTCCTCGGCCTGGAAGACACGATCCTCTATTCCTCCTGCTTCGATGCCAATGGCGGACTGTTCGAAACGCTGCTCGGCGAAGAGGATGCGATCATCTCCGACGCGCTCAATCACGCCTCGATCATCGACGGTGTGCGCCTGTCGAAGGCCAAGCGCTTCCGTTATGCCAACAACGACATGGCGGCGCTGGAAGAGGAACTGAAAAAGTCGGAAGGCAGCCGCTTCAAGCTGATCGCCACCGACGGCGTGTTCTCGATGGACGGCATCATCGCCAATCTCGGGGGCGTCTGCGACCTTGCCGACAAATACGGCGCCATGGTCATGGTCGATGACAGCCACGCGGTCGGCTTTGTCGGCAAACATGGTCGTGGCTCGGCCGAACATTGCGGCGTCGAGGGCCGGATCGACATCATCACCGGCACGCTCGGCAAGGCGCTTGGCGGCGCGTCGGGCGGTTACACCTCGGCCAGAGCCGAGGTGGTCGAGTGGCTGAGGCAGCGCTCGCGCCCCTATCTGTTCTCCAACACATTGGCGCCGGTCATTGCCGCGGCCTCGCTGAAGGTCTTCGACCTGATCGAAAACGGCGCTGCGCTGCGCGACCGGCTCTATGCCAATTCGGCACTGTTCCGCACCGAGATGTCGAAGCTCGGCTTCACGCTCGCCGGCGAAGGGCATCCGATCATCCCTGTCATGCTCGGCGATGCGGCGCTCGCCCAGGAGATGGCGGCGCGCATGCTGCAGAAGGGCGTCTATGTCATCGGCTTCTCCTTCCCGGTGGTGCCGAAGGGCCAGGCGCGCATCCGCACACAGATGTCGGCGGCCCACAGCGAGAACGACGTGCGCCGGGCGATCGCCGCCTTCGAAGCGGTCGGCCGCGAGCTTGGCGTGATTTGAGGGAGGGACTGATGACGAACATGATGAAGGCGCTGGTCAAGTCGAAGCCGGAAGAAGGCCTCTGGATGGAGCGCGTGCCGGTGCCGGAGATCGGCCCGAACGACGTGCTGATCAAGGTGAAGAAATCGGCGATCTGCGGTACCGACGTGCACATCTGGAACTGGGACCAGTGGGCGCAGAAGACCATCCCGGTGCCGATGGTCGTCGGCCATGAGTTCATGGGCGAGATCGCCGAGGTCGGCTCGGCCGTGACAAAATACCATGTCGGCGAGCGGGTGTCGGGCGAGGGCCATATCGTCTGCGGCAAGTGCCGCAACTGCCGCGCCGGCCGCGGCCATCTGTGCCGCAACACGCTCGGCGTCGGCGTCAACCGGCCGGGCTCGTTCGGCGAGTTCGTCTGCCTGCCGGAGTATAACGTCGTGCCGATCCCGGAGGACGTGCCGGACGAGGTTGCGGCAATCTTCGACCCGTTCGGCAATGCCGTGCACACCGCCCTTTCCTTCGATCTCGTCGGCGAGGACGTGCTTGTGACCGGCGCCGGGCCGATCGGCATCATGGGGGCGCTCGTTGCCAAGCGCTCGGGTGCGCGCAAGGTGGTGATCACCGATATCAACCCGACGCGGCTGGCGCTCGCCAAGAGCGTCGGCATCGATTACGTCGTCGACGCCTCAAAGGAGAACCTTGCCGATGTGATGAAGGCGATCGGCATGACCGAGGGTTTTGATGTCGGGCTGGAAATGTCGGGGGCGGCACCGGCCTTCCGCGACATGATCGACAAGATGAACAATGGCGGCAAGATCGCCATCCTCGGCATTGCGCCGGCCGGCTTCGAGATCGACTGGAACAAGGTGATCTTCAAGATGCTCAACCTCAAGGGCATCTACGGCCGCGAGATGTTCGAGACCTGGTACAAGATGATCGCCTTCGTGCAGGGCGGGCTCGATCTATCCCCGGTCATCACCCACCGCATCACCATCGACGAATTCCGCGACGGCTTCGAGGCCATGCGCTCCGGCAATTCCGGCAAGGTGGTGATGGACTGGTAAGGCCAGAGGGGGCCGCACGCGTGATGCGTGGCGGGCTCAGTTGGCGAGGCCGAACTGGATCTCGATTTCGTGGTAGCGGGCGCCTTGGCCGGCCCAGCGATGATAGATCTCGCGGCTCTCGCCGGAGAAATTGTGCCTGCTCATCTCGATCTGCTCAACCAGCGGCGCGTAGCCCTGGGTAAACAGGCTGCGCATCGGCCCCTGATGCCGGGCGGACGCCACCATGATCGGCTCGAGCTCGAACAGGTCAAGGTCGCCGCAATAGTCGTCACCGCCGGTGACCGGGCGGCAGATGCGCCAGTTGAACAGGGTCTTGGCATTTTTCGGCAGGTTATGCGCGATGAAGATCCAGGGCCCCGCGGGCGCCAGGCGAGAGCGTTCCATCTCCGCCTCGATGACAGGCGCCAGCGCGACGCTTTCACTTTTGACGTCGGGAATGGTGAGGCGCCGCGCGATCGATAGCACGCGCATGGCGTCGGTTTCCTTGATGAGCATTTGAGCCTCCATGAGATCGGCGGCGAAGGTCATCCGCGATCGGGTCGGGCGCAAGCGAGAAACCGGAATAATCTTGCGAATTTCCATCTGAAATTGGCGTCGTGGGGAATGGGTTTGCGCGAATATCGCCGCGCGCAAACCCGCTTGCTTGGACGCGGCGCCGCTCTATCTTGGCCGGAGGCCATCAGGGTTGTTGGCGGAATAGGGGAGATCGGTGCATGCGTTATGAGGGAAGCTGCCATTGCGGCAAGATCGCCTTCGAGGTGGAAGGGGACTTCGCCGAGGCGGTCGATTGCAATTGTTCGCTATGCCGCCGCCGCGGCGGGCTGCTTGCCTTCGTGGCCCGAGACAGGCTGACGATGAAGACGCCGGAAACGGGCCTCTCGACCTATCTCTTCAACAAGCATGTCATCCAGCATCATTTTTGCGATACCTCCGGCATCGCCCCTTTCGGCGAAGGTGAGGGGCCGCATGGGAAGATGGCGGCGATCAACCTGCGCTGCCTACCGGAGTTCGATCTGGAGGCGGTCAGGATCGTCAAATACGACGGTCGTTCGGTTTAGGAGCAGGGAAAAGATGAAGCCCTGGTTGCGGATGCGGATATGGCACAACGGGACCTTGCCGATTAAATCGGGGGCACCCTTGTCTTTTGGCGGGCAGCGCCTACATCTTCAGCGGAAGCTGATAAACCCCAAAAAGCGATAGTTACGGTGATTTTTGCCGAATCAGCCGGTTTTTCAGCGGAAATGCTTGACGGGATCGAAAATTCTGGGAATCACCATTTCCGAATAAGAAATGGCGAAATGACACGGCGGTTAGGGAATCATGCCAGAGGCGTTTCAGTGGCAGGACTGTCGGAGCTTGCCCGCTTTGCCACGATCGCACTCGTGGTTAAACAGGAATTAAACATCATCCCGTTACGTCAGGGGAAATGATTCGGTGGCGGGTACGCGGCGTGCCCGAACCTTCGAGCGGCATTTGCACCGGGCTCACGCCGGTTGCGACAAGGAAAGCGACGAACTAAATGGCAACCAAAGTCAAAGAAAACGAAGAAGCTGACGTAGAACGCGAAGGTGCTCCGGACGGTCCGCTTCTCGATCTTTCCGACGACGCTGTCAAGAAGATGATCAAGGCCGCCAAGAAGCGCGGCTACGTGACGATGGACGAGCTCAACTCCGTCCTTCCGTCCGAGGAAGTCACCTCCGAACAGATCGAAGACACGATGGCGATGCTGTCCGACATGGGCATCAACGTGATCGAGGACGAGGAAGCCGAAGAGGCTGCCGGCGGCGGTGACGACGAGGCGAGCGACGACGACGGCGAGAGCGAAGGCGGCGAACTCGCGCCTTCCGGCGGCACGGCGCTTGCGACCAGCAAGAAGAAGGAACCGACCGATCGCACCGACGATCCGGTCCGCATGTATCTGCGCGAGATGGGCTCGGTCGAGCTTCTGTCGCGCGAAGGCGAAATCGCGATTGCCAAGCGCATCGAGGCTGGCCGCGAGACGATGATCGCCGGTCTCTGTGAGAGCCCGCTGACCTTCCAGGCGCTGATCATCTGGCGCGACGAACTGAACGAAGGCCAGACGCTGCTGCGCGAGATCATCGATCTCGAAACCACCTATTCTGGTCCTGAGGCCAAGGCTGCTCCGCAGTTCCAGAGCCCGGAAAAGATCGAGGCTGACCGCAAGGCTGCCGAGGAGAAGGAAAAGACCCGCAAGGTGCGCACGGCCGCCAACGACGACGACATCACCAATGTCGGCGGCGATGTCATGCCGACCGAGGAGGAAGAGGAAGACGACGACGAGTCGAACCTCTCGCTCGCCGCCATGGAAGCGGAACTGCGCCCGCAGGTCATGGAAACCCTCGACATCATCGCCGAGACCTACAAGAAGCTGCGCAAGCTGCAGGACCAGCAGGTGGAAGCGCGTCTTGCCGCCACCGGCACGCTGTCGCCCGCCCAGGAGCGCCGCTACAAGGAGCTCAAGGACGAACTGATCAAGGCCGTCAAGTCGCTGTCGCTCAACCAGAACCGCGTCGACAGCCTGGTCGAGCAGCTCTACGACATCTCCAAGCGACTGATGCAGAACGAAGGCCGCCTGCTGCGCCTTGCCGAAAGCTACGGCGTCAAGCGCGACTCGTTCCTCGAACAGTATTCGGGCGCCGAACTCGACCCGAACTGGATGAAGTCGATCAGCAACTTGGCCGGCAAGGGCTGGAAGGAATTCGCCAAGAGCGAAAACCAGACGATCCGCGACATCCGCCAGGAGATCCAGAATCTCGCCACCGAAACCGGCATCTCGATCGCCGAGTTTCGCCGCATCGTCTCCATGGTGCAGAAGGGCGAGCGCGAGGCGCGTATCGCCAAGAAGGAAATGGTCGAAGCCAACCTGCGCCTCGTCATCTCCATCGCCAAGAAGTACACCAACCGTGGCCTGCAGTTCCTCGATCTGATCCAGGAAGGCAACATCGGCCTGATGAAGGCGGTCGACAAGTTCGAATACCGCCGCGGTTACAAGTTCTCGACCTACGCCACCTGGTGGATCCGTCAGGCGATCACCCGGTCGATCGCCGACCAGGCCCGCACGATCCGCATTCCGGTGCACATGATCGAGACGATCAACAAGATCGTCCGTACCTCGCGCCAGATGCTGCACGAGATCGGCCGCGAGCCGACGCCGGAAGAACTGGCCGAAAAGCTCGCCATGCCGCTCGAAAAGGTGCGCAAGGTCCTGAAGATCGCCAAGGAGCCGATCTCGCTCGAAACGCCCGTCGGTGACGAAGAGGATTCACACCTCGGCGATTTCATCGAGGACAAGAACGCGCTGCTGCCGATCGACGCTGCCATCCAGGCGAACCTGCGCGAGACGACGACCCGCGTTCTCGCTTCGCTGACGCCGCGCGAAGAGCGCGTGCTGCGCATGCGCTTCGGCATCGGCATGAACACCGACCACACGCTCGAAGAAGTCGGCCAGCAGTTCTCGGTCACCCGCGAACGTATCCGTCAGATCGAGGCGAAGGCGCTCAGGAAGCTCAAGCATCCGAGCCGCTCCAGGAAGCTGAGAAGCTTCCTGGACAGCTAAGCAAGCCGCAAGCTGCGCTCGTTCCTACTGCATGTTTCCTTTAATCGTAGCCGGTTAAAGGACAAAAACATGCAGCCATTCAAAGTACTACAGCGACCTTTGCGCGTCTGATAAGACGCGCGGCGCTGTAGTCAGCTAGAGTCGGGTACATCGAAAATGAGAAGAGCCGGGCAGATCGCCCGGCTTTTTCGTTTCTGCCTCACCCAAGCGATTTATTGTGAGGCTCTGCGCCCAGGAGTATAGTCGCGCTTTCGCAGCAATCTGGGGCACCCCGTCTAAGTCGCGGGAGCAATCGCACCGCGGGCGTGAAGCGTGCCCCGTGGAGGTGTAGGATGACCACTTATGTCGTGCTCCTCAACTGGACAGAGCAGGGCGTGAAGAATGTGCGCGAGTCTCCAAAAAGGCTCGACGCGGCAAAGCAGGTGCTTTCCGACATGGGCGGCTCCTTCAAGCATTTCTTTTTGACCATGGGCGAATACGACATGGTGGCCGTCGTCGAGGCGCCCGATGACGCCGTCGCTGCACGCTTTGCGCTCACCCTCGGCATGGCCGGCAACGTGCGCTCGAAGACGCTGAAAGCCTTTCCCGAGGCCGCCTATCGCGAACTGATTGCCTCGCTCGGATAGGCCGAGCCGGCAGCGACACTGGAGCTGCTCAGGGCGACCCGTTTCCCGAAAGGATGCGGGCCGCTCCGCGTAGCGCATTGCGGAAAGCGTCGTCGAAGCTGACGCCGCTGACATGCCATTCATAGCTTTTACCGGCGGACAGCATCCGCCAATTGGCGATCCAGCCGCGCGCTTGATCGGACCAGACCAGTGTGCCCGCAAGCGTCACGTTCCCCTCGCTCAGCATTGCGAGCCTGGCGAAGCTCTCCGGGCCCGCTTGCGATATGGTGGCAAAGTCCAGCCCCCCACCGGCGACGGCCGCCCTGTCCGGCAGGGCGACCGAGAGCGCCAACGGTGTCGCGGCGGCGCGGAGCGAGTCGGCCATATAGGGGCTTTCGTCGCCGTCGCGCGCCAGTACGAAACGGCGCCTCTGATCCTCGACCGCCAGCAGCACGGCGATCACCGGGCGGGGCGCAAGCCATGGCTTTCGACCGAGCTTTGCAAGAAGCGGGTCAATCGTCGCCGGCGCGTAGCGGCAGGTGAGATCGTGCGGCCGATCGTGAGTGCCCTGTTCGTCGTGGATCGGGATACCTTCGAGCCGGTCGCGGTAGGAAAAGGACGAGGCGAAGCTGCCGGCCTCAGCCACCAGCGCTGCGAAGCCGGGCGCGTCGAGGATCGTCGGATCACCCGACAGTTTGACCAAAACTTCACTGAGGCATTCGCGAAAGCCGATCTGCCGGTTGATCTCGCCGGTGCCGGTGACGATCGCGTCGCTCTGATAAAGCCGGCCGATGTCGCCGGCGTTTGCGGGACTGCCAAGGCCCGCGGCGAAGAGGAGCGGCAGCAGCATCCGTGACATCGCCATGCCGTTCTCCCGATCGTTCGCCTTTGAATCAAAAGAGATCCTTAAGGTTTACACTTTATCAATCTCTCGGAAACCCGAGGTTCTGCGATGCGTTGCGTATTTGTCGTCGTCCTCCTGTTGCTGGCCGGCTGCGGAACGGTGCCGAGAGACACCCGGAATGCCTGTGCGGTTTTCGAGCAGCAAGACGGCCTGTTCAACAACTGGCGCCGGGAGGCTTACAGCGCCCAGCGCGAATACGGCGTGCCCGTGCCGATCCTGATGGCGACAGTTTATACCGAGTCCGGCTTCCGCCATAATGCGCGGCCGCCGCGCACCAAGCTCTTCGGCTTCATCCCCTGGACGCGCGTTTCGACCGCCTATGGCTACTCCCAGGCGCTCGACGGCACCTGGGCGCGCTACCAGAGCGAGACCGGCCGCTGGGCGGCGCGGCGCTCGGACTTCGGCGACGCCATCCGCTTCATTGCCTGGTATCACCGCGAGAGCGCACAGCAGAACGGCATCGCGCTCAACGACGCCTACCGGCTCTACATCGCCTATTACCACGGCCACGCCGGCTATGCGCGGGGCAACTGGAGCGATACGGCCAAGACCGGCGCCAAGCGGGCGGCCGGTATGGCTTCGATCTACAATCGGCAATTGCGCGGCTGCGGCAGCTAGAGCGTTTCCGGTCAAAAACGGGCCCGCGGAAAGGCTCTAGCTATTTTTTACGCAATTCCGGACGCAAAACCGTTTCACACTTTAGCTGAAATTGCTTTAGCCGGCCGCCGCCCGCTCGAGTTCGGCGACCTCGATCTTGATCATGCCCATCATCGCCTGCTGGGCGCGGGCGGCGCGGGCCGGATCGGGATCGCTGAGGTGCCGCATCAGTGCGTCGGGAATGATCTGCCAGGCAAGGCCGAACTTGTCCTTGAGCCAGCCGCAATGCTGCGGCGTGCCGCCTTCGAGGAACCGGTCCCAATAGTAGTCGACCTCCGTCTGGTCGGCGCAGCGCACGAAAAACGATACCGCCTCGTTGAACTTGAAATGCGGGCCGCCGTTCAGCCCCATGAAGTGCTGCCCCTCGAGTTCGAAGCTCGCGGTGAAGGCCCTGCCATCGGGGCCTTTCTTGATGTCGGTAACGCGGGCGTTGCGGAAGATGGAGGTGTAGAAGCCGATGGCTTCCTCCAGTTGATCGTCGAACCAGAGAAAAGGCGTGATCTTCTGCATGGATATGTCTCCCGTGGTGATTGGTACCAACTAAGGACGAACGGGCGATGCCCGTTCCGACAGGCGCCGCTCGAAAAAATTGAAGGTGGTGTCGGAACCTTTATGCCCCGAGCGTCCTATGCTGGTCGAAAGAACAAGGAGGATTTCTCAATGAACTATGTGGATGGTTTTGTCGTTGCCGTGCCGAAGGCGAATATCGAGGCGTACAAGGCGATGGCCAAGGCGGCCGGCGACGTCTGGATGGAATATGGCGCGCTCTCCTACAACGAATGCCTGGCAGACGACGTGCCCTATGGCGAGGTGACGTCCTTCCCCCGCTCGGTGCAGGCCAAGGACGACGAGACCGTGGTCTTCTCGTGGATCGCCTACAAGTCCCGCGCCGACCGCGACACGATCGTCGCCAAGGTGATGGCCGATCCGCGGCTGCAGGGCGATGCCTGGAAGGAAGTCTTCGACGGCAAGCGCATGATCTATGGCGGCTTCCAGACCTTCCTGGAGATGTAGCGGCGCGTTGCCTTTTTCCTGCGGTCACTGCCTTGGACCGGGAACGGTCCAGGGGTAGAAGCGTTGGGCAAATCAACGCGTTGCATCTGCCTTGCATTGCCCGCCGGAGATCGACATGCCGCAGACGAGCATCACAATTTCCACACGCGGCCAGGGGCTCTACGAGTTCACGGACGAGGCGGTCGCCTTCGTGCGGGCCAATACGGACGGCGAGGGGCTTTTGACCGTCTTCGTCCGGCACACGTCCTGCTCGCTTCTCATCCAGGAAAATGCCGACCCGGATGTCAGACGCGACCTCGACGCCTTTTTCCGCCGTCTGGTGCCGCCATCCTCCGATCCCTCGATGAGCTGGGTCGTGCACACCCAGGAAGGACCGGACGACATGCCGGCGCATATCAAGGCGGCACTGACGCCGGTTTCGCTCGGCATTCCCGTTGCCGGTGGTCGTATGCTGCTCGGCACCTGGCAGGGGATCTACCTCTTCGAACATCGCGACCGGCCGCACCGCCGCGAGATCGTGCTGCACCTTGGCGCTTGATGCCTGTCCGATCGATGCGACAGGGCGCAATTGACCGGAACGGGATCCGTTCTAGTTAGAGCATGGAGACCAAAGGGCTACAGCGCGGCGTCGGAGAGGAACAGGATGACGGATGCACAGACCATTGCCAATCGCTTCATCGAGGCGCTGAACCAGCGTGATTTCGAGGCGCTGGCTCGGCTCGTCCATGAGGATGTCGAGCTCGATTCGCTGACCGGCCAGCGCACCGTCGGCGTTGGCCCCTTGCGCGCCTGGCTGATGAATTATCTGCGCCGTTTCGACGAACAGTTCGGCGATGTGGTGTTGATGCGCGATGCCTTCGGCCAGCGGGTGGCGGCGGACCTGACGGCGCGCGGCACCTATCGCGAAACGATGGAGGGCTTCCCCGCCGCGTCCGGCCAGAGCTATTCCATTCCAAGCGTGCTGATCTTCGAGATCGAAGACGGCGCCATCACCCGCCTCAGCCATTATCGCAACATCCGCGTTTTCGAACGGGCGCTCGCCAGCTGACGAGCGCTCGGATTGACAGAAACGCGCGATAGCGGAAATTTACGATGGCAGGCGCGCGCGGGCTGCCTGTCCTATGGCACCGGTTGCCGACCGGATTGTTGTTTTGCGTTGACCAGGAGAAGATCCATGAAAGCCATGTTTCGTAATTCGGTTCTGGCGGTTGCGCTCGCCGTGACGAGCTTCGCAAGCCTGCCGGCCGAGGCTGCGGCCCCGATGCCGCTGCCGACGATGGAGCGTGGCGACGTCGATCTCGCTCGCCATCGCGGCTACTGCTCGCCGCGCGAAGCACTGCGCCGGGCCTGGCGCCTGGGCTTCCAGCGCGCCCGGGTCGAGCGGGTCACCCATTCCCGTGTCGTCGTGGTCGGTTGGCGCCGCGGGTATTTGAGCCGGGTCGTCTTCGCCAATGCCTATGGCTGCCCGCGAATCGGCTGATTGCCACCTTCGACGCCAGAAAATACCTCGGCGTTCATTGGGCGCGGCCGTCCCGGCGGCGCCTGATTTGCCTTTGCCGCGATGATCGTGCGGCTGATTTGCCCCTTCCGTTCCGAGCCGCTTCGTAGCGCGTCTTGATCGCAAGAAGTCATTTTGGATCAGTAGCTTATCATTCACAAGCGCTCCGTGTGACCGCCTTCCTTGCAAGGCGAATCTCGCGCCAAAGAGGGGCGGATCGCGCTCCGGCATTCTGAACCTCCCATGAACACCAGGTTCCGCTGTCGTTCAGCTTGGGAAACCTATCCTTTGCTCAATCGCTTGGGACGGTGATTGCCCCATTGAACCCTTCAAGCCTGGAGAGATGTCATGAAGAACCGCTTTTTTAACGCCGCAGCCGCAGCCGTCATTGGATTGACTGGCCTGCTCGGTGCAGCTTCCACCGCTTCGGCGGACTCGATCGAATTCGGCTTCGGCCCGAGTGACGGCATCGACGTGCAGTACCGCGACTATAACGGCGGCTATGGCGACGAGCGCGACTGGGGTCGCGGCCGCGGCCGTGACCGCCACTGGGATCGTGATCGCCGCGGCCGCTGCGCCCCGTGGATGGCCGTCGACAAGGCGCGCGATCGCGGCCTGCGCCGCGCCTATGTCGCCGACGTCACGCCGCGCCGCGTCGTCGTCGAAGGCCGCCGCCACGGCTACCGCCAGACGATCGTCTTCGCAAACGCCCGCGGCTGCCCGACGATCGGCCGCTGGTAAGCTTCGATCCTGAAATCTTCCCGCCTTGTCTCCCCCGGCCGGCGGAAGAATGGCCCCTTATGCTTCGGCATGGGGGGCCTTTTTCGTTTGTGCCAACGGGTGGTCGTGCCCAGGCACTCGCTCCGAGGCGGCCCGCTCCGCCAGCCATTTTGGGGAAACGCCTGTCCTCAAACATCATCCTCGGGCATGACCCGCGCCTATGCGCACAGCGATGACGACCTTGGTTCTCGCCTCAAGGGCGAGGATGACGCGCGTAGCCCGAGCTGGTTTCGACCCAAAGGCTTCCTTTGGCGGTCGGACTGTCGGTGGCCGCGACCGCGGCAACACCTGCTTCGCACGCCCACATCCATCCGCAAACGCACACTCGGCGTACCGCCCAAAACACTTCGCCCCCGGCGGCCGATCTCCGGCACCAGGGGCGAGGATTAAGTGAAATCCCGCGCGCGGTTGCGGCGGGCCTTGCAAGCTTACTGCTTGATTTCGAAGGTCACGTTGACCGTGACGTTGTAGCTGTTCTCGCCGGTTGCGACCGGAACGGCGTCGGCTGCATATTCCTTGGCCATGCCGGCGCGCATCATCGGGACCGGCTCGGGACGGAAGCCCTGTTCTGAGATGTTGAGGATCTTGCCGATCGAGACGCCGGCAGCTTCGGCGAGAACCTTCGCCTTGACGATGGCGTCGGCGACCGCCGCCTTGCGCGCCTCGGTGATGACGGCTTCCGGCTTGTCGTTGGTGAACTGCACGCCGCCGCCCTGGTTGACGCCGAGCGTCACCGACTTGTCGACGATTTCGCCGAGTTTGGCGAGGTCACGCACGCGGACGCTGACGCCGTTTATCACCTGGTAGCCGATCAGCTCCGGCGGGCGATTGCCGCCGTCGGTATTGGTCGGGTAGTTGTATTGCGGGTTCACCGAAAAGCCGCTCGTCTGCAGGTCGCGATCGGCAATGCCGTCGGCCCTCAACGCCTTTAGCACTTCGGCCATGGCCTTGTTGTTGGCGTCCAGCGCTTCGCGGGCGGTCTTGGCGTCCTTGACGACGCTGAGCTGCAGGACCGCCATGTCGGGAGCGACCGTCGCGCGGCCTTCGCCGGCAACGACGATGGTCGCCTTGTCCTTGTCGGTCTCCTGCGCCTGAGCGGCGGCCACACCGGCAAAAGCGGCGGCGAAAGCGGCGATCGAAAGCGTGCGGGCAGTGCGTGTGGAAATCATGGTCTATGTCTCTCCGGTTGTTCCGTCCCTGGCGTCTTCATGCTCGGCGATTGTGTGAGCATTGCGGCAATGGCTTGTCGGCAAAAAGGTTTTCGGCTAGAGCCATTGCCACCGCGAACTGCCATTGGTTCGCGCACCTGGATCACCACGGTGCCACGCGTTTTTATCAGAGGCGCAAAGGTTGCTGTAGTACTTAGAGTTGCTGCATGTCCTATCCTCGAATCGTTACGATTTGAGGAAGCCTGCAGATCCAGAGTGGGCCTGTAGCTCAATGGTTAGAGCCGGCGGCTCATAACCGCTTGGTTGGGGGTTCGAGTCCCTCCGGGCCCACCAATCACCTTTATTCATTGATTTTGCTAGATTTTTTTTGCTGTTTTTGTCCCACATTTGGTATGCAGCATCGGTTTGAGACAGATAGGCAGCTTTTGTTATTTGGTAAGAATAACTATTTTTCCGGTTTTTGGACGTCCCTGACAGAATATCCTGGATTCGGCGTTGAGGACCAACGGCCTTAATAGGCATGACAACTATGCGCTACAGGCGGACTTCGATCTGTCATCTGGGAGCAGCACCTCGCTGCGAACTGGAAGCTCATGGACTCTCGCTCTTCATCTGCCGCGCTGCTCGCTCGCTCTCTGCCCTCGCTTCCAAGATCAGATGGTAGGCGATGAAATACTTGTAGATGTTGCCGACGTAGGTCACCGTCTCCGCCCCGATCTTGTCGGCGGCGACATACTCCACGTTGTGGAACCATATGTTCGGATCCAGCCCGCGCTTGGCGGCTTCCTTGCGCAGCCGCGATATCCGGCCGGCGCCGGCATTGTAGGAGGCGAACGCAAACAAGGCCTTATCCAGATTGGTCATGGGCTCCTTGGCGTAGTACTGGTCTATTATCCAACGCATGTACTTGATGCCGGCGTGGATGTTGGCGTCGACATCGGTGATGTCGCCCACGCCGAGTTCCTTGCCAGTGGCGGGCATGACCTGCATCACGCCGATGGCCCCCACCTTGCTGCGGGCGGCCTGATTGAGCTGGGATTCCTGGTAGCCCTGGGCAGCCATCAGCAACCAGTCCACATCGTAGGTGTCGCCGTACTTCTCGAAATGCTGGATCAGGGCGAGGAATTTTTCGCGCTCGGATTCGGACGCCGCGTCCTTCACATATTTTGCGCTCTTCAAGTATCGCTTCAGGATCGTGTTCCCCGCCGTGGTCCCTTGGGCATGGCGAGCCACGAAAGTGTCGACGGCGGCCTTGAGCTGCGGGCTCCCCTTGCGGATCGCCCACGCGATGTCGCCGCCGGTGCGCACCGCCACCGCGTCATGCACCGTGATATTGGGGAAGATCTGCTTCCAGAGGTCTGCCTTGTGCTTGTCCACTAGAATGAGCGGAATCAGCCCAGCGCTCACCATCTCGATCAGATCCTCGTCCTCGAGCTCCTCCGGCGCCTCTTTGATGATCGCGGCAGGCCTGTTTTCCGCGGCAAAGCGCTGGTTGAGTGCCACCAGGCTTTCGTAGTAGCTGGAGGACTTGCGCACAAAGACCATCTTCCCCGCCAGGTCGTCCACGCTGGACACCACGGGCGAGGCGGGACCGGAGACCACGAGCTCGCTGACGTTGCGATACACGGGCGTGGAGAAGTCAACCAGCTTCTGTCGCTCTGCAGTAATAGTGAGGTTGGACGCCGCAATATCGCCCTTGCCGGCAGCCAGCGCCGCTAGCAGGTCGCCCCGTGCGACCGGAACGAACACTACCCGCACCTTGAGATGCTTCTGCTTCTTCTCCTTGGCCAGCCCCTTGTTCAGATCTTGCTCGAACACGCGAAAGAGGTCGTAGGTCGCGCCGCGCTGGACGCCCTTGTTCACAAAGTAAAACGTTTTGCTGTAGACCGTCAGGACTCGAATCGTCCCCCGCTTGATCATGCCGTCGAGATCGCCGGTCATTGGCTTCATGGCTTCTTCGGGCACGATGGTGAGTTGCTCACGCGGCGGTGTCTGGGGCGACGGCTCGGCTGTGGCGATCGTAGCGAACGGGCCGGCAAACAGGGTACAGGCGAGAGCCACAGCGACGACGAGGTTGAGCCGCGAGCGGGTTGGAGCCAGGCGGTGCGGTCGCAGGTGGGAATTCCTCAACATGCCAGTGTTGACGGCGACCGCTTCGATTGCGCGGCTCAAAAGCGCAGCGGAGGGCACGATAGCTACGAGCGACATGAGAAACAAAAACGCGTGCACCTCAGGGGACTCCTATTCCAGGAGAACAACGACGGGTACGAAAACGATGAGCGCACAGTTGTTTGGCGAACTTTGCCTACGATGGCCCTTCCCACAGAGAAGGGTGGTGGAGCGACAGAGGTTCTTTCCTCAAGATTGCCCATAACCTCCTCTGGGATCCCACAAGGAAATTTACCACCTTTTACGGTCGGCGTCGCAGCATTCCATCTTCTGGCCCCCTTTGGTCTCCCCCGATTGCCGTTGATCCGGCGGAGTTGAACCCTACAATCCTCCGGCAGTTTGGTGGCTGTGGGGATAGGCGCGATTTCAAGGCGTACTTGGTTCAGGTATTTGCGGATCGTATCGGACCGCCTGAAGGGCTGTTTGAGATAGCGTTCAACGGAAAGTCGCGACGCGCGTGCGCGATCTACGAGGCTGTCTCCGACATGAATACAGGCAGCGACGGTCAAAAGATGATTGCCGCTACCGATCCGATATGGGTGTCAGCCGTCTCCCCTCAGTCTGCGGAGAACGCCATCTTCGAAACACTCGTTGAGCAGGGCGAAGACGAGTACCCGATATAGCCGGACTAGAGCTTTGCCGTTCTTGGTCAGAAGTGAGCTTTCCTCAGCCGACCGTGGGCACCTTCATAGGTGGTACTCTTTTGGGTGTCCTGCCGAACGGGATTCTTTTGCCGACCTCGCTGTGACTTTGCAGATCTCTGCCGTCAAGGTTTGGCGGCATTCCTAACTGCAAGCATCGTCGCGCGCGGGACAATCTCCGTAAAAAGCATAACGACTTCAGGCGTGGGTTTTTTGTCCCACATTTTTAGAAGTACCTGAATTCGTTGTGTTTTCGGAATTCCTCCGGGCCCACCAAAATATCACGATTTCAATTGGTTAGATGCAGGTTATCCAGCTGGGTTAGCCAGTTTTATGTGAACCCGTCTGGTGAGTCGGATCATTGCGTCGCGTGCAAGCCGCTTGCCTGCGGCTTCACGGCTGTACAGCTCCGAGTGGGCAGTATCGGCCGCAGATGGGCGCTGATCTCAAGCTTCAGGGGACCACTTGGCGCAGACCAAAAAAATGCCCGCAGGACGCGGGCAGTTTTGGAGTGGGCGCATACGCTCAAACATGTTGCGCCTGGCACCAAAGTGGCTGCCAGAGGTCAACGAACTGTAAATGCGCGATGGCTAAAAATGAGGAATGGGGGTGCTGCTTCCGTTCCCATGGCGTGCTGTTTCACCGGTAGGCGCGGCGTTTGCGGCGTCTTCGCCGCCGATTTTCCGCGGTCATGCGAGATTTTTCCGTGCGGACCATCCGGCATCGCCGTTGCCGCATCTACTACCGGGCGTGGTGGCCGGCGGAGTGGGTAGGGTGATGGTGGGCGCGTTCTCACTCGCGCCTTCTGTCGGGCAAGCATCTGGTTTTCCTGCTTTGTCTTCCCGGTTCTCATGCCGCTTCCCGAGCGCAGGGTGCGGTCGATCTGCGGCCGCGTTGGCACTTGGACCGTGCCTTCAGGCGCAACCACTGGAAGAAAAGCCTAAGAAAGAATTTGTTAATTTAAGCAATTTATAATGGAAAAGGGCTTGAACTGTGCCGCCATATCCCTCAAAGGAGGCACCGGGCGGCCATTGCCGCCAATTCGAAAGGATGCTTATGCGAGATAAGACCGCATGTGCCGGCGAAAGCCGAACCACCATTTCGGGTTTCAAGTATCTCGTACCGACCGCTTCCATTCTTGGCCTTCTGCTCCTTTCCGCCGGCTGCTCGTCGACGGTCATCGGTGAAACGCCGCTGTTTTCGTCGAGCCATTCCAGCGCCTATGCAAGCCCTTCGGTCAAGATCCGCAAGGAAGAGAAGCAGTTGCGAGTCGCCGAGGCTGATGAGGATGTGGTCGCGCCGCAGCCCGTGAAAAAGAGCGCAGCCAGCTATCTGGGCCGCGCGCCCTATATCTGTTCGCCGAGCGGCTTCGGCCGCACGTCGCACTGCTTCCTGAGAGCTTCGCTCTAACGGGACTGTCTCTGTTCGCGTTTGCGTAATTCCGATGCGGTGAAGCCGCCTCGGATCGTTTGGGGATCGGGGCGATCCCCTCTTTGGCGGTGACCTTCTGACCGCCGCACGCGTGATGTGTCCAGTTTCATTCGCGGCGTCGCGAGACGATCCGCCGGAGAATGTTCGTTGTCTGCCAGACTTTTGAGATCAGCCCTTGCCGCGGGAACTCTGGCGCTTTTTGCCGTCGCCGGAACGCCGGCGGCGCGTGCGGGTGATCCGGCCGATGGCATCGACTGGGCGCTGACGACTGCGGCGATCGCGCCGCAGGCAAAGGGCGCGACGGAGAGGGCGGTTACCATCGGCGTCTACGATCCGCATGACGCCGTTGCCGACAGCGATGCGCTCGAGCTCGAACATGTGTTCGTCTATTGGCAGAAGCCGGACCGGGCGCTGTTGAAGCGCAAGATCGCGATCGCGACGCGGCAGGGGCGGGCGCTGATGCTCTCGGTCGAGCCCTATACCCACGCGGCCGACTGGCGCGCCGGCGGCGAAAGGCTGTTTGCCGATATCGGCAAAGGCCGCTTCGATCGCGAGATTGGCGACGTTTGTGCCCATGCTGCCGCTTTCGACGGCCCGGTCTATGTGCGCTGGGGCCACGAGATGGAGGACCCCGATGGTCGCTATCCCTGGGCGCGCCGCGACAAGGAGGGCTACAAGAAGGCGTTTCGCTATTTCGTCAGCAAATGCCGGGAGCTGGCGCCGGAGGCGCGGTTCGTCTGGTCGCCGAAGGGCCACCGCAATCTCGCCGGTTATTATCCGGGTGACGATGTCGTCGATGTCGTCGGGATCCCCGTCTGGGGCCTGCAGAAGATGGACGTCGACTATTGGGGGCGTGAGCGCCGCTTCGGCGAGGCGCTGAACGAAAAGTACCAGCGCGTCGCGGGCTTCGGCAAACCGGTCATGATCGCCGAACTCGGCGTCTCGGGCTCGGCCGACTACAGGCGCGCCTGGTACAAGGAAATCCTCGACCAACAGACCTATCGCCGGTCCTTCCCGCTTTTGACCGCTGTCGTTTTCTTCAACGACAAGGAGCCCTACAAATGGCCGCTCGGCTACGGCTCGCCGGACTGGCGTCTCGACAAGGAAGCGCTGAAGACGCTTGCCGACCGTCAGTCGAAGGAAGCGGCCGAACTCATGCGTCACGAAGTGCGATAGCGCGCTCGCGGGGTCTGGCAGCGTTCTTGGGGGGGGGCGATGCGCCGATCGTCCTTCGGCGCATCGTAAGAGACCCGATCTACGGACCTTTCGGACTTCCACGTCAGGCCAGAAGCAGGCCCGATTCGCGGGCAGCGGCAGCAAAGCAGCGGCTGGCCCGGTCCGTACTCGTCAATCCATCCAGCGCGTCCAGGCAGCGCCTGAGAGCCGCGCGGTATTCCCGTCCGCGCCGCCCCGGCCATTGCCGCAGCAACTCGACGGCTTCGAAGACCGTTCTGACGACGGTCTGCCGTTTTGCGGATAACCGGAGGGGGATGGGGGTGGCGAAGAACTTCTCGCTCATTTGCTTTCCTCGTTCACAGTCTTTTTCGAGCGCGAGGCCAACGCTGTGGCGCGGGAATGGTTCCGCCGGATCGCGGACTTTTTTCGGCCCGTGAACTTTTCGTGATTCCCGGAGCGCTTGGAGCGGGCCCTAAAGCTCGAGTGCTGCCTTGAGGTCGGTCGATTTGTGGACGCGCAGGTCGAGATCGGCTTCGATATGGTCGATATGGTGGACCATGAGCCTGGCGGCCGCGTCGATGTCGCCGCGTTCCAGCGCGTTGACGATTTCGTCGTGTTCGTTGTGGCCGCAGCTCGAAACGGTCGACTGGCCGTAAAGCGCGATCACCAGCGAGGAGCGGGCAACGAGTTCGTCCATGAAGCGGCGAAGAATGGCATTGCGGCTGAGATCGGCGAGCGCCAGGTGAAAATCGCCCGATGCCTTGATCTCGGCACGGCGGGCCGAGTGGCCGCGCTGGTCGGTGAGCTGCCGTTCGGCCGCCAGCATGCGCCTGAGCTCGGCGAGCTCGGCCTTGCCGATATTCGGCGCCGCAGCCCGCACGACGCCCGGCTCGATCAGCCGGCGGGTCGCGAAGATCTGGCGCGCCTCGTCGATCGAGGGATGGGCGACAAAGGCGCCGCGGTTCTTCTCGACGCTGACGAGCCCTTCATAGGAGAGCGCCTGCAGGGCGGCGCGCACCAGCGTGCGGCTGACGTTGAAGAGTTCGCCGACATCGCTTTCGGAAAGCTTGGTGCCGGGCGCAAGGCGCCGCTCGACGATCGCATCGCGCAACGTGTCGCGGATATGCTGACTGCCAGTGTCGGCGGCGGTGTCTGTGGCCATGTCGGCTGGTGGAGGCGTTGTGGTCAAGGACATGAATCGATCCGCGAAATAACGGCTCATCTTATCGCCGGGCGAAGCGAAGGGAAACGACAATCTGACGCGCATGGGTTGCGCGCCGACAACTGCATGTTTCCTTAAATCGTACCCGATTTAAGGAAACATGCAGCGCTTCAACGTGCTGCAGCGACCATTGCGCGTCTGATATGACGCGCGGCGCCGTCGGGGCGGCGAGGGGCTATTTGTCGAGTTCGGGATAGACGCGGTCGAGGAAGCCGGGCCTGAGCTTCTCGCCGATCAGACAGTCGGATGCCGGAAGGGCATCGGCCAGGCGAACGGTGGGCGGCGGCGGCAGACCGCTGACCTCGAGCACCAGCTTCTGGCGAATTGCGATCGAAAAATCCTCGGGCTCGTGCACCGGCAGCACGAAGGACCCCGGGCCGCCGATGACGCATTCGGCGTAATACTGGTCGAGCGGGCCGGTCGAGACCGAGGGGCGGATGAGGATCGCAAGCCCGTTGATGGTGATGCCGCGGGCGACCGCCGTCTCGCGGGCGGGAATGACCGGCGGGCCGATGTTGTTCGGGCCGTCGCCGGAGACGTCGATGACCCGGCGAATGCCGTTGAAGGCGTTCGAATCGATCAGCATCGTACCGTAGGTGATCGCATTCGAGATCGACGTGCCGCGCCGGGTGCCGACCGGTCTCGCCTCGATCAGCTTGGCAAAGGCATCGGCGTCGGCGGCGGTGGAGATCACTTGCCAGGCAACGACGGAGGATTCGTTAACCGTTCCGGCCCATTCGAAGTAGCCGATGGCGATCTTGCCCAGTTGCCCGCTTGCGACCGCATCGAGGAAATCGCGGTGCCGGAGCGCCTCTACGTAACCAGCGCGCTGGATGCGCGCCTCGTCCAGATCCATCGAGCCGGACATATCGACGGCCAGGACCAGTTCGACATCGACATCCGTCGACGCGGCGGTCGATGGGCTCGGGCCACCACTCAATGAGAGGATCAACGCCAACACGCTCAACATCGCTTCAACCAGTCATTGCGCGCGGTCAGATTAGAAGAATGTAACACAGGATTGGATTTCGGCGACCATTTGGGTGTAGCTGGCCATCAACAAAGAGTGATTTTGCCGGCGTCAGCTCAGAAGGACTTATGACTGGGGCCAGGGTCCGGAAGAGCGGGATGCTGAAACAGACGGAAAATACCGAGCTATTTCAAATCGATGGTCTGCAGAAGGCGGCGTTCGGATACTTCCTCGATCACGCCGATCCGGCCACCGGGCTGATCGCGGATACGTCGTTGCCGGGCGCGCCGTCGAGTATTGCTGCGACCGGTTTCGGCCTTTCCTGTTATCCCATCGGCGTCGAGCGCGGGTGGATTTCGCGCTGCGAGGCGATTGCGCGGGTTTTGACCACGCTGCGCTTCCTGGCCGAGAGCCCGCAGTCGCGCGACCAGCGGGCGAGCGGTTATCGCGGTTTCTACTATCACTTTCTCGATATGCGGACCGGCGAGCGCACCTGGCGCAGCGAACTTTCGACCGTCGATACGGCGCTGCTGATCGCCGGATGCCTGACCGCCTCCGCCTATTTCTCCGGCGAGGACGCGGGTGAATGCGACATCCGCACGCTCGCCGAAAGGCTCTACGCGCGGGTCGACTGGCGCTGGGCGTTGAACCGGAGTGACACACTGACGATGGGCTGGCGCCCGCCCGGCCGGTTCCTGAAGCATCGCTGGCGGGGGTACAGCGAGGCGCTGGTGCTCTATGTTTTGGCGCTCGGGGCGCCCGATCATGCGATCGAGCCGGAGCACTACACCGCCTTTACGGAGGGCTACGACTGGATCGCGGTTGATGGCGGGCCTCATCTCCATGCGGCGCCGCTGTTCATCCACCTGTTCCCGCAGGCCTGGCTTGACCTTCGCGGTCTCGGCGATCGGCCGATGCGCGAGAGGGGCACGGACTACTTCGAGAACAGCCGGCGCGCCATTGCGCTGCAGCGCGACCATGCGCGGCGAAACTCGGGCCGCTTCGCCGGCTATGGCGAACATCTCTGGGGGCTCAGTGCCTGCCATGCGCCACGCGGCCGGCTGCGCCTCAAGGACGGACGCTGGCAGCGGCTTTTGGGCTACGTCAACCGCGGCGCACCCTTCGGTCCGGACGACGGCACGCTCGTGCCCTGGGCAGCGGCGGCCTGTCTGCCTTTCGATCCGGATGCGTCACTATCGGCCCTCGGCCATGTCGCGGCCGGCTATCCCGGGCTTCTGAGAGAGGGACGCTTTCCGGGCGGCTTCAATCCGAGCCTTGTAGGCGAGGGCCCTGCGGGTTGGATCGACGAGCGTGTCGTCGGCCTTGACCAGGGGCTCGTCGTGATGATGATCGAGAATTGGCGGAGCGGCTTCGTCTGGGAGCTGACACGCAGCCTGCCGGCGATCCGGCGCGGTCTTGAGCGCGCGGGATATGAGGGCGGCTGGCTGGCGACGGAGACGGAGACGGCATGAATTCGAGAGATCACCAGCGAATGGCGCAGACGGTCGGGGGATATCCACCGCAGGCGCAGGTGGTGGTCGAGCGGTTGCACGCGCAGTTCCCCGACGCCGGTGTCTCGCTCGGGTCGGCGGACAGTGCCATCAGCGCACCGGCCGCTTTCTGGGCTGCTGGCGGGGCCGGGATCGAGGAGAGCCTTGCCTATCAGGACTTTTTCGCAATCGGCATGACGGACCGCATCCGGGCGGCACATCTGATCGCCTTCTACAGCCGCCAGCTGAGTGTGGTTCTCGGCGCGCTCTACCTTGGCGCGGGTTTTCAGGTCGAGATCGCCGGCATTCGCTTTGAAGACTGGACCCGCGGTTACCAAGACCGGGAAGTTTCCGGCAAGCGCTATCACTTCCGCCTCAGTCTGGCGGAAGGGCCACAACATGCCGAAGGCGTCAGCGCTTTCGAGCGCGGCTTCACCGCCCATCTGGCGCCGGTGATCGCGGTCCTGAAAAAACGCACCGGGCTTTCTTCCGGGGCGCAGTGGCGGCTGGCAGCGGATTCCCTTGCCGGAGCGTTCCTGGAGATCGGTCGCGCGATCGGTGACGAGGCGCGCGGCATGGCCGAGGCGCTCGCGATCGTCAAGCGGCGGGGCTCGCGGTTGTTCTCGGAAGAGCTCTGCTACGAGGAGATCTCCGCGGTCGATTTGGCAAGCGGCGCGCAACTGTCGCGCCAGTATCGGATCCGTTGCGGCTGTTGCCTCTACTTCCAAACGGAGGATGGCAGCTTCTGCGATACCTGCGTCCTGCTGGAACCGGACGATCGCCGCGCGCGACTGGCCGCGCATCTCATGCAAAACGGCGGGGCTTGAACCCCGCCGTCTGTTTGTTCAGGTGCCCATGGAAGGGCGTGATCCGCCGGATCAGTTCGCTCTGGCGAAACGCTCGTTGATGAAGCCGGAGACGACGCCAAGAACGATCCAGAAGGCGAGCGTGGTGGCGAGTGCGGCAACCGCAAACTCGGCGCCGAGAACGGCCGGAACGTTGCTCGTAATATCGACCGGCTGCGGCGCGCCGTAGACGTGCGGTGCTGCGATCAGCGCGAGGCCGACGACCTTGGACACGATCTCCTCGCGCAGGACGACGAGATAGAGGCCGACGGCCGAAAGGGCGACGGCTGCCAGCCACCAGGTCTGGCGGTCGCCAAGCTCGGCGGCCGGGAAACCCGGCAGTTCCGGCGGCAGGCCGATTGCCGGCAGCATGTGCACGGCAAGCCAGCCGCAGGCGCCCCAGAGCGCGCCGTTCCTGAGCGTGATCGGATAGCCGATCACCAGGCTGACGCCGGCCAAGAGCAGACCGAAGCCGGAGCCGGTGACGAGATTGGCGATCAGCGTGCCGGAGAAGCGGCTCATGCCGAACATGATGCCGCCTTCCTCGTGTTCGCCCTCATGGGCATAAGCCGGCGTGATCGGCGACAGTGCATCAAGCAGGGCGCCAACCGGCGAGACCGCCTTCAGCGACGAATGCTGGTCGTGACCCTCGGCGGCGGGTTGCGTCGTTCCAGGCTGTGCAGCGGGCTGCTCGGTTGCAGCCGGAGCCTCGCCTTCGAATTCCTCCGCATGCAGGATCAAAGGCGTGACCCTTAGTTCCTGGGCACCGGTCATGAAGACACCGGCAATCAGTCCAGCCACGATCGCGGCCAGAAGCGTTCTGACAATCATCTTGAAGTCCCTCGATAACGGCAAAAGCCACGCGCTGCGGCGTGGTTTGCAAGCCTTCCCATTCGCTGTGTCATGCGAACCATGCCGGTGCGCCGGCCGAAGCGGCGGCGTGCACAAGCACCGACATCCGGCTGAGGCCGGATGCGTTCAGGTCCGCTTTGTCGATGCGGAACGTTGGTGACGTTCCGGAACATCGCTTAGTGGCAGGGGAAGCCGTAGGAGTGGCGGGTGTCGTGCGCGGTGTCGTGCAGCACGGCCGAATTGGCAAGGCCGGCGCCGAAGACGAGGAATGCGCCGATGAAAAGCGCGATGACGCCAGCGGTCAGACGATCGCTGAGGGAGAGCGGAATGCTCGAAACAGTAGACGTAGCCATGACAACCTCCGTGATGGCATCGGGAAATTCCCGGTGTGGGCCCTATGCCCGTATCGAGTGGCAGGTTTCCTGGCTCACGGCGCTGGGCGGAATGCCCTTGATCTGCCTCGCCTTCCCAGATCGACCACCCTCTCGTGGTCTCCTCCAGTGGCTTCTTCCGGATCACTCCGGAATGGCAGATCGACGTCGCTCTACAGTCGCGGGGTCGGCCGTGATGTGAATGCCCAGCATGGGTCCATCCGTCACGTTCCCGTTTACTCCCGAAACACGTTCGCGTCCCGGGAACCAATCGATCCCAGATGATTAGGAGCGTGTCATGGCGTTGTCAATTGAGCCTGCGCCGCCCGCCGCTTCATCAGCGACAAAATCGCGAAGGATCATCTGCTTGTAGGCCTCGACGATGCGGTCGCCCTCGACGCGATCGACCGAAACGGCAAGCCGCATGGTGCAATCGCCGAGATGCATGATCAGGAAAGCGGCGCTGTCGATGGTTTCGCGCGGCGTTTCGGGCACAAGCCCGGCCCAGACATCGGCAAGCAGTTTGCCGCCGGCGCGGCTTTGCAGAAGATCGATCTCGCGCAGCGCCTTGTCGGCCTGCATCGCCGACCAGATGTCGCGCATCACAGGCTCGGCGAGGAACATGTCGTAATAAATGTCGAAGAGCACACAGAAAGCGTCGCGTAGTTCCGCGAGCGATGTGACCTTGGCAAGTTCGGCAGCGATGCACTCGTTGCACACGGCATTGTAGCGCTCGGCCAGCGTGCGCACGATCGCCGCCTTGTCGGGGAAGTACTGGTAGAGTGAGCCGATCGAAATTCCAGCTTTTTCAGCGACTTCGCTCATGCGCATGGCGTCGCTGCCCTTTTCCTGGATGAGCGCTGTCGCGCAGGCGAGGATGTGCTCGACGCGCTCGCGGCTGCGTTTCTGGCTGGGTGTCCGGCGCAGCGCGGTCTCGTCTTCGGCGGGGACCGCGGATGGGCTTATTTCTGGAATCATGAGTGTTGCTCACATTTTGACTTGACTCTTAAAATACGAGGATTTATCACATTTGCAAATGTGAGAGATGCTCATGTTTATTGGTGAACCTCAGGAGGAAACGATGTCTCAGAAAGTCACACTGGTTTTGGGCGGTACTGGCAAGACGGGGCGGCGGGTGGCCGAACGCCTTCAAGAGCGTGGTGTCGCGGTGCGCATCGGCGCCCGTTCGGCGTCACCGTCCTTCGACTGGACGGATGAGGCGACCTGGGCGCCGGCGCTTGAGAACGTCGATCGTATCTATGTCTGTTACCAACCGGATCTGGCGGTGCCGGGCGCCGTCGAGATCATCCGCAAGTTCTCAAACCTTGCCGTCGGCGCGGGCATCAAGCGGCTGGTGCTTCTGTCGGGGCGCGGCGAGGACGAGGCGGAAGCGGCCGAACGCGAACTGCAGGCTTCCGGCGCCGACTGGACGATCATTCGGGGGAGCTGGTTCTTTGAGAACTTCAACGAAGGCTTCCTGGCCGAGGGGGTCTCAAGCGGTTCGGTCTTCCTGCCCGTGGATACAGTCACCGAGCCTTTCATCAGCTGCGACGACATTGCCGACGTGGCGGTTGAAGCGCTTCTCGACGATCGTCATGTCGGCAAGGTCTATTCGCTGACAGGGCCGCGGCTGATGACCTTTGCCGACGCGGTGGCCGAGATCGCTGCGGCGGCCAATCGCCCGATCTCCTATCAGGCCATTCCGGTTGCCGACTTCGCGGCGCAATTGCAGGCGGACGGTGTGCCTGATGACTATGTCGAACTCATCCGCTATCTCTTCACCTCCGTGCTCGACGGGCGCAATTCCAGTGTGACATCCGACGTCGAGCGCGTGCTTGGGCGCCGGCCGCGCGATTTTGAAACTTACGCCCGGGAGACCGCAGCAACCGGTGTATGGAGTCTTGCCGCATGATCCCGTTTATCCCCGCTCTGGCGTTTGCCGCTGCGATCGGTTCCGGCCTGATGGCCGGGCTGTTCTTCATCTTCTCGGTCTGCATCATGCAAGCCTTGTCGCGGCTGCCGCCGGAGCAGGGGATCGCTGCGATGAACGCGATCAATGTCGTCATCCAGAACCCGATCTTCCTCAGCGCCTTCATGGGCACGGCGCTGCTTGGCCTGGCGCTGATTGTCGTCGCGTTCATTTCGGGCGGCGAGGGCCGATGGCTGCTGGCCGCGGGCGGCCTGGTCTATGTCGTCGGCGTGCTCATCGTGACGATCGTCTTCAACGTGCCGATGAACGACGCGCTTGGGGCCGCTGCACCCGGGCAGGCCGCGACCGATCTGTGGCTTGGGCGCTATCTCACCGATTGGGTCTGGTGGAACCACGTGCGCACCTTCGCCTCGATCGGTTCACTGGCGCTCTTCATCCTCGGTTTCGCCCGCACTTGACAAAAAGCGCCGGCAAGGCGGTCAATCCCTGCCGGTGCACCCTTCTGAGGCCTCGTCATCTCGGGCGGTCAGCGCTTGGGGATGCGCGCGTCGTACTGCTCTTCAAGCTCAGCAAACTTGCTCCAGAAGGCTGAAGGCTGCTCTCCTTCCAAAAGGTCGCGCAACAGGTCGAGATGCACGTGCCAGCCGGCGGAAAAGCTGGTCATGATGCCGCGGTTGGCGATGCGGGTATGGGTGACGATGAGCAGCACCCTGTCGCCGCGCGGGCTGAGCTCGAAGCGGACCTCGGAGGGCGTATCCGTGCCTTCGTCCCAGCTATAGGCGAGCAGGCGCGGTGGCTCCCAGGCGAGCACATGCCCGTGCTTGCGAACCTCGCCGGCGTGATCGGCGTATTTTTTCGGCGGTCGATCATCCTCTGTCGTCAGTTCCGAATGGCGGAAGACGTGTTCGACCGCTGCACCCTCGGAAGAGCCGATCGTTCCCGATGCCATCCAGAGCCGGCGCTTGTTTTCCTCTGTCAGATAGGACCAGACCCGCTCGATCGGGCCGGGAAGCAAGCGTTCGATGCGCACCGCATCGGGGGCGATGACGCGGCCGTAATCGGCGCTGGCAAAGGCTGTGGCAGGCGATGTCATGGCTTTTCCTCCGTATCGTTTTGAACAGTTGCGTCGTCGGCGAGAAGCAGCGCCTCAAGTGCGTCAATGCGCGTTCGCCAGAAGGCTTCGTAGTGGCGCATCCACTCCATACCTGCATGCATCGGCGTTGCATCGAGGCGGCATACATGCGTGCGACCTTTCACTTCGCGGCGCACGAGACCTGCTCCTTCCAGCACCTTGATGTGCTTGGATGCCGCGGCCAGCGAGATCGAAAAGGGGGCCGCAAGCTCACCGACCAGTCTCTCGCCTTGCGAAAGGTTCTGGAGCATGGCGCGGCGCGTCGGATCCGAAAGCGCGTGGAACACGGCATCGAGATGTTCGTTCTCATATTCAACCATGTTGTTGAATATCACTTCGATTGCGAAGATTGTCAACCGTTTGGTTGAATTTAGTAGTAACGCGAGAAGGAACCGTCGCGCGGCGGGTCGTCGTGGACGTGCCGTCCCTTCCAGGCGGCGAGCGCATCGGAGAGATCGTCGGTTGGGACCATCTGGGCGAACTGTTCGCTTTCGACCAGCAGCCCCTCTGCGATCGACATGTTGAGGCCGCGGGTAACCGCAGTGATGATCGAGCGGACGGCAAGCGGGGAATAGCCCATGATGCGGCTGGCCAGGTCGCGGGCGGCGGGCATCAGTTCCTCATGGGCGACGACGTGATTGACGAGTCCCATCTCCAGCGCGCGTTCCGGCGAAAAATCCTCCCCCGTCAACAGCAGTTCGAGTGCGCGCTTGCGGCCGGCAAGCCGCGGCAGGCGCTGGGTGCCGCCGAAGGTCGGCGGCATGCCGAGCTTGATCTCCGGCTTGGCAAAGCGCGACCTGTCGCTGGCGATCGCCAGATGCACGGCCTCGGTGATTTCGCAGCCGCCGCCGTAGGCGAGCCCGTTGACCGCGGCGATGACCGGCTTCGGAAAGGCTTCGAGCCGCGCCGTCAGAAGCTGGCCGCGGCGGACGAAATCGCGCACCGCCGGGTTTACGCCCGCGGCCACGCTTTCCGAGAACTCGGGGATGTCGCCGCCGGCGGAAAAGGCGCGGTCGCCGGCGCCGGTGATGATGACGGCGCCGACGGTGTCGTTCACTTCGATCGTGTCGAGAAGGACCATGAGCCGGTCGATCAGCTCATAGTTCAGCGCGTTGAGCTTCTCCGGGCGGTTGAGAGTGAGGAGGGCGATGCCCTCGGAAATCTGCATCAGTACGGTCTTGGACATAGTCGCTCTCCGGCTAGGGTTGACGGGGAGAGGCTAGGTGAGCGAAGATGAAATGTATATTCACTAGTCGGTATACTTGAGAGATGGCGAAGGCAGAGAAATCGACGCGGGATGTGATCGTCGAAGCGGCGGAAAAGCTCTTTTATGCGGAGGGCATCCGCGCCGTCAGCGTCGATGCCGTGGCCGAAGCGGCGGGCGTGACCAAACGCACGCTCTACTACCATTTCGAAAGCAAGGACGAACTGATCGCCGCCTATCTCGAAGGCCGCGACCAGCCCAATCTCAAGCTTTTCCGGAAGTGGTTCGACACGGCCGAAGGGGAACTGGCCGATAAAGTCGAGGCGATCTTCGTCAACCTGGCGCGGGCGGCACGTCACCCGAAATGGAAGGGCTGCGGCTTCCTGCGCACCTCGGCGGAGCTTGCCAACATGCCGGGCCATCCGGCGATCCGGATCGGTGCCGCCCACAAGAAGAAGTTCGAGGCGTGGATGGCCGAGACTTTTGCCGAAGCCGGCATCGCCGAGTCGGCCATGCTGGCGAAGCAGATCCTGCTTCTGCTCGACGGCAGCTTCGCTGTGGTGCTGCTGCACCGGGATGCCAGCTATATGGAAACGGCGGGCAAGGCGGCGGCGGCGCTGGTGCGCGTGGCGCTTGCCGGTGCGGGCCTGCGACCTCAGGCGGCGGTTGCCACACCCTGAGGCTGTCCGACGATTCCCTCTTCAATCCGGCGTGTTTGGCAGGCAGTATGGCCGCACCGCCGTGAAAACCGACACCTGTGAGCGCTGGAGAACGCTTCGTTGCTCGCCGGATAAGGAAGAACCAATGACCGTCTTGCGTATCGTCTCCAACCTCCACGCTCCGGACCCTCAGATGGCACAAGCCTTTTACGGCGACCTGCTGGAGCTCGACGTGGTGATGGACCATGGCTGGATTCGGACCTTTGCGGCCAAGGGTGCGGCGGCGAAGCCGCAACTGAGCGTCGCCAGCGAGGGCGGCAACAATACGCCCGTGCCGGTGCTTTCGATCGAAGTGGACGACGTCGACCGGACCTATGCGCGCGCCAAGGCAGCGGGTGCGGAGATTGTCTACGACATCACCAACGAACCCTGGGGTGTGCGCCGCTTCTTCATGCGCGACCCGTTCGGCAACATCGTCAATATTCTTTCCCACTGACGTCGCGGTCGCCGTATCGCCTAGCGACCGCTATGTCAGGCAAGCATCAAGCCAGCGACAGGGCGTTCGAAAGATCGGCGACGAGATCGTCCGGATGCTCGATACCGATCGACAGGCGGATGGTCGATTCTAGCACGCCGATGCGGTGGCGCACCTCGATCGGAACGCCGGAATGGGTCATGGCCGCCGGGTGGCTTGCCAGCGATTCCGTGCCGCCGAGGCTGACGGCGAGCTTGAAGATCTGCAGCGCATTGAGGAAGCGGAACGCCGCTTCCTGGCCGCCTGATATGTCGAAGGAGAAGGTCGAGCCGGCGCCGGTGCATTGCGCCCTGAAGGTGCGGCCAACCGGTGAATCCTCGTCATGGAAGGGCAGGTAGTGGATGCGCTCGACCTTCGGGTGCTCGCGCAGGAACTCGGCAACGACGCGGGCATTGTCATCGGCCTTCTGCATGCGCACCGACAGCGTTTCCAGCGACCGGCCGAGCATCCAGCAGGAATGCGGATCGAGTTGGGTGCCGATCGCGCCGCGCAGCGCCTTGACTTGCTTCATCACAGCCTTCGAGCCGAGAGCCGCACCAGCGATGAGGTCGGAATGGCCGCCGACATATTTGGTCAGTGAATAGAGCGAGATGTCGGCGCCGTGTTCGATCGGTCGCTGGAAGACCGGGCCGAGCAGCGTGTTGTCGCAGGCGACCACGGGGGTATGACCCTGCTTCTTGCCGATCTGATCGGCGACGCGGCGGATCATGGCAACATCGACGAGGCTGTTCGTCGGGTTTGCTGGCGTTTCCACGAGAATCACAGAGACGCGGCCCTTCGCCATCGCCTCTTCGGCGGCGGCGCTGACGGCTGCTTCATTGACACCATCGGCAAAGCCGACGGCCGCAACGCCAAGATTGAGGAAGGTTCTGGCAAGCAGCGTCTCGGTGCCGCCATAGAGCGGCTGGCTGTGCAGCACCGCGTCGCCCGGCTTGACGAAGGCAAGCAGGGTGGTGGCGATCGCCGACATGCCCGACGAGAACAGCGCGCAGCTCTCGGTGCGCTCGTAGACGGCGAGGCGATCCTCGACGATCTCGCTGTTCGGATGGTTGAAGCGCGAATAGACGAGACCGGCGCCGACACCCGCCGGCGGCTCCTTCCGACCGGAAACGAAATCGAAGAAATCGCGGCCTTCCTCGGCGGAGCGGAAGACGAAGGTCGAGGTCAGGAACACCGGCGGCTTGACGGCGCCCTCGGACAGTTCCGGATCGTAGCCATAGTTCAGCATCTGCGTTTCGGGATGCAGCTTGTGGTTTCCGATATGGGTCTTGGAGGGATGCGGTGCGGTCATGACTTGTCTCCTGAAGGGAAGCGGACTCGACTGACTGGCAAATTATATCAGATGCTTGGACCGATCCTTGCTATTTCCGGTCCGATGTCTTTGAGTTGCGCAAAGATTTGGCTGAGATGAAAAGATATGGCGCAGAAAATTGCCGACGAGACGGATCGCAGGATTTTGAAGGAACTGGTGGCCGATGCGCGCCTCACCAACAACGAGCTTGCCGAGCGGGTGGGGCTCTCCGCTTCGCCCTGTCTGCGCCGGCTGCGGCGGCTGGAGGAGACCGGCGTCATCCGCGGCTACACGGCACTGGTCGATCCGTCGATCGACGGCTGGACGATGACGGCGATCGCGACCGTCAGGCTCAGTCGCCAGCACGAGGACGAGATCGTGATGTTCGAGGAGGCGGTGCGCGGCTGGGACGAGGTGCTCGAATGCCATCTCGTGACCGGCTCGCGCGACTATGTGCTGAAGGTGATGAGCGCCGGGCTCGAGCACTACGAGCGCTTCATCAAGGAAAAGATCGCCAGGCTCAAATGCGTCGCCTCGATCGAGACGAGCTTCGTCATGAACACGATCAAGGAGCGGCGGGTGTAAAATCCGCCACGCGGTAAACATCTGAAGACGTTTGATTTTCTTCAGCGGTTTGCCGCGGGACGGATGTGCCGGGCATCTCGGCCAAGGGGTTGCGATGCGAGCTCTTCGAGCGACGGCTTTGAAAGTGCCCGGGATGCCCTAGATTCAAGGGATTAGGGCGTCCCCATACGCTCGGTCGGACGCCCGGCTCTCGGAGAGAGACGATGGAACTCGCACCAGCTCTCGACGCCGTCGCTTCCCGGTTGCAGACCGTCCTCCTGAACGAATGGACGTACTATCAACTCGCCATCATTGTCGCCGGCTATCTGATCTGCGGCGTTTTGGCAAAGCGGATCGAGCCACGGGTCGAAGCCCGCGCGCGGACGATCAAGGGAAATCCGGACCTGCTGCGCGTCATCATCGCGTTCATGCGACGGCTGCGCTGGCTCTTCCTGATCGTTTGGCTATGGATTGCCGATGGCATGATATTGCGTTTCGGCTGGCCTTCTTATCGCTGGCTGGTGGCGACAGCGCTGACCCTGACGGCAGCGTGGTTCGTGATTTCCGTGCTCACCCGCATCATCCGCAACCAGACGCTGGCGCGCGTCACCGCCGTCGTGGGCTGGATCTATTTTGCGCTCTATGCGGTCGGGCTTGACCGCGTCATCCTGACGACACTCGACGGCGTTGCCGTCAACCTCGGCGCCGTTCGTTTGTCGCTGTTGCTCGTCCTGAAGGCCGTCGTGCTTTCGTCCGCGCTGATCTGGCTTGCCGTGCTGTTGGGCAACGTCTCGGCGCACTGGATCCAGCGGTCGGCAGAACTCACGCCGTCCTTCAAGGTGCTGATCAGCAAATTGGTCAAGATCGCACTGATCAGCCTTGCCGGCGCAATCGCGCTGTCGGCAACCGGCATTGATTTGACCGCGCTGACGGTTTTTTCGGGCGCGGTCGGCGTCGGCATCGGGTTTGGCCTGCAGAAAGTGGTCTCCAACTTCATCTCCGGCATCATCATCCTGCTCGACAAATCGATAAAGCCAGGCGACACGATCACGCTTGGCGATACCTTCGGTTCCGTGCGCGACCTGCGCTCGCGCTTCGTCTCGGTGATAACCAGAGACGGCAAGGAGTACCTCATTCCCAACGAGGACTTCATTTCGCAGCAGGTGGTGAACTGGTCGTTCTCCAGCGATTTCGTCCGCATCGAGGTGAGTTTCGGAACCTCCTACGACAGCGATCCGCACGAGGTCGCACGCATCGCCATCGAGACCGCGGCATCGCTTCCGCGGGTGGCGAGCAACTACGCACAGCCGGTCTGCTGGATGACAGGGTTCGGATCGTCATCACTCGATTTCAAGCTGAGGTTCTGGATTTCCGATCCGGGCAACGGGCTGACGAACATTCGCGGCCAGGTGATGATGGCGCTGTGGGACGCCTTCAAGGCGGCCGGTATTTCGATCCCATTCCCGCACCGCGAAATCATCATGAAAACACCGATCGAGGTGACCCGCGCGTGAGGGGTGCGACCGTCAGAGTCCAGCTTGCGTCCGTGCGTCTTCCGGTTGCGGCAATTGACTGGACACGTCGGGGAAGCGACATTGCCGCCGGCGGAACGGCCTATGGTCTTCCGGTGACAGTGTCAGCATGAGTGGGGCCCGACGCCATGGAACATCTTCAACAGACGCCGCTGTCGAGGTTGCCGGTGCCACGGTTTCTCTCGACGCTGCTCGCATCGTTTTCGACCACCGGGCTGATCGTCGGCGCCTTCTTCTTCGCGATGTCGCTGACGCCGAGCCTCATCCCGCGTCCCTATGTCGTGCAGGCGGTGATATCAGGCCTGTCGCTTAGCGCCGGCTACGCGATCGGCGTGCTGTTGCGCTGGGTCTGGTCGCTGCTCGACCTGCCGGAAATCCGCGGACGCACCGGGCTGATCGTGAAGGTGGCAGCGGCGCTCGGCTGCATCGCCGTTGCGCTCACCTTTCTCTGGCGCACGGCCTATTGGCAGAACACGGTGCGTCAGATCATGGGGCTCGACCCGGTCGAAAGCGCCGAGCCGTTCAAGCTCGGGCTGATTGCGGCGCTTGTCTTCGTCGCCATCGTACTCTTGGCGCGCCTGTTCCGGCTGACCTTCCGGTTTCTCACCCGTCGTTTCGAGCATGTGCTGACCCGGCCGTTGGCGAAGGTCGCCGGCGTGGTCGCGGCGCTGGCGCTGTTCTGGTCAGCCACCGATGGCGTCATCTTCCGCTTCGCGCTGCATGCGGCGGACAGTTCGTTCCAGCGGCTCGACGCCCTGATCGACCCCGACGTCGCGCCGCCGAGCGATCCCCTGAAGACCGGCAGCAGCGCGTCGTTGATGACCTGGGACGAGCTTGGCCGGCAGGGCCGCCAGTTCATTGCCTCCGGACCGGCGGCAAAGGACATCGGCACGTTTTTTGGCGGCGAGGCGCAGGAACCGTTGCGCGTCTATGCTGGGCTCAATTCGGCCGAGACGGCGAAGGAGCGTGCGAAACTGGCGCTGGAGGAACTGAAGCGTGTCGGCGGTTTCGAACGCGCCAATCTGCTGATAGTGGTGCCGACAGGAACCGGCTGGATCGACCCGCCCGGTCTCGATTCGCTCGAATATCTGCTGAAGGGCGATGTCGCCAGCGTCGCCGTGCAGTATTCCTACCTCACGAGCTGGCTGTCGCTGCTGGTCGAGCCGGAATACGGTGCCGAGACTGCGGACGCACTGTTCGATGCGGTCTATGGCTACTGGACTACCTTGCCGAAGGACAAGCGGCCGAGGCTCTACCTCTACGGCCTCAGCCTCGGCTCGATGAACTCGCAAGGTTCGGTCGATCCCTTCGACATCATCAGCGATCCGTTCCAGGGAGCGCTCTGGGTCGGCTCGCCGTTCCCGACCAAGACCTGGCTGCAGATCACGGGAAATCGCAATCCGGGCTCACCCGAATGGCGGCCGCTCTATCGCGACGGTTCGGTGATCCGTTTCACCAACCAGGAAAACGCGCTTGATATTCCGGGTGCTCGCTGGGGCAATGTGCGCATCGTCTACCTGCAATATGCGAGCGACCCGATCACCTTCTTCGATCCCTATTCCTTCTACCGCGAGCCGGACTGGATGAAGGCGCCGCGCGGCGCCGACGTCTCGCCGGCGCTCCGCTGGTTCCCCGTCGTCACCATGTTCCAGCTGCTCGCCGACATGGCGCTCGCGACGACCTCGCCGATCGGCTACGGCCACGTCTATGCGCCGGAACACTACATCGACGCCTGGATGCAGGTGGTGGCACCGCCCGGTGTGACCGAGGCCGATGTCGAGCGGTTGAAGGCGATGCTCAAGGGCCGTTACTGACCGTCGCCGGCACCGGCAAAGTCGACAGCAGCGCACCCATGGCGCCGATGATCTTGCGGTGCTGGTGCGCGTGGCGTGTTCGAAGGCTGGTGGCGGCATAGACGGTCTGGGCGATGACCGGCGCATCCTGCACCCGATCGGCGAATCCGTCCGCGGCGAGCCGCTCGGCCGTTGCCGCCGTCACATAGGCTGCCCCGCCGAGCGCTGCGAGCAGCCGGGTGATCGCCATGTTCTGGCCGGCGGAGACGAGTGCCGCGGAAAGGTGCGGCAGGGCCAGCCGGTGGGCGCGATCGAAGGTCGGCGAATAGCTTGAGCGGATGTAGCTCTCGGAGCGCACTTCGGCCAGTTCGCGCGCTTCGGTGCTGACCAGCACGTAATGCAGATCGCCGATCCGTTCATAGTAGAGGTCGGGCAGGTAGTGGGGCGTGTAGAGGATCGCCAGATCAAGGTCGCCGGCGCCGAGATCGCGGTTCATCTGGTTGGAGTAATCGGCCTCCATATAGACCTCGGTTGCGGGCAGATCCTGCCTGATCGCGGCCATCCATTCGCCGGCGAAGGCCTCGGCCAGATCATGCTGGATGCCAAGCCGCATCGAGCGTTCCAGTGCACCGGCGCTGGTAACCGCGCGTGTCGCCTCATGCCACTGGTTTTGCAGGGCTTTTGCGTAGTCGAGAAAACGCAGGCCGGCGGCCGTCGGCACGGTGCCGCCCTTGTTGCGGGTGAAGAGCTTGCGGTTGAACTGCGCCTCCAGCGCCTTCACCCGATGCGAGACGGTCGACTGGGTGATGTTCAGCCGCTCGGCGGTGCGGTTGAAGGAGCGGCTTTCCATCAGGTCGAGGAAGGTCTCGATCAGTTCCACCTGCATGCCGTGCACTCCTGTTTCTCTCAGGTCAATCTAATCGAATTCATCGATCAATAAAGCCTGTTTCCGTTGCTTGATGGCGCGCGGCTTCCCCGGCAAGAATTCGCCAAAACGAGGGAACTATTGATGTCGAATTTGCCGTCGCACGCACGGGTCGTGATCATCGGTGGGGGAGCGATCGGCGCCTCCTCGCTCTACCATCTTGCCAAGGCCGGCTGGACCGATTGCGTGCTTCTGGAAAAGAACGAGCTGACGGCGGGCTCGACCTGGCATGCGGCCGGCAACGTGCCGACCTTCTCGTCCTCCTGGTCAATCATGAACATGCAGCGCTATTCGGCGTCGCTCTATCGCGACCTCGGGCAGTTGGTCGATTACCCGATGAACTATCACGTCACCGGCTCGATCCGGCTCGGCCACTCCAAGGAGCGTCTGCAGGAGTTCAAGCGCGTCGTCGGCATGGGCCGCTACCAGGGCATGGATCTCGATATCCTGTCGCCCGACGAGATGCGCGCCCGCTACCCGTTCCTCGAAACGCACGAGCTGACCGGCGCGCTCTACGACCCCTATGATGGCGACATTGACCCGGCGCAGCTGACGCAGGCGCTGGCCAAGGGCGCGCGCGACATGGGCGCGAAGATCATCCGCTTCTGTCCCGTCACGGCGGCGCGCCGCGAAAACGACGAGTGGGTGATCTCCACGCCGCAGGGCGAGATCCGCTGCGAATATGTCGTCAACTCCGCCGGCTACTATGCCCGCGAGGTCGGCAAGATGTTCGGCCGCGACGTGCCGATGATGGTGATGAGCCATCAGTACATCCTGTTCGACGAGATCCCGGAGCTCGCCGCCTGGTCGAAGGAGGCGGGGCACAAGCTGCCGCTGCTCCGTGACGTCGACAGCTCCTACTATCTCCGCCAGGAGAAGAACGGCATGAACCTCGGCCCCTATGAGCGCAACTGCCGCGCCCATTGGACGACGCCTGAGGATCCGATGCCGGAGGATTTCTCCTTCCAGCTCTTCCCCGACGATCTCGATCGGCTGGAGTGGTATCTGAACGACGCCGTCGAACGGGTGCCGATCCTCGGAACGGCCGGGCTTTCGCGGATCATCAACGGCCCGATCCCCTATGCACCCGACGGCAATCCGCTGATCGGCCCGATGCCCGGCGTGCCCAATGCATTCGAGGCCTGCGTCTTCACCTTCGGCATCTGCCAGGCGGGCGGTGCCGGCAAGGTGCTCGCCGAATGGATCACCGAGGGGCAGACCGAGTGGGACATGTGGTCCTGCGATCCGCGCCGCTACACCGACTATACCGACCAGGACTATTGCATCGCCAAGGGCATGGAGATCTACGGCCACGAATACGCGATGCATTTTCCGAAGCATTATTGGCCGGCAGGCCGCGACAGGAAGCTGTCACCGATCCACGACCGCATCGCCGCCCTCGGCGCGCAGTTCAAGCCCTATAACGGCTGGGAGCGCGCCATGTGGTACGCCAAGCCCGGTGACGACACTTCCGAAGAGGCAACGCAGACCTGGGGCCGCGAAGGGCCGTGGGCGAAGCGCATTGAGGAGGAGTGCCTGGCCGTACGTGACGCTGCCGGCATCCTCGACCTGCCGGGCTTCTCGCGCTTCCGGGTGAAGGGCAAGGGCGCGACCGAATGGCTGTCCGGCCTGATCACCGGCCGCGTGCCGAAGCCGGGCCGCATCGGTCTTGCCTATTTCGCCGACGACAAGGGCCGCATCGTCACCGAGATGTCGGTCATGATGATCGACGAGGACTTCTTCTTCCT
This sequence comes from Ensifer sp. CCNWLY38, assembly GCF_037120565.1. Lineage (NCBI taxonomy): Bacteria > Pseudomonadati > Pseudomonadota > Alphaproteobacteria > Hyphomicrobiales > Rhizobiaceae > Ensifer > Ensifer sp. CCNWLY38. Next base: position 204,280 of record NZ_JBBBBO010000004.1, read on the forward strand.
GATCACCGCCGCGACGGCGCAATGGCACGATTTCGAGTGGCTGACGAAGCACCGGCCGGCCAATGCCGCCTTCACCATCGACGACGTTACGAAGTCGTTTTCCTGCCAGATCCTCACCGGGCCGAAGTCGCGCGACATCCTCGCCGAGGTCTGCGACGCCGATCTCGCCAAGGGCTGGCTCACACACCAGACGGCTGAGATCGCCGGGCGCTACTGCCAGCTGGTGCGCGTCTCCTTTGCCGGCGAACTCGGCTGGGAGATCCACACCAAGGTGGAGGATACGGCCACGATCTTCGACGCCGTCTGGGCCGCCGGCCAGAAGCACGGGTTGAAACCTTTCGGCATGGAGGCGCTCGACAGCCTGCGCATCGAGAAGGGCTACCGCGCCTGGAAGGGCGATCTTTCGACCGACTACACCATTCTGCAGGGCGGGCTCGAACGCTTCGTCGACTGGGGCAAACCCGGCTTCAAGGGCAAGGCGGCGCTGGAGCGCGAGAAACAGCAGGGTGTCAGCAAACGCTTCGTCACGCTGACGGTCGCCGCCGACGGTTGCGACGCGCCCTACATGTCGACGCTCTGGTCGGACGGCCAGGTGGTCGGCGAGACAACCTCGGGCAACTGGGGCTACCGCGTCGGCAAGTCGATCGCGCTCGGCATGTTGCGCGCTGATCTCGCCGTGCCCGGCAAGGAAATCGAGGTCGAGATCTTCGGCGACCGCTTCAAGGCGACGGTCGAGGCGGACCAGCCGCTCTGGGATCCCTCCAATGAAAGACTGCGCGCATGACAAAGCCTATTCCCTCGAAAGCCCGCGCGGTCATTATCGGCGGCGGCGTTTCCGGCTGTTCGGTCGCCTATCATCTGGCCAAGCTCGGCTGGACCGACGTGGTTCTGTTGGAGCGCAAGCAGTTGACATCCGGCACCACTTGGCATGCAGCCGGCCTGATCGGCCAGCTGCGCGCCTCGCAGAACATGACGCGGCTCGCGAAATATTCGGCCGACCTCTACGTCAAGCTCGAGGCCGAGACCGGCATTTCCACCGGCATGCGCCAGAACGGCTCGATCACGGTGGCGCTGACCGAGGAGCGCAAGGAGGAGATCTACCGCCAGGCCTCGTTGGCACGGGCCTTCAACGTCGACGTGCGCGAGATCACGCCCGACGAGGTGAAGGCGATGTATCCGCACCTCAACACCTCGGATGTGAAGGCGGCGGTGCATCTGCCGCTCGACGGCCAGTGCGATCCGGCCAACATCGCCATGGCGCTTGCCAAGGGCGCCCGTCAGAACGGCGCCACGATCATCGAGGGCGTCAAGGTGACGACCGTGCTGAAGAAGGACGGCCGGGTCACCGGCGTCACCTGCGAGCAGAACGGCGAGACCTTCACGATCGAGACCGACAATGTCGTCAACTGTGCCGGCATGTGGGGCCGGGAGTTCGCGCGGCAATCCGGCGTCACCGTGCCGCTGCACGCCTGCGAGCATTTCTACATCGTCACCGAGGCGATCCCGGAGCTCAAGCGCCTGCCGGTGCTGCGCGTGCCGGACGAATGCACCTACTACAAGGAGGATGCCGGCAAGATGCTGATCGGCGCCTTCGAGCTCAAGGCCAAGCCCTGGGGCATGGACGGCATCCGCGAGGATTTCTGCTTCGACCAGTTGCCTGACGATTTCGACCACTTCGCGCCGATCCTCGAGATGGCGGTCAATCGCATGCCGATGCTGGAGACGGCGGGCATCCATACCTTCTTCAACGGTCCGGAGAGCTTCACGCCTGACGACCGCTACTATCTCGGCGAAGCGCCTGAGGTGAAGGGCTACTGGGTGGCAGCCGGCTACAATTCGATCGGCATCGTTTCCTCCGGCGGCGCCGGCATGGCGCTCGCCCAATGGATGAAAGATGGCGAGCCGCCCTTCGATCTCTGGGAGGTGGATATCCGCCGGGCGCAGCCGTTCCAGAAGAACCGCGCCTATCTCAAAGATCGCGTCTCGGAGACGCTCGGCCTGCTCTATGCCGATCACTTCCCCTATCGCCAGATGGCGACGGCGCGCGGCGTGCGCCGTTCGCCGCTGCACGAACACCTGAAAGCGCGCGGCGCCGTCTTCGGCGAAGTCGCCGGCTGGGAGCGCGCCAACTGGTTCGCGAGGGATGGCCAGGAGCGCGAGTACCGCTATTCCTGGAAGCGGCAGAACTGGTTCGAGAACCAGAAGGCCGAGCATCTCGCCGTGCGCAACGGCGTCGGCCTGTTCGACATGACCTCGTTCGGCAAGATCCGGGTGGAGGGGCGAGATGCGCTTTCCTTCCTGCAGCGGCTCTGCGCCAACGAGATGAATGTCGAGCCCGGCCGCATCGTCTATACCCAGATGCTCAACGCCCGCGGCGGCATCGAGAGCGACCTGACGGTGACGCGTCTCTCGGAAACCGCGTTCCTGCTGGTGGTGCCCGGCGCCACGCTGCAGCGCGACCTTGCCTGGCTGCGCAAACATCTCGCCGACGAGTTTGTCGTCATCACCGATGTCGGCGCCGGCGAAAGCGTGCTCTGCGTCATGGGGCCAAAGGCGCGCGAGTTGATGCAGAAGGTGAGCCCCAACGACTTTTCTAACGAGGCCCATCCCTTCGGCACGGCGCGCGAGATCGAAATCGGCATGGGCCTCGCCCGCGCCCACCGCGTCACCTATGTCGGCGAACTCGGCTGGGAACTCTATGTCTCGACCGACCAGGCGGCGCATGTTTTCGAGGCGCTGGAGGCGGCAGGCGAGGGGCTGGGCCTGAAGCTCTGCGGCATCCATACGCTCGACAGCTGCCGCATCGAAAAGGCCTTCCGGCATTTCGGCCACGATATCACCGACGAGGACCATGTGCTCGAAGCCGGTCTCGGCTTTGCGGTCAAAGCCGACAAGGGCGAGTTCATCGGCCGCGAGGCGGTGCTCGCCAAGCACAATCGCGGGCTTTCACGCCGGCTGGTGCAGTTCCGCCTCGCCGATCCCGAGCCGCTGCTCTTCCACAACGAAGCGATCGTGCGCGACGGCAAGATCGTCGGCACGATCACCTCTGGCAATTACGGCCACCACCTCGGCGGCGCCATCGGGCTCGGCTACGTGCCGTCGGAAGGCGAGAGCGCCGACGACGTGCTCGGCTCGCGCTTCGAGATCGAGATCGCCGGGACGCGGGTGAAGGCCGAGGCGTCGCTGAAACCGATGTACGACCCGCGGGCCGAGCGGGTGCGGATGTAGGGCAGGTGGTTGGGATAGGCGTCGGGCAGCGTGTTCGGCGCTTGAATTGAGGATTGCCCCTCACCGCGCGGATGAGGGGCGAAAACACACTCGCCCCATTGGGAGATGATGATGGCTGACGATTGCGCAGTTTCGGCTCCGAGACGGTCCGGGGGACGGGCGGCGCGGGTGGCGCTGCGCGCGGCACCCCTGGCCGAAAACATCCGGCCGGTGCGTCCCGGCCTTTCCGGCGGTCAGTACAAGCCGCTGACCGACGCCAATGTGAAGCGCATCCATGAGGCGGCACTCGATGCGCTGGAACAGATCGGCCTTGCCAACGCACCGAAATCCGGCATCGAGATCATGACCGGTGCCGGCGCGATTCTCGGCGATGACGGGCGCATTCGCTTCCCGCGGGCGCTGGTCGAGGACATGCTTTCGATCGCTGCCCGCGACATCACGCTCTATGCCCGCGATCCGAAGCAGGACCTCGAGCTCAGCGGTACCCGCGTATATTACGGCACGGCGGGTGCTGCCGTGCATATCGTCGACGTCGAGAAACGCGAGTATCGCGAGTCCACCGCCAAGGATCTCTTGAACGCTGCCCAGCTCGTCCATTATCTCGACAATGTGCATTTCTTCCAGCGCGCCATGGTCTGCCGGGACGTCGCCGACAACTTCCTGATGGACGTCAACACGCTCTATGCCTGCTGCGCCGGTACGACGAAACATGTCGGCACCAGCTTCTCGGATCCATCGCATGTCGACGGCTGCTTCGATCTCATCCACATGATCGCCGGCGGCGAGGACAAGTGGCGGGCGCGGCCCTTCGTTTCGAACTCGAACTGCTTCGTCGTTCCGCCGATGAAGTTTGCCGAGGAAAGCTGCATCACCATGGAGAAGTGCATCCGTGCCGGGATGCCGATCCTGCTGCTTTCGGCTGGGCAGGCGGGGGCGACGGCGCCGGCGCCGCTTGCGACCGCAATCGTGCAGGCGGTCGCCGAGTGCCTGGCGGGTGTCGTCTATGTCAACGCCATGTCGCCGGGGCACCCGGCGGTGTTCGGCACCTGGCCTTTCGTCTCGGATTTGAGGACCGGGGCGATGTCCGGCGGCTCCGGCGAGCAGGCGCTGCTGACGGCCGGCTGCGCACAGATGCACCAGTTCTACCGCCTGCCGGGCGGGGCCGCGGCCGGTATCGCCGACGCCAAGCTGCCGGACATGCAGGCCGGCTGGGAGCAGGCAATCTCCAATGTCATGGCCGGGCTTTCGGGCCTCAACATGGTCTATGAAGCCGTCGGCATGCATGCCTCGCTGCTCGGCTTCTGCCTGGAATCGCTGGTGCTCGGCGACGATCTCTTGGGCCAGGTGCAGCGCTGCATCCGCGGCATCGACGTGACGGAGGATTCGGTCTCGCTCGAAACCATGCGCTCGGTCTGCCTCGATGGCCCCGGCCATTATCTCGGCCACCCGCAGACGCTGGGGCTGATGCAGACGGAGTACATCTATCCGGCCGTCGCCGATCGCACGAGCCCGAAGGAGTGGGTCGAGATTGGCCGCCCCGATCTGGTGGCGCGGGCGATCGAGAGGAAAAACCGCATTCTGGCCGAAGCGGCCCCTTCGGTGATCGCGCCGGATATCGATCGGGCCATCCGGGAGAAGTTCCAGATCTTCTGCTGAGTTTAGCTCTCCGCCCCGGTTGCGGGGCGAGGGCAACGGGCGGCCAGATCTGGCGCGGCTCGTTTTTCACAGGTTGCCAGGACAGCGTCGGGTTGAGGTGTCGCCAACCCGCAGGCGATCGCGCATGCGCTGGGGACGGGACGCAGGTGTTTGTCGCGGCCTCGCACCCGCGCGGTAAGGGGAAGCGCCCCTCATCCGGCCTGCCGGCCACCTTCTCCCCGCAGGCGGGGAGAAGGAGACGCGTGGTGACCGCCGTGCCTCAGAAAGGCGAGGTGGAGAGAAGGAGACGTGCAGTGATGCAGGCGCCTGACTATGGGCCGCGTGCAAACGGCCGCTTTCCCCTCTCCCCGCGCGCGGGGAGAGGGTCAGTCCTCGGGTTAAACCCGAGGAGAGGGGCGGACCTCGCTCCAACGACTGGATTGGCGCCATCTGGCGCCGACGAAAATTGAGTACACGCGCGCCGGAACGCGGTCCTTCCGGTCCAATTGTTGGAGTTCAACCCCATGCTCGTTTCGGAGCTCAAGACTACGACTGTCACCGGCGACCGCATCGATCAGCTGGTTGCTGCCCATCGTCCCGGCCATGGGCTTGCCCGCGCCTTCTATCTCGATCCGGAAATCTATGAACGCGACCTCGAGCGGGTTTTCCGCCGCCACTGGCACTGCGTGGCTCATGAGAGCGCGATCCCGAACGTCAATGACTTCGAGGTGTTCCGCATGGCCTCCGAGCAGGTGATCGTCACCCGCACGGCGAGCGGCGAGATCCATGCGATGCTGAATGTCTGCCGCCATCGCGGCGCCGAGGTCTGCACCAAGGACAAGGGCAACGCCCGCGCCTTCGTCTGCCCCTATCACGCCTGGACCTACGGCAATGACGGAGCGCTGAAGGCGGCGCGGCTGATGCCGAAGGATTTCAGGCGCGAGGATCACGGGCTGAAGAAGCTGCATGTGCGCGTCGCCGAAGGGCTGATCTTCATATCCTTCGCCGACGAACCGCTCGATTTTTCCGAGGTCGAGCACCTGCTGCACGCGACCTGCGGCCAATATGGCTGGGGCTCGGCCAAGATCGCCCATCGCCAAACCTATCCTGTTGATGCCAACTGGAAGCTCGCGGTCGAGAACTATGTCGAGTGCTATCACTGCGGCCCGGCGCATCCGGAATACTCGCAGACACACGCGCTGGAGCAGCCGCTGCACATGATCGAGGAGCTGAACGCCCGCATGGAGGCGCGCACCTGCGAACTCGGCATCGAGGTCGGCTCCGGCAACCATTGGCAGACATCTGTCACGGGGAAGGAGGCGGTGCACGCCTTCCGCTATCCGCTCTATGACGGTGCCAAGACCGGCAGCAAGGACGGCCAGCAGCTGAGCCGGCTGATGGGGCGTTTCACCGATTTCGACGGCGGCGTCACCTCGATCCACTTGGGCGGCACCACTTTCCTCGTCTGCTATCCCGATCACGGCATGATCTACCGTTTCATCCCGAAGACGGCGGACACGTCGGAGATGGAGCTGATCTGGCTCGTCGACGGCAAGGCCGAGGAGGGGCGCGACTACGATCTGGAAAAGTTGACGTGGCTGTGGAAAGTGACGACCGAGGAAGACAAGGCGATCATCGAGCACACGTCGCGCGGCGTGCGCTCGCACTATTTCGTGCCGGGTCCGATCGCGCCGATGGAGCACAACGAGCTTCGCTACATCAACTGGTATCTCGACGAGATCAGCCGACCGGTCTGATACGGCGCCTCATTTGAGCGAGACTGGCCGAGGCGTTCCTACCTAATCTCTGCGATCGAAATGGGTCCGGAGCGCCACATGCGTCTGCACCGTGGCGATACCCGGGATCAGGGAGATCTGCCGACGGATCGTGTCGAGGTCGCCGTTCGTAGTGCATTCGACGAGCACCATCAGATCGGTGGAGCCGGCGAGCGACCAGCATGTGACGACCGGCGACAGGGCGGAAAGGTGCGGCACGATGTGGTCGCAATTCTTGCCGGACTGGAACGTGATGGCGACCAAGGCCCTGACCGTCGGGTTCTTGTCCTCGACGCCGAGACGGATCGTGTAGCCGGCGACGACGCCCTTGGCTTCGAGGCGCCGCAGACGTTCGTGCACGCCGCTGCGCGAGAGGCCGGCATGTCGGGCGAGCGCCACCAGGCTCTGGCGTGAATCCTGGCGAAGCGCTGCCAGTAGCAGCCGATCCTTGTCGTCGAGTTCCGTCAAATTGTATCTCCTTTTGCGCGAAGTCCGGACGTTTGTCCGGTTTGGCGCCATCTTGTCCAGTGAAACCGGACGATAGGACAGATAGCTTCCTTCTCGCAACGAAGGAGCTTTGCGATGAAAATACCAGTCGTGCCCGACAATGCCGTGCTGCTGCCGATCGACATGCAGCAGGCTTTCGACAGCGCCCCCTGGCCGCGCCGATGGAATGCCGATATCGACCGGAACGGTCTCACCCTGCTTGCCGCCTGGCGCGCGGCCGGCCGGCCGGTGATCCATGTTCGCCATGACAGCGTCATGCCGGGCTCGACGCTTGGAGCCGGTGCACCCGGCAACGCCTTCCGGCCCGGCTTCGAGCCGCAGGCCGGCGAACCACTCGTCACCAAGAGCGTCAACGCGGCCTTCATCGGTACCGATCTCGACCTCAGGCTTCGGCGTCTCGGCGTCGATACAGTCGTTACCTTCGGCATCTCGACCGACATGTGTGTCTCCACCTCGGTGCGCGTTGGCGCCAATCTCGGCTACCGCATGATCCTCGTCGAGGATGCGTGCGATTGCTTCGACCAGCCGGATGGAGATGGAACGGTCATCGCGGCCCGGGATGTCCACCGGGCCCATGTCGCGACCTTGCGCGCCGAATTCGCCGAGGTGACGACGACGGTTGCCTTCGTCGAAGCCCTACGCCGTCCGGACGCCGCCTAGAGTGTCCCACTCTCCTGTCGAATCGCCGAGCGCGCGCTGTTCACAAGCGATTCCTGATAAACTTTGAAGCGGGTTTCCGCCGGAATTGTGTCGCATTCCGGGCATTGCACCGGCTGTTCACCGGTTTGTGCCGCGGACCTCGACGATGTCGGTCGTCCATTTCGGCGCCGTCAGGCTCTGGCCTTCGCGGTTCGGAAAGGTGAGGAAGGTCTCGAACGGCCGGCTCTGGCCGGCCGGCACCCGGGCGAGAATGAGGGCCGCGTCGTCGCCGATCGTCTGGCAGACATCGTCCGGGCAATTTTCCAGCGTGACGGAGAGGCGGAAATATTCGAGCAGCGTCTGGCCCTTGTTCGTCACCGTGCCACGCAGGCGGAAGCTTCGTTCCGGTTGGCTCTGCTCGAAGGTCAGGCCATCAAGCGCAATGTCGGCGGCGGTCAGGCCCGCGGGCTGCGTCGTCTGGACCGGTTCAGGTGCTGCGGGCTTGCGGCCGTCGCGATCGCCGAACCAGATGACGAAGGCGACGAGCAGGCCGACCGCTACGGCAACCGAGAGGATCGGTTCCGCCCATTGGCGAAAACGGCTGAAGCGCGCTGCCAGATACACAACGACAAGACCCAGCGGTAACGCAATCAACCAAAGCATCCGGATCCTCCTCAGCGCATCATTCCTTGAATCGGATTCGATGCAAGAGGGAAACCATGCAGCCGATCAAAGCTTTAGACGGTCCTTGCCCTCGCCGGGCAAGGCCGTGACGACATTTATATAGGGTGCCCGACGGCTGACAACACGTGACCATAGGCAGCAGCCGATGGTTCCGGTTGGCTAGGGATTGGACCCTTTTGCCGGCAAGCTAGTCCGCCGGCTTTAGATCCACCCAATAGGTGCCTTCGAACGGAACCGCGGCGAAGCGGGCGTTGATCTCGGCAAGGCTCTTCTTCGGGTCGAGATCGCCAAAGAGGTCCGGCCGGATCCAGGTGGCGAAGGCTTCTGCCGCGACAATGTTGAGCGGGATGGCGTTGAAGAAGTTCCAGAGCCCGTGGACGCGCTTTTCCTGTACGGCGCGGAGGCTCGAAAGGGCGGGCGCCTCGATCGTGCGGGCGAGCGTCTGCTGCGCTTCGTCTTCGCTGATACCGGGGCCGATCGAGAGCGTGCCGTACTTGCCGCCGGGCGAGGAGGTGGCGATGTAGATGTCGGGATTGGCGGCCATGACCGCCTCGGCATTGACCGTGCCGCCCGGCCGCGGCAGCGCGCCTTCGGCGATGTTGCGGCCACCGGCCATCGTCAGGAACTCGCCGAGGCCACCGGTGCCATAGGCCCAGCAGCAGCGGTCGGCCTGGGGGAAGGCGTCCATCAGCACCAGCGGCCGCGGTTCGGGCTTGGCGGCGACGCGTGATCGGATCAGCGCCAGCTTGTCCTCGTAGAACTGAGCGAAGGCGTCTGCCTGTTCGTCCCGTTCGAGGATCTTGCCGAGCAGGCGCATCATGCGCGGCGTGCTCGTCAGCGGATCATTGTTGAAGTCGACGACGATGACAGGCACGCCGATGCCGGACAGATAGTCGATCGCGCGCTTGCCGGGTTCGGTGTCGGCCTGCCAATTGGCGAGGATCGCAAGGTCGGCCTTCAGCGTCAGCAGCGTCTCGAAGGAAAGGCCCGGACCGGTTCCGTCGTCGATCTGCGGCACGGCGGCGATTGCCGGAAACTTCCGCCGAAAGCTCTCGTAGATTTCCGGATTGTCGCCCTTCATGTCGCCCGACCAGCCGGCCAGCAGGCTGACGGGATCGGGATGGATCAGCGACAGCGCGACGAGATTGAAGCCGCTGCCGAGCAGGATCGCCTTGGGTTTCGCCGGGATCGTCACCTCGCGGCCGACTGCATCGGTGACGGTCATCGGCCATTGGCCTTCGGCTTGGGCGGCTGTCGCGAGCGTCAGAGCAGCAAGGATGACGAGCAGGAACCGCCGGGCGGTCTGGAAAATGCAGCGATGAAGCAAACCTATTGGTTCCTTTGGCTGGGAAGGGCGCAGAGGCTGCCGCAACTCGGCACGCCGGGCAGCAGGTAGCGTAGGCAGCAGATCTTGCGGCGGCAGACGCGGGCGCCGTCTTCTTCCTCGTGACGCAGGCAATCGAAGAAGGGATTGGGCGTGCCGTCCGGCAGGGATTTGCTGCCGATGAGGGCATCGGCCTGGGCGTTCAGCGGCTCGATGCCGGAGGCCCGCAGCGCATAGTCGATGTAGACGAGCGCATTGTTCCAGGCGAGTTTCGGGGCGATGCCGCCGACGGACTTGAGGTAACCGACGACCTCGCGCAGATGCCCTTGCATCAGGGGGCCAAGCGTTGCGAAAACATCGTCGTCATCGGTTTCTTGCCAGTCACCCGACGTCGCGACGCCGAAGGTTCGGGGCAGGCCATCTTCGGCAAGCGCCACTTTCATTTGGCTGAAGGTGACGGGGAGCACCTGATGGTCGAGCACGCGCGCGACCAGATAAGGGATAGTGAGGCTCGAAAAATAATAGAGCGACCACATGGAAGCGACGGCGCGTCGATCGCTGGCTCCGGATTTTTCCGTGTAGATGTCAAGCGCCCTGTCGAAGGCGCCGGAGGCGAAGAAGTCCGGCAGCGCAACGCCGTCGGAGAGTTCGTCCGAGAGCACCATCTTCTCGTTGCACCAGGCATGGGTGCCGGCAAAGGCGGCCGACAGTGCCTTGGGGCCGCCTGTCGCGACGACCGGTTCGGAAACGGCAACCGTCATGACGTCATCCGCATCCGGGCAAGCCCGATCGGAAACTCAGCCGTAAAAGAACGCCGTCCTGCAAGCATGCGACACCTTCTGAGCGCGGTCAGAAACTCATAAGGTGATCGTGTTACTCAAGATTTTTTGCGGCGCAAGTCATTTATGAGTTTTGCAATCATGATTTGCAGGCAAAAGATGCGATGGCTGCAAGCGGGAGCTTGCTGCCATCGAAGCGTCGTAACGCTGGCTAAGCGCCGCCCGTTACATCAGACCGAGCTGTTTGTAGAAGCCCAGGGCATCGTAATAGTCGTTCTGGGCGGCGATCTTGCCGTCCGTGATGGTGAATACCGAAGCGCCAGTGAACTTGAAGCTCTTGTTGGTCGCGGCCGTGCCATCAGCCCAGGCGCCTGAGTTGGTGCCGGAGAACTCCCATTCGAAGGAGACCTTGTCGCCGGCAGCGATCGGGTCGCCCTTCATGGTCCAGGCCGCATCGGGAACGGCGTTCAGGAAGTTGTCGATGACGCCGGTCTTGGCGGCATCTTTCCCGGTGACCGGCTTGCCGACGGATGCGTCGTAATAGGTCACGTCGTCGGCGAAGTAGGATGCGGCCTTGGCCGAGTCATGGGCGTTCCAGGCCGCGACATAGGCCGCGACCACATCGGGCGCGGCGTCGGCGGCGAAGGCCGCCGGCGAGAGCACGAGCGTGCTGAGCCCCAGAGCACCTGCAGCGACAAGCAGTTGACGACGGTACATGGCAAACTTCTCCCAGGCGCGCGAGTGCGCCTCAGCCGTGGTTGATCATGATGTGGCGAACGGCGGTGTAGTCCTCGAGCGCATAGACCGACATGTCCTTGCCGTAGCCCGACTGCTTGACGCCGCCATGCGGCATCTCGTTGGTCAACATGAAATGGGTGTTGATCCAAGTGCAGCCATATTGCAGGCGGGAAGCCGCCTTCATCGCCCGGGAGATGTCCTTGGTCCAGACAGAGGAGGCGAGGCCGTAGTCGCTGTCGTTGGCCCAGGCGATCGCATCGTCCTTGCCGGTGAAGCGGGTGACGGAAACGACCGGGCCGAAGACTTCGCGGCGCACGATCTCGTCCTCCTGGGTAGCGCCGGCGACCACGGTCGGCTGGAAGAAGAAGCCGTCGCTGCTGCCGGCGCTGCCGCCGGTGGTGATCTCGATGTGCTTCTGGTCGGCGGCACGCTCGACGAAGCTTGCAACGCGATCGCGCTGGCGGCGCGAAATCAGCGGGCCGATCTCGTTTTCGGTGTCGTCTGCGTGGTTGTAGCGGATGGTCGAGACGGCCGAGGTAAGGTCAGCGACCAGCTTCTCGTAGATGCCGGCTTCGGCATAGATGCGGCAGGCGGCGGTGCAGTCCTGGCCGGCATTGTAGTAGCCGAAGGTGCGGATGCCATTGACGACAGCTTCGAGGTCGGCGTCGTCATAGACGATGACCGGGGCCTTGCCGCCGAGTTCGAGATGCGTGCGCTTGACCGTCTTGGCGGCCGCCGCCAGCACCTTCTTGCCGGTGGCGATGTCGCCGGTGATCGAGACCATCGAGATCTTCGGGTGGTTGATCAGCGCATTGCCGACGGTTTCGCCGCGGCCGGAAATGACGTTAACGACGCCTTCCGGCAGAATGTCGGCGAGCACGCGGGCAAGCTTCAGCGCCGTCAGCGGCGTCTGCTCGGAGGGCTTGAAGACGACGGTGTTGCCGCCGGCGATCGCCGGCGCCAGCTTCCAGGCCATCATCATCAGCGGATAGTTCCAGGGCGCGATCGAGCCGACGATGCCGATCGGGTCGCGGCGGATCATCGAGGTGTGGCCGGGCAGGTATTCGCCAGCCGTCGGCGCATGCAGGTTACGCACGGCGCCGGCGAAGAAGCGCCAGCAGTCGATGATCGCCGGCAGTTCGTCGTTCTTCACCGCGTTGATCGGCTTGCCGCAGTTCAGCGCCTCAAGGGCTGCAAAGCCGTCCGCATCCTTCTCGATCGCATCGGCGATCTTGAGCAGATAGTTGGAGCGCTCGGCGGGTGTGGTCTGCGACCAGCTGGTGAAGGCCTGCTCGGCAGCGTCCACAGCCGCCTCGACCTGGGTATGCGAGGCTTCCGGCAGGTCGACGATCTTGCCGCCCGTCCGCGGGTTCAGGATGTGTTCGTCGGCCTCGGTGCCGGCCTCGAAGCGCGATCCGATCAGCAGTTGGGTGTCCATGTCTGTTCTCCCTTGATAGTCGAGTTATTTGCCGGCGCCGGCGATCTGGTCGCCGTCGCGGGTGAGGTAGTAGGCGCCGAGGATCGGCAGGAAGGTGACGAGCACCACGACCATGGCGACGACATTGGTCACCGGCCGCTGGCGCGGGCGGATCAGCTCTTCGAGCATCCAGATCGGCAGGGTGGATTGCTGGCCGGCGGTAAAGGTGGTGACGATCACCTCGTCGAAGGACAGCGCGAAGGCGAGCATGCCGCCGGCCAAGAGCGCCGTGCCGATATTCGGCAGGATGATGTGGCGGAAGGTCTGGAAACCGTCGGCGCCGAGATCCATCGAGGCTTCGATCAGCGAGCCGGAAACCCGCCGGAAACGGGCGACCGCATTGTTGTAGACGACGACGATGCAGAAGGTCGCGTGGCCGAGCACGATGGTCCAGAAGGAGAAGGGAATGTCGGCCATCGAGAAGGCGGAGCGCAGCGCAATGCCGGTGATGATGCCTGGCAGCGCAATCGGCAGGATGACGAGCAGCGAAATCGTCTCGCGGCCGAAGAAGCGCGTCTGGCTGACGGCGGCCGCACAGAGCGTGCCGAGTACCAGCGCGACCGCGGTCGCGATCGAGGCGACCTTGACCGAGAGCGTCAGCGCCGCCCAGACGTCGGGCCTGTTCCAGGCGACGGCGAACCATTGCGTCGTCAGCCCCGGCGGCGGGAACTGGTAGCTCTTTTCCTCGGTCGTAAAGGCGTAGAGGAAGATCAGCAGGATCGGCAGGTGCAGGAAGGCGAGGCCGGCGGCAGCGGCGATCTTCAGGCCCATTGGCGAGCGGTTGAGGCGATCAGAGCGCATCGAAAGCCCCCATGCGTTTGGCCATGAACAGGTAGGCGCCCATGATGACGATCGGCACCACCGTGAAGGCGGCGGCGAGCGGAATGTTGCCGGCCGTGCCCTGCTGGGCATAGACCGCCTGGCCGATGAAGAGGCGGGACGAGCCGACGATCTGCGGAATGATGTAATCGCCGAGCGTCAGCGAGAAGGTGAAGATCGAGCCGGCGACGATGCCGGGCAGCGCTAAGGGAAAGAGCACATGACGGAAGGTCTGGGCCGGCGTGCCGCCGAGATCGGACGAAGCCTCGATCAGGTTGCCCGGCACGCGCTCGAGCGCTGCCTGGATCGGCAGGATCATGAAGGGCAGCCAGACATAGACGAAGACGATGAAGGTGCCGGTATAGCTGACCGAGAGCGAGTTGCCGCCGACGACGGGAAGCGCCAGCCAGGCGTCGAGCAGCCAGAGCAGGTGCAGCTTTTCGAAGATCCAGGTGAGAATGCCTTCCTTGGCGAGGATCAGCTTCCAGGCATAGATCTTGACGAGGTAGCTCGACCAGAGCGGCAGCATGACGCCGAGATAGAACAGCACCTTCCATTTTCCCTGCGCGTAGCGCGCCGCGTAGTAGGCGATCGGGAAGGCGATGACGGCGGAGGCGAGCGTGACGGTCGCCGCCATCAGCACGGTGCGCAGGATGATGTCGAGATTGGTTTCGCTGAGCAGCTGGCGATAGGTCGCCAGCGTGAACTCGTAGTTGATGAGACCCGAGAAATCGTCGATCGAGAAGAAGCTCTGCAGCAACAGCGCAAAGAGCGATCCCAGATAGACGACGCCGAGCCAGAGCAGCGGCGGCGCGAGCATTATCATCAGAAGCAGATGCGGGTGCTTCCAGAAGAAGTCCGACAGGCGACCGGCGGGGCCGCGGCGTTCGGCCAAGACGATGGGTTCGGCAAAGGCGGTCATGCGTCCTCCATCGGGTGCAGCTCGTCGGCGGCGAAGCTGATGGTGACGGGGCTGCCGACCGCAGGCACGGTGAGCGCTGCGGGGCTGGCGACGGCGACACGGGCGCCATCGACGTCGACGACGACGCGGTTGACGGCGCCGAGGAAACTATGGGCCGAGACGGTGCCCGAGAGGCTGAGCGCGCCGGTCCACGGGGTGGAGATGGAGATCGCCTCCGGGCGCAGGCTGGCGGAGGGTGCCTTCAGGCCGAGCCGCTGGCAAAGTTTCGCCGGCAGCACGTTGGACGAGCCGACGAAATCGGCAACGAAGCGGGTCTTCGGCTGCTTGTAGACGTCTTCGGGGCTGCCGAGCTGCTGGATGCGGCCATCGTTGAAGACGGCGATGCGGTCGGCCATCGACAGCGCCTCGCCCTGGTCGTGGGTGACGAAGACGAAGGTAATGCCCAGCGACTTCTGCAGGCTCTTCAGTTCCTCCTGCATCTGCTCGCGCAGCTTCAGGTCAAGCGCGCCGAGCGGTTCGTCGAGCAGCAGAACCTTGGGCTTGTTGACAAGGGCGCGGGCGAGCGCCACGCGCTGGCGCTGGCCGCCGGAGAGCTGGCCCGGGCGGCGGGTGCCA
Organism: Ensifer sp. CCNWLY38; assembly: GCF_037120565.1. Taxonomy (NCBI): domain Bacteria; kingdom Pseudomonadati; phylum Pseudomonadota; class Alphaproteobacteria; order Hyphomicrobiales; family Rhizobiaceae; genus Ensifer; species Ensifer sp. CCNWLY38. The sequence goes on from NZ_JBBBBO010000004.1 coordinate 219,422, forward strand.
TAGCCCGGCAGCTTGACCATGGCGAGCGCGTCCTCGGCAGCCTTGCGGCGTTCCTCGCGGCCGACGCCCTTGACCATCAGCCCGTAGGCGACGTTGTCGAGGATCGAGAGATGCGGGAAGAGGGCGTAGTCCTGGAACACCGTGTTGACGCTGCGGCGGTAGGGCGGCACGCCCTCGGCCGTCTCGCCGAAGATCTCGATATGGCCGCCAGTCGGCTGCTCGAACCCGGCCATCAGGCGCAGGCACGTGGTTTTGCCCGAGCCGGAGGGGCCGAGCATGGCGAAGAACTCGCCCTCGGCGATTTCGAGGTTCACGCCATCGACGGCGCGCACGGCGCCGAAGTGGCGGGAAACATTGTCGAAGAGAACGGCGGTGGTCATCGAGATACTCCGGAAAATGTGGCCCCTCATCCCCGCGGTGAGGGAAAGCGCCCCTCATCCGCTCTGCCGGGCACCTTCTCCCGCAGGCGGGGCGAAGGGGACGTGCGGCGGGCGGCTTGCCTCAAAGGTCACGCCCGAGGCTTGGCCGGGGGCGTTCCCTCTCCCCGCGTGCGGGGAGAGGGTCAGGGTGAGGGGCAAATGCTTGCTATGCGGTTGCGGCTCAGCGGCCGCCAATCACGCCAATGTAGTCGGAGACCCAGCGGTGATAGGGCACGCATTCGCCCTGGCTTTCGCACTTCGTCACGGGCGTCTTCCAGAACTTGACCTTGTCGAAGTCCTCGTAGCCGTTGGTCTTGCAGCCGGCGTCGGTCAGGAGTTCGTTGCCCTTGCAGGCCGCACCGACCGACGGGTTGGCGCCGAACCAGGCGGAAACGTCGCCCTGCACCTTCGGCGACAACGAATGCTCCATCCACATATAGGCGCAGTTCGGATGGGCGCTTTCAGCATGCAGCATGGTGGTATCCGCCCATCCGGTGACGCCTTCTTCCGGAATGGTCGAAGAGATCGGCAGCTTCTCGGCTTCCATCAGGTTGACCTGGAACGGCCAGGAGCCGGAGGCCACCACCCCTTCGTTCTTGAAGTCGTCGATCTGGATCATCGCGTCGTGCCAGTAGCGGCCGACCAGCTTGCGCTGGCCGCGAAGCAGGTCGAGGGCCGCCTTGTACTGGTCCTCGTTCAGCTCATAAGGATTCTTGATGCCGAGATCGGGCTTGTGGGTCATCAGGTAGTTGGCGGCGTCGGCCACATGGATCGGGCCATCATAGGCCTGGACGCGGCCCTTGTTGGACTTGCCGTCGGGCAGGGACATTTCCTCGAAGACGACGTTCCAGCTCTTCGGCGCTTCGCCCTTGAAGGCATCCTTGTTGTACATCAGCACGTTCGGGCCCCAGACATAAGGCGTACCGTAGTGGACGCCGTTGACCGTGTGCCAGGGCGCATTCTGCATGCGCTCGTCGATCGTCTTCCAGCTGGGAATCAGGTCGGTGTTAACAGGCTGGACGCGCTTGCCGGCAACGAGGCGCAGCGACGCGTCTCCCGAGGCGGTGACGAGGTCGAAGCCGCCTTCATTCATCAGCGCGACCATTTCGTCCGAGGTGGCGGCCGTCTTGACCGAGACCTTGCAGCCGGTCTGCTTTTCGAAATCCGTGACCCAGTCGTAGTTCTTGTCGGTGTCGCCGCGCTCGATGTAGCCGGCCCAAGCGACGATGGAGAGTTCGCCTTCACCCTTGCCGAGTTCCTTCAGCGGCTCCTGCGCGAATGCCGGGGCAACAAGGCCGAGCGACAAGGTCAATGCCGTGCAGGATTTGAGCATCTGCTTCATCTGAATTCTCCCAGTTTTGAGCCGCGTTTTGCGGCTTCGTTCCCAGGTTGAAGCGTGCCTTGATTTCTCCGCATTCGCAAATTCATTAAACAGAATGTCGCTTTCGGTTTTTCCGATATCAACTCTCCGAAACCGCCTGAAAGCAAGCAAAACCAGTGGGTTAACGCGGGCGGGCGCTTCTGAGCGCCTCGGCGATACCGACGAAATCGCGCGCCGATTGCGGCAGGCCAGAGCCCTTTCGCCAGACCATGCCGACCTGCACGACGGGAAGCGCGCCGGAGACGTCGCGGCTTTCGATGCGGTCGCCTTCAAGCGACCAGGGGCGGTAGACGAGATCGGGCAGTAGCGCGATGCCGGCGCCGGTTGCGACCAGGCTGCGCACCGCTTCCACCGAGCGGGTGCGGAAGGCGACATGCGGGCGGGCGCCGAGCGCCGACAGCAATTTGCCGGTGTTTTCCTCGATTTCATCCACCGTCAGCATGATCAGCGGCTCCTTGGCGATATCGCTGACGGAGATGATATCGGCGCTGACAAGCGGATGGCCGATCGGCAGCCAGAGGCGGTAGGGCGAGGTCTCGAGGATTTCGGCCTGCAGCGCCATGCGGTCGCGCAGGTTGGAGATGACCATGACGGCGACATCGAGTTCGCCGCCGATCAACAGGTGTTCGAGATAGGAGCCGTTGTCCTCGATGGCGCTGACCTCGACGCCGGGGCAGGCGCGGCGATAGCGGGCAAGCAGATCGGAGAGCACGTAGCCGGCAACGAGCGAAGTGACCCCAAGATTGAGCTTGCCGCCGGTTTCCTCGCGGCTGTCTGAAAAGCTGCGTCTGGCGTCGGAGACATTGGAGAGGATCTTTGTGGCGTGGCGCAGGAACTGGTGGCCGTTGTGGGTGATCGACAGGCCACGCGGATGCCGGTCGAAGAGCTCGACGCCGAGATCGCCTTCGAGCTCCTTGATCGCCTCGGTGATCGAGGACTGCGAGATCGAAAGGTTCTGCGCCGCGCGGGTGATCGAACCCTGCTCGGCGACGGCGACGAAATACTGCAACTGGCGGAATGTGAAGGCCATGGCGCGAGTTAATAGGTGCGGGGCAGGGCTGGCAAGCGCCGAAACGCAAGCGGATCGGTCGGTGATTTTTTCCTGTCATGTCGATTTTCGAACAGGGAGCGGGCGTGCCGATGCTAAGCTGGCGCGAAAGCGGGATGAGAGGAGGACGATGTGGACCAGATGACGAAGCGGCCGATACCGACGGAGGAGGGGATCCTCGCCTTTCACCGCCGCTGCGAGGCGTTCTATCCGGCCGATGCGGTCGATGCCTCGATCGAGCAGCAGCGCCAATGGTACGACGCGCTTTGCGCCGAATTCGATGCGCCGAGCTCGGCCGGCCTCACCCGTGAAGATGCGCTTGTTGACGGTCGCATTCCGGTCCGGCGCTACCGGCCCGCAACGGTTTCGACGAAGACCCGCATCTACTACATCCATGGCGGCGGCTTCGTCGTCGGTTCGCTTAACAGCCATGATGCGATCTGCGCCGAGCTGGCGGATTTTGCTGGGGCTGAGCTGGTATCGGTCGATTATCGCCTGGCGCCCGAGCATGTCTGGCCAGCGGCCTTCGAGGATTGTTATGCGGTGCTGCAGGAGTTGCTTGCCGACGCTCGCCCGGTCGTCATTGCCGGCGACAGCGCCGGCGGCAACCTCACGGCGGGCATCGTGCTCAAGGCGCGGGCGGAGGGGCTCACCGGCATCGTCGGCCAGGTGCTGATCTATCCGGGTCTCGGCGGCGATCTGGTCTCGGGTTCCTATGTCGAAATGGCCGAGGCGCCGGGGCTGACGACCGCCGACACCAGCTATTATCGCGAGATGCTGCAGGCGCCTGTCGACAATCCCTTCGCAGCGCCCTTGGCGGAAAAGGATCTCTCGGGCTTGCCGCCGACCTATATCACCGGTGCCTTCTTCGATCCGTTGCGCGATGACGCGCGCCTCTATGCGGCGCGCCTTGCCATGGCCGGGGTCAACGTCACCTTCCGCGAGGAGCCGCAGATGATCCATGCCTGGCTGCGGGCACGGCACATGAGCGAGGGCGCGCGGGAAGGGTTTCGGCGGCTGGCCGAGGGCGTGGCGGTGCTTGCAGGAACCCGCTGACAATTGCTGCGATGCCGTTCCGGGCGGAAGGCTGCGTCACGCTATTTCTATGATCTAGCTTTTCGCCTTGAACACCAGCACGGGGTTTGCCCGGAAGGCCTGCGGAAAGAGCGCCCGCAAGTTCTCGATCTTCGGCATGTCGTTGTAGACGATATAGGGATGGGTCGGGTTGCGCGTCAGGAAATCCTGATGATAGTCCTCGGCGGCGTAGAATCCCCTAAAGGGTGAGACTTCCGTAACGATCGCGGCGGGGAAGGCTCGTGATTTGCCGAGTTCGGCGATATAGGCGTCGGCGATGCGCTTCTGCTCATCCGTGACGGCAAAGAGCGCCGATCGGTATTGGGTGCCATGGTCAGGGCCCTGGTAATTGAGCTGTGTCGGGTTGTGGGCGACGGAGAAGAAGACCTGCAACAGTCCTCCATAGGTCACCTCGCGCGGATCGTAGGTGACCTCCACTGATTCCGCGTGGCCGGTCTTGCCGCCGCTGACCGTCTCGTAGTCGGCGGTCGCGGCGCTGCCGCCGGAGTAGCCCGAAACGGCTTTTTTCACGCCTTTGACATGCTGGAAAACGCCCTGAACGCCCCAGAAGCAGCCGCCGGCAAAGACGGCGATTTCCGTCGTGCCGGACACTTTCTCGTCGAGCGAGGGCGGCGGGATGACGACGGCCGGTTCCTGGGCGGCGGCGAGCGGTACCGCGGCCAGCAGCGCGGCGAAGGTAGCCGTCAGCATCCCGAGGGGTCTGTAAGAGGCATGTGCCGGCTTGCTGCTCAACGCCATCATTTCCTCCACCAGCCGGTTTCCACTCCGGGCGCTTGATGACCTCATGTTTTCACGGGAATGACAATGGTCAAATCGCGATCGCGTGCTTCACGCCAACGTGACGATCCGCTACCACTCCCTGCAGAAGAAGCGGTTCGAAAGGGAATGTCATGGCCGGCGAAACGGATCTCGCAAAACTGCTGGCGACGATGAACCCGGTGCTGTTTCCGCAGACCTATGTCTACTGCACCGTCGCCTACCGCGATCAGGCGCGCTACGAGGCGCTGGAGCCGCTTGCCACCTATCGCGAGGATGAGGGGCTCACGCTGGTCCTTGCCCGCAGCGCTGCGGACGAGGCGGGGCTCGACTATGGCCCGCTGCTCCGGCGCATCACGCTCAACGTGCATTCGGCACTCGAAGCGGTCGGGCTGACGGCGGCGGTATCGGCGGCGCTGACGCGCGAGGGCATCAGCGCCAATGTGATTGCCGCCTATTATCACGACCACATCTTCGTGCCGGAAGCGGATGCCGAGCGGGCGCTGGCGGCACTTCGCGCGCTGACGATCGCCTGACCGTCCCGAGCTGCCCGGCGGTTACATGAAGCGCGTGTCTTCCGGCGGATTGAAATGATCGTCGGCGCGGCCGTTCTCGTAAATGATCGGAGCCTCGCCCAGTTCCGCGTCGCTGACGCCGTCGAGGCAGGCGACGTTGACCGCGTAGAAATGGCCGAGAAAATCCTTGTGATAGCCGCGCGAGAAGGGGCGGACGCCGCAGCGGCTGCAGAAATAATGATCGACGTCGCCCACGTTCCAGCTCGAGTTGTCGGCCCGGTAGCTCGTGAGCTTGTCCTTGCCGGCGGTGATCTCGAATTCTTTTCGGAGCGCAAAGGCCTTCTGCATCCGCGTCTTGGCACAGAAGGAACAGTTGCAGCGGCGGATGCCATCGGCAAGATCGAGCTGGCATTCGAAGGCGACGGCACCGCAATGGCAGCCGCCGCGATAGAGCTTCTTCATCGTTTCCTCCCTGATTTTGGCCGCGCCTCACCGTACGCCGGCCGGGCGGCCGACGCCGATGAAGGCTGTGCTGTGTTCCGTTTCCGGTCCGGCGCCCTGACGCCGGGCGTCGTTACCCGACGGTGCCCGAAGGGGCCGGCCGATCGGCGATGACCGGATCCTTGCCGTCGCCGTCATCGCTCGCCTTGCGCAGGAGCAGGAAGGCCATGAGCGCGGTGGCGAGCGACAGGAATACGCAGATCGAGGCGGTGAAGGCGAAGGACTGGGTGAAGACGCCGCGCGCCGCCGTCAGTAGACGCTCGGCTTCAGCCGACGGTAGATCGGCGGCGACGGCCACCGCGCCGCCGAGCGTCTGCCGGGCCGCGGCGATCGTCTCTTCCGGCAGGCCGGTTACCACCAGCCCGTCCATCCGGCCGCGATAGGCCGAGGTCAGCAGGCTGCCGAGCACGGCGATGCCGAGCGCGCCGCCGAATTCAAAGCTGGTTTCCGGGATCGCCGAGGCCGCACCCGCACGTTCCGGCGGTGCCGAGCCGACGATCATGTCTGTCGTCAAGGTTCCGATCGAGGCGAAGCCGAGGCAGAGGACGACGAGACCCGTCGTGACGAGCAGTGGGCTGCTCGATGTGCCGACCTGGGTGCAGATCGCGAAACCGATGGCCGCCAGCACGAAACCTGCGGCAATCAGGTTGGAGGCGGCGATGCGTGTGGCAAGCATCGGAACCCCCATCGAAGCGAGGATCATCGCGACGCCCGTTGGCATCGACCAGAGCCCGGCGACGAAAGGCGAAAGCCCGAGGACGAGCTGCAGATACTGCGCCACGAACAGGAACGCGCCGAAGCCGACGAACATGCCGAGGATGTTGACGCCCAGTGCCGCGCTGAAGGTGGGTGTCTTGAACAGCCTCAGATCAATCAAGGGATCGGCAAGCCGGAGCTGGCGCCGTGCAAACAGGATTGCGATGGCGATGCCGAGAAGGATGAAGAAGATCGCCGTCGTGTCGAGCCCGGCCTCGGCGATATGCTTCACGCCGTAGATGGCCGAAAGCACTGATATCAGCGACTGGGCAGCGCTGGTGAGATCGATCCGGCCGGCCTCGGGATCGCGGAACTCGGGCAGCAGGATCGGTCCGAGGACGAGGATGAGCGCCATCACGGGCACGGCGAGCAGGAAGACCGAGCCCCACCAGAACTGCGACAGCATGAGGCCGCCGACGACCGGGCCGATGGCGCCGCCCGCGGAGAAGCTGGCAAGCCAGACGCCGATCGCGAAGGTGCGCTGCCTGTCGTCGAGGAACATGTTGCGGATCAGCGAGAGAGTGGAGGGCGCAAGTGTTGCGGCCGCAACGCCGAGCACGGCGCGCGCCAGGATCAGTGTCTCTGCGTTCCAGGCGAAGGCGGCGAAGATCGAGGCGAGGCCGAAGGCGATCGAGCCGATCATCAGCAGCCGCCGGCGGCCGATGCGGTCGCCGAGCGTGCCCATAGTTATCAGGGAGCCCGCGACCATGAAGCCGTAGATGTCGATGATCCAGAGAAGCTGGGCGGCGGAGGGTTTCAGCTCTTCGGTCAGTTGTGGGACCGCAAGGTTCAGCACGGTCAGGTCCATGGAATAGAGCATGCAGGGCAGGGCCAGCACGGCGAGCCCGATCCATTCGCGCCGGGTCGCCCTAGGGCCGGGCGTCACAGGGCTTTGCAGGTTTGCGATCTCAGACATGTTCGACGTAATCCTTGAGCCGCTCGAGGCACTCGCCCCAGCCTTCCTGGTGCGAGTCGCGCTCCTCGACGGTCTCGAATGGTGTTTGCTGGAAGGTCAGCCGCGTCCGGCCGCCGATATCGGCAAAGGACACGGTGACCAGCGTGTCGGTGCCGGGCTCGCCGTCTTCATCCCAGGCGAAGGTGAAGACCAGTTTTTCGGGCTCGCGCACTTCGCGATAGACGCCGCTCATCCAATAGTCCTGGCCTTCGGGCGAGCGGATGCAGGCGCGCCAGGCGCCGCCGGGGCGGAAATCCATGCTCAGCGAATGAGGCGTGAAATCCCGCGGTCCCCACCAGCGCAGCATGTGCTCGGGCGTCGACCAGACCTTGAAGACAAGGTTCACCGGCGCTTCGAAGTCGCGCACGATTTCCAGTCCGATTTCTTTGCGCGTTGCGTTCGCGGTCGCCGCTGTCATCCTGCCTCCCTCCCTGAGCGGTCCAGTGCGCCCAGTCTTTAACCTCAGAGTTATTTAACTCATCGGTTAATATCTGCGCACGACACGGGTTGTCAAGGCGCGCAGCGTCCGAGAACTGAGTTTTGTCAATTGCCGCGGCGCGGGAGGTGTGGGCCGTTTCCCGCCGATATTTCGCTCTTCACGCCGATGCGGGCAGGCACCGCGGCTTCAGCCGGGCGAGCACCCGGCCGAAGGCGCCGGGATCGTCAAGGCTGCGGGCAAGGATCAACGCCCCCTGGATGCCGCCGACGATTTCCTCGGCGAGCGCGTTGCATTCCGCCTTTGGCGTGCCGGCGCGTTCAAGCGTCGCAGCGAGATCGGCGCGCCAGTCGGAGAAGTAACCGTTGAGTTCGCGTGCGAAACGGTCGTGGGCGCCGCTTGCGGCGATTACCCCCATCAGGCACAGCCTGCGGCCCTGGCGGAAATAGCCGTCCACGCCCGCAAACATTGCCTCCAGCGCTTGCGCCGGGTTTTCCGTGTCGCGCAGCGCGTCGAAGATGTGGGTGCGGAACCAAGCGGCGATGTCACCAAGCACGGCCTCGGCCATCTCCTCCTTACCGCCGGGGAAGAAATGGTAGAGGCTGCCTTTGCCAAGGCCGGTCTTTTCGGTGATCAGGCTGAGGCTGGTGCCATCATAGCCGTGTTCGCGGAAGATTTCCGCCAGCGTGGCAATGACGTCCTTTCGTTCGGCGACGATGCGGCTCATGCCGGCTTCCTCACCAGCGGATACTCCACCTTCGCGAAACGGTGGAAGAGGGCGCCAACGGCGACGAGGATGAGTGAGCCGGTCAGCACGGGGAAGAGCAGGAACTCGAAACCGGGATCGGCCGAGAAGACGACGAGCGGATTGGCGCCCGCCGGTGGATGGGTGATGCGCAGCGCCGCCATCAGCGCGATCGCCGCGCCGACGGCGATTGCCACTGCCCACCATTCGTTGGGGAAAAAGGCTCTCAGGACCAGGCCGACGAGCGTGGCGACGACATGGCCGCCGACGACATTGGCCGGCTGCGACAGCGGGCTTGATGCGACCGAGAAAATCAGCACGCAGCTTGCGCCGAAAGGCGCCATCAGCAGCGGATGGCCGACGAGATTGGTGAGCGCGCCGACGGCGGCGATGGCGACGAGGCCGCCGATACCGGCAATGAGGCCGCGGTTGATATGAACGGGAGGCTGGTGACGCGAGAAGAAGTGGCGCATTTGTGTACCAATCGGTCAAGTGTTTACCGATTGGTACAATGACTTGCCGATGAAGTCAAGAGAGTACTGCCGGACCGGGCGTGGCGGCGGCCAACGGCCCGCCCGTTCCTGGCGCGCACCTCACATGAAATCGCGAGGGATGCGCTTCTTGAAGTGCTTCTCGAAGAGCTGCCTGTCACCCTCATAGGCGACGACTTCAGCCTCGGTGATCCACTCGCTTTCGGTGCAGTGGAGCGTCGAGGTCGAAACCGTGCGCACCGACCAGCCGTCGCGCTTGGCGACACAGGTCCAGGTCGAGGTTCCGATCATCGAGAGCGGATCGTCGGGCGCGATCGACCAGGTTTCGTCGCGGATGTCCTGGGTGGCAAGGCCGGTATCCGGATGTTCGGAGAGGCCGGTGTCCTCGTAGATCCGGTAGTGGGTCATGCCATGGGTCATGTCGCGCTCGACGGTGCGGCTCGATGTACCGCGTGTCAGTTCGCGGTATTTCGGCAGCGGATCGGGGTTTTCCGGCTCGGGCACGGCGATTTCGCGGTGAGCGCCAAGCAGCGGAAGCGCCAGCGACAGGCTTGATGTGTCGATCGTGAGGCCCGGCTCCGTGGGTGATGGCAGGATCAGCGGCCAGTAGGAGGTGGAGAGCGACACGCGAATGCGGTTGCCCGCACGGAAGCGGTAGCCGCAGGCGTCGAGCGCAAGCGTGATCCGCGTCTTGCGGCCGGGCTCCATCGCCCTTGGGCTTTCGTTGCCGTCGCGATGCGCAAGGTTCAGGACGCCGAAGGCGACGCGGGTCGCGGTGCCATCCGGATGCACGTCGACGAGGCGCACGGCGAGGTTGGCGGTTGCCGCCTGGCAGCTGACATCGACGGTCAGCGTCGGCTGGCCGAGATAGTCGGCGGCAGCAAGCAGCGGCGCCGTCTCGAACACAAGCGAGCCGGCATCGTCGATGCGCTGATCACCGGCCATTTCGGCGTCGGGCTTCAGGGTGAAATACTCGCCGGATGCCGTCCCGGTATCGAGCGGCGATTTCAGGTAGATCTCGCCGATACCGGTGCCGCCGGCCGAAGGCGTGAGCCGCCCGTCATGGGAAACGCCGAAAAGCTGCATGTCCGGCGATGCCCACGCTTCCTTCGCCACCCAGCGGCCGGGATCGCTGTCGCGCCGGAGCGACGGGCGCGGGCCGTCGAGCATATAGGCGCGCACCTGGGGGCCGTCCTCGGCGCCGTTCTTCTCGTCGCGCAGCCAGCGGTTCCACCAGCGGATTGCCTCGCCGTGAAAATCGGCGCGCGGCTTCGGGAATGCAAAGTGCGGATACTTGTGCACCCAGGGGCCGATCAGGGCCTTCGCCTTGTCGCCGAGACCCTCGACTGCCTTCAAGGGCGTGTTGCGGTAACCGTCAGCCCAGCCGGCGATGACGAGTGCCGGCACCTCGACGCTTTCGAAATCCTCCGCGATCGAGCCGTGCTGCCAGAAGGCGTCGCGGCGCTGGTGCTCCAGCCACTCCTCCATGAAATAGGGCTCGTTCTCCAGCCGCTCCAGCCACATTTCCTTCCAGCGGTCGCCGACGATTGCGGGATCCGGCGAGCGCGACTGGTAGCCGAGCATGGTCGCCGCCCAGGAAAGCTGGGCGGAAAGGTGGCAGCCGTTCTTGTAGTGGATGTCGTCGTTGTAGCGGTCGACTGTCGAGGCGATGGAGATAACGGCTTTCAGCGCCGGCGGCTTCAGGGCTGCGACCTGCAGGCAGTTGAAGCCGCCCCAGGAGATACCCATCATGCCGACCTTGCCGTTGGACCAGGGCTGCGCCGCGATCCATTCGATGATTTCGCACCCGTCCGAAAGTTCGCGCGGCGTGTACTCGCCATCGATGACGCCATCGCTTTCGCCGGAGCCTCTGATGTCGACGCGCACGCCGGCAATGCCGGCGGCGGCAAAGACGGGATAGGTGGATTCGTCGCGCAGACTCGTGCCGCCCTGCTTGCGGTAGGGCAGGTATTCGAGCACGGCCGGAACCGGCGCGGCTCCCGCGCCGGCGGGCATCCAGATGCGGGCGGCAAGCCGGGTGCCGTCCTTCAGCCGGATCCATTCGTTTTCGATCACAGTGAATTCACGTTCTGACATGTCGTTCTAGCACTCTATCTCTTTGTTCTCTCTGGCACTTCCGGACGCGGAATTGCTTAGCTGTCGAACCAGACGCGGCTTCCGACATAGCCATTGGAAAGATCGTTGCCGATGTCGTCGACGAAGCCCTTGAGCGAGGCCGAGGCGGCGTTCACGTAATCGTTGAAGACCGGCAGGATCAGGCCGCCTTCGTCGCGCACCGTCATTGCCATCGTGTGGTACATCGCCTTGCGCTTGGCATCGTCGAGCTCGGAGCGGGCCTGAAGCAGGAGCTTGTCGAAGTCCTCGCGCTTGAAGCGCGTGTCGTTCCACTCGGCGGTCGAAAGGTAAGAGGTCGAGTAGCGCGAATCCTGCGTCGGCCGGCCGCCCCAATAGGAGGCGCAGAAGGGCTGCACGTTCCAGACGTTGGTCCAGTAGCCGTCCTCGGGCTCGCGCCGCACTTCCAGCTCGATACCAGCCTTCTTGGCGCTTTCCTGGAAGAGCACGGCTGCATCGGCAGCACCGGGGAAGGCGGCGTCGGAGGTGCGCAGCAGGATCGGCCGGTCATGGCCGGATTTCTTGAAGTGGAAGGCGGCCTTGTCGGGGTCATAGGCCCGCTGCTCGATGCCTTCCGGCGCCAGCGCATAGTTGCCGTTGACCGGATAGTCGTTGCCGAGCGTGCCGAAGCCGCCGAGCACCCGGTCGAGGATCGCCTGGCGATCAACAGCATATTTCAGCGCCAGCCTGAGGTCGTTGTTGTCGAAGGGCGCGGTGTCGCAATGCATCAGGAAGCTGTAGAAGCCCTTGCCGGCGGTCCTGAGGATCTCGACGCGCGGCGCGCGCTTCAAAAGCGGCACGGTCTTCGGGTCGATGTTGTTGATGAAGTGGACCTGGCCGGACGAGAGGGCTGCGATGCGCGCCGTCGTGTCGTTCATCACGATGATCTCGACACTGTCGACGAAGCCGCGGTCCGAGCGCCAGTCAGCGGCGTTCTTCTCGAAGGTGGCGCGCAGGCCCGCCTCGTAGCTTGCAAGCTTGTAGGGGCCGGTGCCGATCGGCGAGGCCGGATTGTCGACGCCGCCCTTCGGCTGGATGATCAGGTGATAGTCGGTCAGAAGCAGCGGCAGGTCGGCATTGCCTTCGGTGAGCGTCAGCACCAGGCTGCCTGCCTTCTCCTCGATCGTCTTGATCGAGCGCATCAGTCCGAGGGCACCGGACTTCGAGCCTTCGTCCGCATGGCGCTTCAGTGTTGCGACGACGTCGGCGACCGTCAGCTTGCTGCCGTCATGGAAACTGACGTCGCCGCGGATCTTGAAGGTCCACTGCGACGCATCCGCCGAAGGCTCCCAGGATTCGGCAAGGGCCGGCAGCGGCGCGCCGGTCTTCGGGTCGGATTCGACCAGCGTGTCGCCCCAGAGGTGACCGATGACGAAGGAGACGGAACCGCTATAGGCGGCGGGGTCGAGCGAATCGGTGGTGGCGCCGCCCTTGAGACCGAGCTTCAGATGGCCGCCGCGCTTCGGCTCCTCAGCCCGCGCGTCGCCCGCCGCAAGCGTTGCACCGAGGCTGGCCGCAAGTCCAAGCGCTGCACTGCCGGCCAGGAAGCCGCGCCGGCTGATGCCGGCGGGGACGAGAAGGCCGTCGGGTCGCTTCGTGAATTCGGTCATTTCAAGGTTCCCTTTGGTGAGATGTTTATCGGGAAAACCTAACGGCTGCAGGCGCGCGCACAATTTCGCGACTTGACGCGTTTTTACGCGCTTTTACGCTATCCGTTCGCCGCCGGCTCATATCAGGGCGGCTGGCGCGAAGGTGAGGGCGGATAGCACAATGCAGGACATCGAAATCTTCTCGACCAATCTCAGGTTTGCCTGCGCGACGCGGCGCTCGATCTCGCAGATCTGTCGCGAGATCGGCATCAACCGGCAGCAGTTCAACCGCTATATCGGTGGCGAAGCGCGGCCGTCACCGCACAATGTCGCGCGCATCGCCCGCTTCTTCGGACTGGCGGCCGAGGACTTCGCACTACCGGCAAAACAGTTCGAGGCGCGCATGACGCGACCGGACCGCGATCGCTCGGACGCCGGCCTGCTGCTCGAAGGCTTTCCCGGCGACATCGCGGGCTTGAGGCGCCATATCGGCTACTATCAGACTTACCACGTTTCGCTCTCCTGGCCGGGGTTGGTCGTCTGCTCCTGCGCCCGGATCTACGAGGAGGCGGGCTCGATCCGGGTCAAATCGATCGAGCGCATCCGCGACCCGAAAAACGAGATCCAGCAGTTCTCGAAATATGTCGGTCTCGTCACCTTCTGGCGAAACCGCATCTTCGTCGCCGAGCGCAGCATCGGGCGCGAGCCGATGCTGGCGCAGACGATCCTTTTGCCTTTCGAAGTGCACCAGCGCGTCTATCTGCGTGGCACGACCATGGGGGTTTCCTGGCGCAAGGAGAACCTGCCCTATGCGTCTCGGATGATCTGGCGATCTCTTGGGGCTCAGCCGGATCTGCGCCAGATGCTCTCGCGCTGCGGCGTGCTGTCCTTTGCCTCGCGCCATCTGCCGCAGACGGTCCGCGCTTTCCTCGATGCGCCCGATGCCGAGCTCTTGACCGTGCCGACTGAATATTGAGGTGCGGGCGGGCCCGTGTGATAGCTTGCACCGGCAAGGGACAATTGGAGGAGAGATCATGAAAGCTGTAGCGGCCGTCACTGCCTGCCTTTGGTTTGCCGTGCCGGCTCCGTTTGCGATGGCCGAGGAGGCGCGGGCGCCGATTCCATCCTGCGCGCTTTCGGGCGCCTCCAGCGTGATGATCGGCGGCCAGCCGGCGCTCAGGCTCTCCGACGTCGCCAATTGCCCGCCGGAACTCTACGAGGTGGTGCCGAGCATCATGATCGAGGGCCAGCCGGTCGTGCATTTCCGCGCGGGTGCTGGCGCCAAGGGCGATTGTACCGCGAAGGCAGAACCGTCTGTGACGTTTGAAGGCGAAGCCGCCCAGCGCGTGGGCGACGTCGATTGCCGGCAGAAGTGAGATTGCGCCGTCAGTCGAGCATCGCCAGCCGGGCTCCTTCCTGAACGGCTTTGAGCGCCGGCGGGTTGGTGACCGGGTAGCCGGCGATGAAGCGCTCGACGGAGAAGTCCGGGAACTCGGTGCGTAACCGTGATGCGGCGCTTGCCGCTTCTTCGGTCTCTCCGATACGGGCGTGTCCCATGGCCTGAAACATCAGCGTATTGGGCGATTCTTGTGAACTGCGTCCCAGCGCCGAAAGGCTCTCCGCATGACGGCCGATGACGAAGAGGACGCGACCGAGCATGCCGTAGTACCAGGGGGGAGCCAAGGGATTGAGGGACAGCGCCTTCTCGATCAGCGATATCGCTTCGTCCGGATCTCCGGCCACCAGAGCCTTGCTGCCGGCCAAGAGCGCCAGGGTATCGGCATTGTGCTTGCCGTGCTCGAACGCGTGCGCCTGGGCGTCGGCGGCACCTTTGATGTCGCCGAGGCACGCCTTGAGATCGCCAAGGCAGGTATGGGCGAACGGGTTTGCCGGATCGAGGCGCAAGGCCTCCTCGATAGCCGATCGCCAGTTCCCGATGGTCGTATCAAAGTCAATGCCATAGCCGTTGCACGCCTGGACGGAGTAGGCATAGGCCAGTTCGGTCCAGGCCCTTACCCGTGCGGGGTCCAATTCGAGCGATCGCGTGAGGAGGTGGATTGCCGCAGCGTTTCCCTCTGGGCTGAACCGGTTGAGCTGTTCGACGCCGAGAAGATAGTAATCGTAGGAATGCAAGTTCGGGGGGGCCTTCTTGCGGCTGGCATTGCGCCTGAGGGCGGCCAGCTTGCCGAAGCAGCCTGCCAGCGCGTTGACAACGCTCTCCGTCAAATCGTCCTGAAGCGAGAGTATGTCTCCGATCGGCCGGTCGTAGCGTTCGCTCCAGAGCGTCATACCGGAGCGCGTTTCCGAGAGCTGGATCGTCAGCCGCACCTGCCGGTCGTCGGCGCGCACTTGGCCGGTCACCGCATAGGTCGCGCCGATGGCCCGGACATGGTCATCGTAGCTCTCCGCACGATTGCCGAGCAGCTTCATGGTGTGAAAGGCGACAACAGGCAGATCCGCGTAGCGCGCGAGATCGACGCAGATATCCGACGACAGGCCGTCGGCAAACCGGCGCCAGCGCCGCTCTTCGTTCAGGCTTTCGATCGGGAGCAGGGCGAGGACCGGCGGACCTTGCTCGGCCGCTGCCGCGGTCATTCCCTCCGCTGGCCCAGCTATCTCCGACGCCAGCGCGATCTTGTTGCGGACGCCGAGCTTGCCATAGATCGTCGCGAGATGGCTGCGCACGGTCGATGGCGCGATGCAGAGCGCTTCGCCGATCTGCCGGTAGGTCAGGCCGGCAGCAAAGCGTTCGGCGACTGCGCGCTCGCGATCCGACAGGATCGCAGGCACAAAGCGACGCGTCAGGATGCGGGTCATACCTGCCTCCTTGTTTCACCGGTTCGGTTCTGCTGCGGCTTCAGTAAAATACTACAAATGCTGGAGGCAAAACACCGCACATGTGCGATTGCCGCATAGCCCTATGAGGCTAGAGTTTGCGCTGAACATCACGTGGGAGGACGACCATGAGCAAGCTTCTGTCAGGCATGTCCGACTTCTACCACGCCGTATTCGAGGACGTTGAGCAGACGTCCGAGCCCGGCGATGGCCGCATCACCAAGTGGTTTCACCCGAAGCGTCTCTTTGCCATGTGGGACGATCGTCAGCACTACCGCGATCAGCTTGCCCATATGGCAGCCGATGCGCCGGAGTTGATCGATGATATCGGCCTGACCGAAAAGCAGATCGATACCGAGGTCAAGAAGCATTTCTGGGAGCATTGACGCGAGCTCACGGGCAGCGTGAAAGCGTCTTTGGCATCCTGGCGCGGAATCCGAGCATTGGGGGCAGAAAAGCCGACCGCCTGTGCGGCGGTCGGCTTCCATTTTAGATCCGTTCGATGGCTTCAGTTGCCGGCGCTTTCCATGCGCCGGGTTTTCAGCACGCGCTCCAGCCAGCCGATCTCCATTTCCGGAACCGACTTCAACAGCAGGTCGGTATAGTCGTCGAAGGGTGGCGACAGTACCTTCGACTTCGGCCCGAAGCGCACGAGGCGGCCGCGATGCATGACCGCGACGCTGTCGGCGATCGCCCGGACGATGGCGATGTCGTGGGTGATAAAGACATAGGAAACAGCGGTTTCCTCCTGAAGCTTCAAAAGCAGATTCAGGATGCCTTCGGCCACCAGCGGGTCGAGCGCCGAGGTCGGCTCGTCGCAGAGGATCAGCTCCGGCTTGGCGGCCAGCGCCCGGGCGATCGCCACGCGCTGTTTCTGCCCGCCGGACAGCTCGGCCGGATACCGATCGAGGAAGCGGCTGCCCATCTCGATCTGGTCCAAGAGTTCCTTGACCCGCTCCGACTTCTTCTGGCCGTGCATGCCGAAATAGAAGGAGAGGGGCCGGCCGACGATGTCGCGCACCGTCTGGCGCGGGTTCATTGCCGTGTCGGCCATCTGGTAGATCATCTGGATGCGGCGCAGCTCGTCATTGCTGCGGCCCTTCAAGGCCCGCGGCAGTTCCTTGCCCTCGAAGCTGATGCGGCCCTCGGTCGGCGGCAGGAGCCCGGTGATGACCCGGGCGAGCGTCGATTTGCCCGAGCCGCTTTCGCCGACGATCGCCAGCGTCTGGCCCTTGGGCAGATGCATCGAGACGTCGTGCAGCACCTTGAAGCCGTTGGCGTAGCCGGCGCTGACATGCTCGATCTTCAATTGCGCCCCGGCCTGGTCGGCCGCCTCGTCGCGCTTGGTCTGGCGGACGCTGACGAGTGCGCGGGTGTAATCCTCCCGCGGTGCCTCGATGACCTGCTTGGTGGTGCCGTATTCCACGGTCTTGCCATGGCGCAGCACCATGATGTCGTCGGAGATCTGGGCGACGACCGCGAGATCATGGGTGATGTAGAGCGCTGCCGTATGCGTCTCCTCGATCGCGTGCTTGATCGCGGCGAGCACGTCGATCTGGGTCGTCACGTCGAGCGCGGTGGTCGGCTCGTCGAAGACGATCAGCTCCGGATTGGGGCAAAGCGCCATGGCGGTCATGGCGCGCTGGAGCTGGCCACCGGAGACCTGGTGCGGATAGCGGTCGCCAAAGGTTTCCGGATTGGGGAGGCCCAGCACCCGGAAGAGATAGAGCGCCCGCTTCTTCGCCTCCTCCCGGCTCATGATGCCGTGGCGGAGCGACGCCTCGATCACCTGGTCGCCAAGCCGGTGGGCCGGGTTGAAGGCGGCGGCCGCGGATTGCGCGACGTAGCACACGCGGGCGCCGCGGATCGAGCGGATACCGTTCTTGTCGAGCGTCAGGATGTCCTTGCCGTCGAGCAGGACCTGGCCACCGGTGATACGCACGCCGCCGCGGCCATAGGCGAGCGCCGAAAGGCCGATCGTCGACTTGCCGGCGCCGGATTCGCCGATGAGGCCGAGCACCTTGCCCTTCTCAACGTCGAAGGAGACGCCCTCGACGAGGGTCACGACCTTGGGTGGTTCGCCCGGCGGATAGCTGGTCGCTTCGATCTTGAGGTTCTTGACGGAAAGCATCTCAGGCATCGCCGCGTCCTCCCTTGAGGCTCGAGGTTCGTTTCATCAGCCAGTCGACAACGAGGTTGACGCAGATCGCCAGCGTCGCGATTGCAGCCCCTGGGATCAGTGCCGCCGAGATGCCGAAGATGATGCCGTCCTTGTTGTCCTTGACCATGCCGCCCCAGTCGGCGGACGGCGGCTGGATACCGAGGCCGAGGAAGGAGAGGGTGGAGAGGAACAGGATCGAGAAGGCGAAGCGCAGGCCGAATTCGGCGAGCAGCGGCGACAGCGTGTTCGGCAGGATTTCGCGGAAGATGATCCAGAGCGAGCCTTCGCCGCGCAGCCTTGCGGCCTCGACGAATTCCATGACCGCGACGTCGAGTGCCACGGCGCGGCCGATGCGGAAGACGCGGGTGCTGTCGAGCACTGCCATGACGAGGATCAGGATCCACAGATGCTGCGGCAGCACGGCGAGAACGACGAGGGCGAAGATCAGCGTCGGGATCGCCATCATCAGGTCGTTGAAGCGGGAGAAGAGCTGGTCGGTGAAACCGCCCACGACGGCCGCGGTGAAGCTCAGGAGCATGCCCAGCGAGAAGGAGAGCACGGTTGCCGCCAGCGCCACGAAGATCGTGGTGCGGGCGCCATAGACCAGACGCGACAGGAGATCGCGGCCGAGATTGTCGGTGCCGAGCAGGAAGTCGCCGCCGGCCGGAAGCCAGATGTCACCGACGACGTCGCGTTCGCCGAAGGGGGCGATGACGGGTGCGAAGACGGCGCAGAAGATCGCAAGGGCGATGCCGGCGATGCCGACCCAGGCGCTGAAGGGGATGGATCTCAGGTTCATCGCGGATGCCTCAGTCTCGGGTTGGCGATGATTGCGAGAATGTCGGCCGCCATGTTGAGGAAGATGTAGAAGGCGGCGAAGATCAGGCCGCAGGCCTGAACGACGGGCATGTCGCGCACGGTCACGGCATCCACCATGTATTGCCCCATGCCGGGATAGACGAAGACCACCTCGACCACGACGACGCCGACGACGAGATACGCGAGGTTCAGGGCGATGACGTTGATGACGGGTGCCACCGCATTGGGAGCCGCATGGCGCGCGATGATGCGGAACATGCTGAGGCCCTTGAGTTCAGCGGTCTCGACATAGGCAGACGACATGACGTTGAGGATCGCTGCCCGGGTCATGCGCATCATGTGGGCGAGCACGACGAGAACGAGCGTGGCGACCGGAAGTGCGATGGCTGAAAGCCGCTCGGTGAAGCTCATGCTGTCATAGACGGTCGCCGGGAAGGTCGCGACGCCGAATTTGACGGCGAAGAACATGATCAGCAGATAGCCGACGAAGAACTCGGGCAAGGAGATGGCCGCGAGCGAGACGACGTTGATGATCTTGTCGGGCAATCTGTTGCGGAACTGCACCGCCAGCATGCCGAGGCCGACGGCGAGCGGCACGGAAATGAATGCTGCGAAGAAGGCGAGGAACAGCGAATTGCCGAGGCGCTTGCCGATCTGTTCGCCGACGGAATTCTTGCTGGCCCAGGAGGTGCCGAAATCGCCTTGCACCGCGCCGCCGAGCCAGGAGAGGTAGCGCTCGGTCCACGGCTTGTCGAGGCCGAGATCCTTGCGGATGTTTTCGACCGCCTGCGGCGTTGCGGACTGGCCGAGATAGGTGGTGGCGAAGTCGCCGGGGAGCGCTTCGATGCCGCCGAAGATCATCAAGGACACAGCGAAGAGAAGCCCGACGCTGAGGCCGAGGCGCTGAAGGATCAGCGCCACGAGAGGGCGACGGAAAGTGAAGCGCCGCCAGAAGGTGCCGCCGATTTCACCCTGGGCGGCTGGGTTGGGTTTGGCTGGTACTCCGGAAAGTTCGGCGGGACGCGGATGGGTTCCATCCGCGTTCCCTTCCGTCGGAACCGGACCAGTGAGCGGTCCGCTTTCCATCGTCATGCGTCCAGCCACACCCGGGTTGCGACATAGCCGTTCGACATGTCGTTGCCGATATCGTGCACGTAGCCCTTCACCTGCTTGGTGGAGGCGTTCACGAAGTCGTTGAACATCGGCAGGATCAGGCCGCCTTCGTCGCGCACCATCATCGCCATGGTGCGATACATCTCCTTGCGCTTGGGCTCGTCGAGTTCGGCGCGGGCCTCGAGCAGGATCTTGTCGAAATCCTCGCGCTGGAAGCGGGTGTCGTTCCAATCGGCGCCGGAGTGGTAGGCGGTCGAGTACATCTGGTCCTGGGTCGGACGTCCGCCCCAGTAGGAGGTTGAGAAGGGCTGGACGTTCCAGACGTTGGTCCAGTAGCCGTCGCCCGGTTCGCGTTTGACCTCGATTTCGATGCCCGCCTTCTTGGCGCTATCCTGGTAGAGCACGGCCGCGTCGACCGCGCCCGGGAAGGCGACATCGGAGGTGCGCAGCAGCACCGGGCCGCTATGGCCCGACTTCTTGTAGTGGAAGGCCGCCTTGTCGGGGTCATAGGCGCGCTGCTCGATGCCTTCCGGGAAGAGGGCATAGGTGTCGTTGATCGGGAAGTCGTTGCCGACCTTGCCGTAGCCACCGAGGATGCGCTCGACCATGGTCTCGCGGTCCATCGCGTATTTCAACGCCATGCGCAGGTCGTTGTTGTCGAAGGGCGCCGTGTTGCAATGCATGAGGAACACGTAGTGGCCGCGGCCGGACGTGGTCAGGATTTCGACGGTCGGCGCCCTCTTCAACAGGTTGACCGTCTTCGGGTCGACACGGTTGATGTAGTGGACCTGGCCAGAGGAGAGGGCGGCGATGCGGGCGGTCGCGTCGTTCATGGCGATCAGTTCGACCGTATCCACGTAGCCGCGGTCGGTGCGCCAATCGTCGGCGTTCTTTTCGAAGGTCGCGCGCACGCCGGGTTCGAAGCTCGTCACCTTGTAGGGGCCGGTGCCGATCATGGCATCGGGATTGTCCAGGCCGCCGTTCGGCTGGATGATGAGGTGGTAGTCGGAAAGCAGCAGCGGCAGGTCGGCATTGCCTTCCGTCAGCGTCAGCACGAGCTTGCCGCCGTCCGCCTTGATTTCCTTGATCGACTTCATCACGCCGAGTGCGCCGGACTCCGACTTGTCATCGGTGTGGCGATGGAGGGTCTTGATGACGTCGTCGACAGTCAGCTCCTTGCCGTCGTGGAACTTGACGCCCTTGCGGATGGTAAAGGTCCAGGTCGACGCATCGGCCGACGGTTCCCAGGATTCGGCAAGAGCCGGCACCGCGGCGCCTGTCGTCGGATGGCTTTCGACGAGCATGTCGCCCCAATTGCGGCCGACGACGAACATGAATTGTGAGAGAGCCTTGGCCGGGTCCTTCGAGTCGGTCGCGGCAGCACCCTCGAGGCCGAGTTTCAGATGACCGCCGCGCTTCGGCTCCTGCGCCGCTGCGCTGGTCGCAAACAGCGTGCCGGCCGTCGAGGCGAGAATGCCGGCGGCGGCGGCGCGTCCGAGAAACTCGCGCCGGTTCATCTTGCCGAGCATGACCTGTCGTGTGAGGTAATCCTTGTAATCGCTCATTCCCCTGTTCCCTTCTTTGTCGGCATTCGCCGTTCGTTGTGGTTGTTAGAGATTGCTGCGTACAGCCATTGTATCGATGGCATTTCGGATCGGCCCGGGCGGCCGCTTCTTGTTTCGTCGGGTTTCATTCTCCTTTCGTCGACCGGGCGCATTAGCTTCAGATCGATAAGCGTAATCGCTGGAACTGTTCTTGTAACGCCCTAAATTACAATTTATTTCCATAAGCTTGGCTTATGGACGCGTGGTTTATGGCGCGCGGCATTGCCCGCGCGTCTCGTCACGTCTCAATGCCGGTCGCCCGGCTCGGTTCCCCGCGCCACCAAGGATGGCGGTGGGTCTATTTAGAGCGGGATGCGGGCGGAAAACCGCACACACTTTTCCTCATCCCGCTCTAGCGGCCCTTCCAGACGGGGTCGCGCTTCTCGGCGAAGGCGCGGGCGCCCTCCAGTTGGTCTTCGCTCGAATAGAGAATGTCGACGGTCTTGAACTGCCGCTGGGTGATCTTGTTCATGGTCGTCTGGAAGGCTTCGCCTTCGGCGGCGCGCACCACTTCCTTGATCGCGGCGTAGACCAGCGGCGGCCCGCTCTCGAGCAGGCGCGCGAGTTCCCAGGCCCGTTCCATCAGCTTGCTCGCCGGCAGAATCTCGTTGACGAAGCCCCAGCGGTGGGCCTCCGCCACATCGAGCCAACGGCCGGTGAGCAACATGTCCATGGCGATATGATAGGGGATGCGCTTCGGCAGCTTGATCGAGGCGGCGTCAGCAACTGTGCCGGAGCGGATCTCAGGTAGCGCAAAGGTCGCGTGCTCTGCCGCCAGGATCAGGTCGGTCGACAGCGCGATTTCGAGACCGCCGCCGCAGCAGATGCCGTTGATCGCCGCAATGATCGGCTTGTTGAGGTCGCGCAGCTCCTGCATGCCGCCGAAGCCGCCGACGCCATAGTCGCCGTCGACCGCGTCGCCGTCAGCCGCCGCTTTCAGGTCCCATCCCGGACAGAAGAATTTTTCACCGGCGCCGGTGATGATCGCGACGCGTAAGCTGTCGTCGTCGCGGAAGTCGCGGAAGATCTCGCCCATCACCCGGCTGGTCTTCAGGTCGATGGCATTGGCCTTCGGCCGGTCGATCGTGACTTCGAGAATGCCGCCTTCGTGGCGCGTGAGGATCGGTCCGGTCATCAGGGTCAGTTCCTCCGGCGGATGAGGGCGTCGGCGGCAACGGCTCCCTGGCCATTGGGCAACACCATCAAAGGATTGATATCGAGTTCTTCGAGCTTCGAGGCGTTTGAAACGACATAGGATGCCGCTGCGGCGACAGCCTCGACCAATGCCGCGAAATCGCCGGCCGGGCCGCCGCGATAGCCGTCGATGAGCTTGCGGATCTTCAGTCCGGCGATTGCCTCACTTATCGCTTCCGGTGTCGTCGGCAGCGTCAGGATGGCGGAATCGTCGAGCAGTTCCACCAGGATGCCGCCGGCGCCAATCGTCAGCACGGGGCCCGCGACTGGATCGCGCATGGCGCCGATGATCAGTTCGGCGACTGGTTTTGCCACCATCTTCTCGACGAGATAGCCCGAGGCGACGGCGGCCATGGCCTTCGCCGCGCTGTAGACGTCATCTCGGTTCGCGAGGTTGAGCTTCACCGCGCCCGCTTCGGTCTTGTGGGCGACGCCCAGACCCTTGAGCACGACGGGGAAACCGAGGGCCTCGGCAGCGTTTGCGGCCTCTTCGGCGGTCGCCGCTGTTCTGCCTTCAGGCACCTTGAGGCCAGAAGCGGCAAGCTCCACCTTCGCCTCATGTTCGCTGAGTGTGATCGCCTCGCCAGCAGCGCTGCCGCTGCCGTCGAGCAGGCGGGGCGGGACCGGTTTCACCCAGGTGGTGCCGATGTCGGCGGCCGTCTCGATCGCGGCCAGTGCCTCCTCGATGCCGAAGAAGGGGACGACGCCCGCCTTCATCAGGAAGAGGGCGGTCGCCTCCGGCATGTTTTCGCCGAGGCTGGCGACGATGCCGGCGCGGGCGCCCGTTGCCCGAGCCGCGTCGATCACCGCATGGCAGGTGGTCTCCCAGTCGGCCGGGTCGCATCGGTCAAGGCGGGGGAAGTCGAGTACGAGCAGATTGATCGCATAGCCTCCCTTCATCATGGCGGTGAAGGCGGTGGTCTGCTTCTCGCGATTGCCCCAGACGAAGGTGTGGTAATCGAGCGGGTTGGCGATCGTCACCATCTCGCCGAGCGCGTCCTTCAGCGGCTTCTTCTGCTCGTCGCGCAGCGCCCGGTAATTTACCCGGTAGCGCTCGCCGGCGTCCGCCATCAGCGAGGCCTCGCCGCCGGAGCAACTCATCGAGGAGATGTCGCGGCTATCGAGCGGTCCGGCCACATGCAGCAACTTCAGCGTTTCCAGGAGTGCGGGCAGGGTGTCGACCCGGCCGATGCCGAGACGGGCAAGCAGCGCCGAGGAGACGCGGTCGTTGCCGGCAAGAGACGCGGTGTGCGACACCGTCGCCAGCTGGGCGGCTTCGGATTTGCCGACTTTCAGCGTCACCACCGGCTTGCCGAGTTCGCGCGCCCGGGTCGCGAGCCGCTCGAGGGCGGCCATGCTGTCGAAGCCTTCGATATGCAGGCCGACGGCTGTGACGCGCGGATCTTCCAGCACGGCACAGGCGATGTCGGACAGGCCCGTCTGCGCCTGGTTGCCGGCGGTCATGACATAGGCGAGCGGCAGGCCGCGCGTCTGCATCGAGATGTTGCAGGCGATGTTGGAGGACTGCGTCAGGATCGCGACGCCCTTTTCGACGCGCTGCATTCCATGCTGGTCCGGCCAGAGCAGAGCGCCGTCGAGCATGTTGATGAAGCCGTAGCAATTGGGGCCGACGATCGGCATGTCGCCGGCGGCCGCCACCAGCGCCTCCTGCATGTCGTCGCCGTCGTCAAGCTCGCTTGCCGCCTCGCGAAAGCCCGAGGCGTAGCAGACCGCGCCGCCGGCGCCGCGGCTTGCGAGATCGCGGATGATATCGATCGTCAGCTGCCGATTGACGCCGACAAAGGAGGCATCCGGTGCGCCGGGCAGTTCCGCCACCGAGCGGTAGCACTTGCGACCGAGGATCTGGTCCTCGCGCGGATGCACCGGCCAGATCTCGCCGGGAAAACCCATCTTGTCGCATTGTTCGATGACACGCCGGGCTTCCTTGCCGCCGAAGACGGCGATGGTGCGCGGGCGGATCAGACGGTCGAGGGAGCGGGGGGTGGAAGTCATCGCGCCAGACACTCCCTCACACCGATGGCCGTCGGAGCGCTCGCCAACAACGCCCTCATTCCTGTGCTTGTCACAGGAATCCAGCCGGCTTGCGTCGGCAAGCCGGTGAGGACTTCCATCTCGAACCGTATGCGCTGCTTGCTTCGGTCATGCGCGGCACGGACGTGCCGCTGCTGGATTCCTGTGACAAGCACAGGAATGAGGGAGGGAGAGAGGTTGGTCACCATCCCGTCACGCCCCCAGCGGCCGGAGCAGGTCGCGGCTGATGATGTGGCGCTGGATTTCAGACGTGCCGTCCCAGATGCGCTCGACGCGGGCGTCGCGCCAGAAGCGGGCGAGCGGCAGGTCGTCCATCAGGCCCATGCCGCCGAAGATCTGGATCGCCTCGTCGGTGACGCGGGCGAGCATCTCGGTGGCAAAAACCTTGGCGGACGCGATTTCGCGGTTCGACGGCAGGCCGTTATCGAGCCGCCAGGCGGCAGACAGCGTCAGGAGGTCGGCGGCGTCGATCTCGGTGATCATGTCGGCGAGCTTGAAGGAAACGCCCTGGTTGGCGCCGATCGGCTTGCCGAACTGCTTGCGGTCGGCGGCGTAGTTCAGCGCATAGTCGAAGGCGCGGCGCGCCCGGCCGACCGAGGTCGCAGCCACCGTCAGCCGCGTGGCAAACAGCCAGTCGTTGGCGACGTCGAAGCCCTTGTGCACTTCGCCGAGGATCTGGGCGGAGGGCAGGCGGCAGTCGTCGAAGGTCAGGATGCAGTTGTTGTAGCCGCGATGGGAGACGGAGTTGTAGCCCTTGCGGATCTCGAAGCCGGGCGTGCCGCGGTCGACGAGGAAACAGGTGATCTTCTTCTTCGGGCCGCGCGGCGTGTCCTCTTCGCCGGTGGCGATGAAGACGATGACGAAATCGGCGATGTCGGCATGGCTGATGAAGTGCTTGGTGCCATTGACGATCCAGTCGTCACCGTCCTTGCGGGCAAAACACTTCATGCCGCGCACGTCGGAACCGGCATCCGGCTCTGTCATGGCGAGCGCATCGAACTTGTCGCCCTTGACCGCCGGCAGCAGGTATTTCTCGCGCTGCTCGGCATTGCACGCCATCAGGATGCCCGAGGGGCGGCCGAAGAAGACGGTCAGGCCCATCGAGCCGCGGCCAAGCTCGCGCTCGACGAGGGTAAAGGAGGTGTGGTCGAGACCGGCGCCGCCGACTTCTTCCGGAAAATTGCAGCCGAAGAAACCGATCTCCTTGCACTTGCGGGCGATCTCCTGGCCAAGCTCGCGCGGAACCACGCCGGTGCGCTCGACCTCGTCCTCATGCGGATAGATCTCCGTTTCGACGAAGCTCCTGACCGTATCGACGATCATCTGCTGTTCTTCGGTCAGTGCGAAATTCATTGTTCTCTACCCCTCGTTTTCGCGCCGCTGACGTCCATTCCGCAAACGAGGGATGCCTCCTCAAGCCTCCCTCCACTGCGGTTCGCAGCCCCGCCGCCGGTGCGGCGAAGCTGCCTGCTCGATGACCTGCCGCTGTTGCGGTCAGGCGCGTTTCTGGCCGACGAAGCGGCCCACACCTTCCGGTGCCGGCAGCTGCGCATGCGCTTCGGCAATGGCGGCAAGCTTGTTCAGCACGTGTTCCGGTGCGGGCACGGACTTGCCGGCCTTGCTGTCGACGTGCAGCGCCATCTGCTCGGCGGTCGCCACTGCTTCGTTGGTCTCGGCGTTGTAGATCGTCGAGAAGATGTGCAGGCGCTTCTCGTCGGACGACAGCACCTGGCAGGTCGAGTAGAGCGCGTCGCCGAGCTTGGCCTCGCCGAGGTTCCGGATGTGGGTCTCGACCGTGTAGTAGCTATGCCCGTCGCGCACGTAATCGAGGTCGACGCCGATCAGGCGCAGCAAGCCGTCGGTTGTATCGCCGAAAACCTGCAGATAGCGGTGCTCGGTCATGTGGCCGTTGTAGTCGACCCAGGCGGCACTCACCTTGGTGTCGACGATGCGCAGCGGCTTGACGTCGCCGAGGTCGGCTTCCGGCTTCTTGGCGTTGGCCCAGAGCTTGGCCTCGAAATCGGCAAGCAGCTTGCCGGCACCCCAGCCTTCGCCGCCGTTGCCGGATTTCAGCGCATGCATGATGCCGACGAGGTTTTCATCGCGGATGCGTTCAAGCTCGCGGATCGAGCGACCGGCAGCCTGCGCG
Source organism: Ensifer sp. CCNWLY38 (assembly GCF_037120565.1). Taxonomy (NCBI): domain Bacteria; kingdom Pseudomonadati; phylum Pseudomonadota; class Alphaproteobacteria; order Hyphomicrobiales; family Rhizobiaceae; genus Ensifer; species Ensifer sp. CCNWLY38. The sequence goes on from NZ_JBBBBO010000004.1 coordinate 246,169, forward strand.
TCCGACTGGGCGCCGATCTTTTCGACCAGCGCATCGTCGAGGTCGACGACATCGGTAAACTTCGTCCAGGGCCATTTGAGGCAGGGGCCGAACTGGGCGAGGAAGTGGCGCATGCCGGCTTCGCCGCCGGCGATACGATAGGTCTCGAACAGGCCCATCTGTGCCCAGCGCATGCCGAAGGAATAACGCATGACGTTGTCGAGCGTTTCGGTGTCGCAGATGTCGTCCTGGATCAGCCACAGCGCCTCGCGCCACAGCGCTTCGAGCAGGCGGTCGCCGACGAACGCCTCGATCTCCTTGGCGATGACGACGCCCTTCATGCCGATCTGCTCGACACCCTGCATGGCGCGCTCGATCGTCGCCTTCGTCGTCTTCTTGCCGCCGACGAGTTCGACGAGCGGCAGCAGGTAGACGGGGTTATAGGGATGCGCCACGAACATGCGCTCGGGGTGGTGCATCTCGGCTTGCAGGTCGGAAGGAAGCAGGCCCGAGGTCGACGAGCCGATCAATGCATCGGCCTTGGCGGCCGCATCGATCTTCGTGATGACGCCGCGCTTCAGTTCCAGCCGTTCCGGCACGCTTTCCTGAATCCAGTCAGCACCTTCGACGGCTTCTTCGATGCTCTTGCAGAAGGTCAGTTTTCCCTTCGGCGGCAGCGGCGCCATGGTGAGCATCGCATAGGCGCGCTCGGCATTGGCCATGACCTCGCCGATGATGCGCTCGGCTTCCGGATGCGGGTCGAAAATCTTCACATCAATGCCGGCGAGCGCGAAGCGCGCCACCCAGGCGCCGCCGATAACGCCGCCACCGACACAGGCTGCATTCTTGATTTCGGTCATTCCTCACCTCGACTTCTAAAATTGCAAACTGCCCCTCACCCTAACCCTCTCCCCGCAGGCGGGGAGAGGGGACTGAGCGCTCTCGGCTTGCGGCCTTCTCCCCGTCTTGCGGGGAGAAGGTGCCGGCAGGCGGATGAGGGGCGTTTTGGCGATGCTCTCAGCGCTTCGTCAGCTTCAGTTTCTCGCGGACCTCTTTCGGCCCGATGATCTTGGCGCCCATGCCCTCGATGACGCCGACCGCCTTTTCGACGAGCTGGCCGTTGGTCGCGAGCTGGCCCTTGCCGATATAGAGGTTGTCTTCGAGGCCGACGCGAACGTTGCCGCCGGCCAGGATCGCCGCTGCCGGATAGGCAAGCGCGTTGCGGCCGATGGAGAAGGCCGAGAAGGTCCAATTGGCCGGCACGTTGTTGACCATCGCCATGAAGGTGTTGAGGTCATCAGGCGCGCCCCATGGAATGCCCATGCAGAGCTGGATCAGCACCGGATCCTCGATCAGACCTTCTTCGGCGAGCTGCTTGGCGAACCAGAGATGGCCGGTGTCGAAGGCCTCGACCTCGGGGCGGACGCCAAGCGCGGTCATCTGGCGGGCCATTTCGCGCAGCATCGACGGCGTGTTGGTCATGACGTAATCGCCGAGCGAGAAATTCATGGTGCCGCAGTCGAGGGTGCAGATCTCCGGCAGACATTCGGCCACATGGGCGACGCGTTCGGTGGCGCCGGCCATGTCGGTGCCCTTCTCGTTGACGGGCAAGGGGCTTTCGACATTGCCGAACACCAGGTCGCCGCCCATGCCGGCCGTCAGGTTCAACACGATATCGATATCGGCGGAGCGGATGCGGTCGGTCACTTCCCGGTAGAGATCGAGCCTGCGGGAGGGCGCGCCGGTTTCCGGATCGCGGACGTGGCAGTGGATCACGGCGGCCCCGGCCTTGGCCGCCTCGACCGCCGCTTCGGCGATCTGTTTCGGCGTGATCGGAACGTGGCTGGACTTCGAAACGGTGTCTCCCGAGCCGGTGACGGCACAGGTGATGAATACCTCGCGGTTCATGCTGAGCGGCATTGCTGTCTCCCTTTTATTGCGTCCATTACGAGCCAAGAAGGGCGGCATTGCTTTTCATTATCGGCTGCATCCTATACATTATCGGCGACAAGGCGGAGAAGTTTGGGCATGGATCAGAACGTTTCGCAGGTGCAGCACGTTGATATCCTGGTGCTGCCGGAGACCAATCTGATCCTGGTTGCCTCGGTCATCGAACCGATGCGCGCGGCCAACCGCATCGCCGGGCGTCCGCTCTATGACTGGACGATCTATAGCCCGGACGGCGCGCCGATCGAGACGAAGAGCGGCATACCTATCCCCGTCTCGGGCATCTTCCGGCCGCAGCGCGAAACGTCGCCGCTCTTCATCCTGTCGAGCTACAACTGGCAGCGTAGCGCCACCTCGCAGCTGAAGATGCTGCTGTCGCAGACGGCGCGGCACCGCGAGATGATGGCCGGCATCGAATCCGGCTCCTGGCTGCTTGCCGAAACCAGCCTGCTCGACAATTTCAAGGCGACCACCCACTGGGAGGACTTCGAGGACTTCACCACCACCTATCCGCAGGTGACGATGGTGCGCGAGCGCTTCGTCATCGACGGCAAGCGCATCACGACCGGCGGCTCGCTGCCGACACTCGACCTGATGCTGGAGCTGATCCGCCGGGCGCACGGCTATTCGCTGGCGCTCGAAGTGTCGCGGCTCTTCATCTACGAGCAGGAGCGGACCCGCGGCGACCTCCTGCAGATGCCGGCGATCGGCAACATGCGCATCCTCGACCCGCGCGTCGGCGCTGCCGTCAAGCTGATGGAGGAAACCGTGGAGGCGCCCTTGACGCTAGCGCGGCTTGCCCGGCGTATCGGCGTCAGCACCCGCCACCTGCAGGACCTTTTCCGCGACACGATGGGCGTTGCTCCGCACGAGCATTATCTGGCGCTGCGTCTCAATGCGGCGCGGCGCAAGGTGATCGAGACGCGTCTGGAATTCGCCGACATCGCCGCGATCTCCGGCTTCAACTCATCCTCCTCCTTCTCGCGCAGCTACCGGGCGCATTACCGCGAGAGCCCGAGCGAGACCCGCAGGCGGTTGAAGCTGAAGGGTTGAGAGCGCCCTTCAAGTGGTGAATCAGGTGGTGATTTACTGAGTCGTTTCAGACGGTTGGCCGCGGATGGTCAGGAACTGATTCCGGCGCCGGTACACGAGATACGGAGCTTGCTTGCTTTGAGCTGCGACAGTCTCTCTCTTCCGTCATTCCTGTGCTCGTCACAAGAATCTAGTCGAGGCGCGTCGGCGCGTCGAAAAGACTCTTTTCAGCCCAAGGACTTGGACTGGCTGGATTCCTGTGACGAGCACAGGAATGACGGCAAGGGAGATGCGCCGGCATACGAGATCTTTGTGTTGCGGAGCGTGTGACCACAAAGCATCAGGCCTGTGCGCTTGTCCTCATCATCGAAATCATCAGCTCGCCGATCTCGCCGGCGAAAGCGCCACGCGGCCAGACAAGTGTGAGGGATTGGCGATAGGCCGGGCCAAGCCGGATCATCGCCGGAGGCCGATGCATCCTTGCGAGCGAGGATTCCGGCAGCACCGAGAGGTAGCCGTGCTGAGCGACGAGGTTGATGATGACAGGAATGGAATCGACTTCGACGAGGGCGATGCGGCGACGCTCGGCCTCATCAAGCGTGTCGTCGAGGAAGCGGGCGGTCTCGCGGCGCAATCCGCTCCTGACGCTTGGCACTGCGATCGGGCAGGCGGCGAGCAGCCTTGGCAGATCGCCTGCGAACGCGGAAAGGACGGAAGCGGGGCCCGCCAGCGCCAGCGGCATCTGCGACACCAGCCGGCCATCACAATCCGTGGGGATCTCGGCGACATCGAGCAGGGCGGCGTCGAACCGCCGGCTTCTAAGGCCAGCCAAAAGTTCATCCGCCGTGGTGCTGGATATGTATAGCGGCTGGCGCGGGCGGGTGCGTTGCCAGTTCGCTGTCAGCGCCGCCAGCATGCGGGCGATCTCGCTTTCGGGACCGAGCGGCATGACGGCGCCCAGCCGCCAGGTGGCGGCGTCGCGGCGGAAGCGATCGGCCGATGCGTGTGTCAGCCGCGCCCAGATGTCGAGCAGGGCCTCGACCAATGGAATGATCCGCTCAGCGGTTGCCGTGCCGAGGACACCGCCATGGGAGCGCTCGAACAGGCGGCTGCCGAGATGGCGTTCAAGGTCGGCCATCTGCCGTGTCAGCTGCGGCTGGCCGAGACCGAGCGCTTTTGCCGTAGCGCGGATGCTGCCGGAGCGGGCGATGCGGACGAAGCGATCGAGCGCGACGAGGCCGATCGGCGGCGCGGGATCGGTCGCCTGCCAGCCCGCGGCCGTGAGGATGTCCGTAATTCTCGCTGTCGCTTGCTTGATGTCGGCTGCGCGGGCACGCGCTTCGAGGGTCAAGACGAGAGCGGTTTCCTCCCGCCGGAAAAGCGACATCGAGATTGCCTGTTCGAAGCGCTTGACGGCCGCGCTGACACTCGATGGAGCGCGCCCGCAAAGGGCTGCGGCGCGGCGGATGCCACCCTCCCGAAGCACTGCATCGACCAGCACGATCGTTGCCATATCCATCCACACATCCCCGGAGGCAGCGCCCTCTAACGGAGCGTTCCGGATTCGGCATCATCCGTTCCAGATTTAGGATATAGCATGGATGTGCGATAAGCGCATAGCATGCATCCAGCAAGCCCGCATTTTCGAGCGGCGGTTGCGAGAAATCAGAGCATCCGCGCACCGTTTCGAAACCGAAGCAGGCCCGCGCGGAAAGGTATCCATCGGCATGCTGCATCAGGTCAAAACCATCGTTCTCTGCGGAAAACCGCTGGACTTCGCGACGCTCGAGGATATCGGCACGGGAAGGGGACGGCCGGTGGCCGATGACGGCGGCATGGAACGGGTGGCCGCGGCCCACAAGGTGGTTGCCGAGCGTGTCGCGATGGGGCTTCCCGTCTATGGCTCCAACACCGGCGTCGGCTCGATGAAGGACCGTCTCTGGACAGCCGACGATCTGGCTGAATTCAACAATTCGCTGGTCAGAGCCCACCATTTCGGCACCGGCGAGTTCTTCGCGCCGGCGATCGTGCGCATGGCGATCGCCATCCGCGTCAACACCGCCATGCGCGGCCACACCGGCTGCAGCCCGGATCTGATCCAGGCGTTTCTGTCCCTTCTTGCGGCCGACATCATTCCGGCGGTGCGTCGGCACGGCTCGATGGGCTGCGCCGATATCGGCCTGATGGGGCAGATCGCCTCGGTGCTGACAGGCGTCGGCGAGGCCTACTATCAAGGGCGCCTCGTTTCGGCCGAGACGGCGCTTACCGAAGCGGGCCTGAAGCCATTCGTCATGCAGCCGCGCGACGCGCTGGCGGCACTCAGCGTCAATGCCATTTCCTTCGCTGCGGCGGTCAACGTGCTGCGCGAGGCGGCGTCCGCCATTCGGGTGTTGCTGGTCACCGGGGTGATGTCTTCGCTCGCGCTCGGCGCGTCCGCCGATCCCTGGCGGGTGGCGGCCACGCTCTCGACCCGCGGCGAGGCGCTGGTCGGCTCCTGGCTCTACGGTCAATCCGGCGTTGCCGACTGGCCGGTGCCGACGGCAATCCACGATCCACTCAGCCTGCGCATGACCGCCCAGGTCTTCGGGGCCGTCGTCGACACGCTGATGGTTGCTGCCGGGCGGCTGGTGGAGGCGACCTATCTCTCCGACGACAACCCGGTGGTGCTTGGCGGTCAGGTCCATTCCTCCGGTGCGTCGCTGCCGCTGACCACGACGCTCTATATCGAGGCGGCACAGATCGCCTTTTCGCATGCGGCACGCAACGTGTTGAACCGCTGCATTCTTCTGTCGAATGGCGGACGTCGCAATCTCTCGGTCAATCTTGTCGCGCCGGGAGAGGTGGCGACCGGGCTCGGTCCGTTGATGAAGCTCGCCGTCGAACTTTACATGCGGGTGCAGTCGCTTGCTGTGCCGCTCTCGGCGCAATCGATCGTGGTTGCCGGCGGTCTCGAGGAAGAAGCGACCTTCCTGCCGCTGATCGTCGAGCGCATGGAGACGCAGGTGCGGGACCTGCGCCAGCTTGCCGCTATCGAGGCGATGCTGTCGTCGCAGGCGATCGATCTCGTCGGCGACCAGCCGCAGGGCGTCGTCAAGCGCGCCTACGACCAGACCCGTTCCGTCAGCCCTATATATCTCAAGGACCGGCCGCTCTCGAAGGAGATCGAGGCGCTACAGGACGCGTTTACCTGCCACGACCTGTTGCGCTCCTTTGTGGCGACAGCGCCGATGCCGGAGTTCGACGACTTCTTCGCGCTCGGCAAGTGACCCACACCTGACCCATCGGGAGTACAGCATGTCCGATTTCGATCTCGTTCTGAAAGGCACCGTTGTTCTCCCTCACCGGATCGTCGAGGGCGGGAACGTGGCGGTTCGCGACGGCAAGGTGGTGCATGTCGGCCAGGGTGCGGCACCGGCCGCGCGCGAGCGGCACGATCTCGGGCAGGCGCTGATCCTGCCCGGCGCCGTCGACGCGCAGGTGCACTCGCTGTCGCAGAAGAACCAGGAGGATTTCATCTGGTCGACGCGATCGGCCGCGGCCGGCGGCGTCACCACCATCGTCGACATGCCCTATGACGAGGGCAATCTCGTTTGCTCGGCTGAAGCGCTACGCCGCAAGATCGACCATGCCGGGCCGCAGGCGCGCGTCGACTTCGCGCTTTATGGCACCGTCGACCCAGAGGAGGGGCCGGCGCGCATCGGCGAAATGGTGGAGGCGGGTGTCGCCGCCTTCAAGTTCTCGACCTTCGGTACCGATCCCAAGCGCTTTCCGCGCATTCCGGCGGCGCTCCTTGAAGATTGCTTCCGCGCGATCGCGCCGTCAGGGCTTTCAGCCGGCGTGCACAACGAGGATGATGAGGCGGTGCGCGCCGCGATCGAAAAGGTCAAGGTGGCAGGAATTACCGACTACCGCGCCCATGGGCTGTCGCGCCCGCCGCTGACGGAACTGCTGGCCACCAACCAGATTTACGAGACCGGCGCTGCCACGGGCTGCCCCGCGCATGTGGTGCACTGCTCGCTCGGCCGCGGCTACGAGATTGCCGCCGCTTACCGAGCGCAAGGCCATGCGGCGACGATCGAGTGCTGCATCCACTATCTGACGCTCGACGAGGAAAACGACGTCCGACGCCTCGGCGGCAAGGCGAAGATCAATCCGCCGATTCGCCCGCGCGCCGAGGTGGAAAAGCTCTGGCGGCACGTGGCCGACGGTACGGTGACGATGGTCTCGACCGATCATGTGAGCTGGTCGGAGGATCGCAAGACCAATCCGGACATGCTGGCCAATGCCTCGGGCGTGCCGGGGCTCGAAGTCATGGTGTCGCTCTTCGTCAAGGGCGCGCTGGAGCGCGGAATTCCGCTGACCCGGGCGGCGGAACTGATGACGCTGAACCCGGCGCGGCATTTCCGCCTCGACCATCAGAAGGGCGCGCTCGAAGCCGGCAAGGATGCCGATATCATCGTCATGACGCCCGAGCCCTATGTCTATGACGCGGCGGCAAGCGGTCACAACGTTGTCGGCTGGTCGCCCTATAACGGTATCAGGCTGCCCTGGCGGGTGTCTGCCACGTATCTGCGCGGCAGGCTCGCCTTCGATGGTCGCGAGGTGCTGGCCGAGCCCGGTGTTGGGCAATTCGTCCGGCCGCTGGCCACGTTGGCGCTGCAGGAGGCGTGATGAGCAAGACCGCCCATAACAAAGTCCCGGCCAACCTGCCGGTCAATGCCGGCCGGATCGCCGGCATCATCAACGGTCTCGCCGGCATAACCGAGCCCGATCGGCCCTATACGCGGCGCGCCTTTACGCCGCTGTTCCTCGAAGGCCGCGCCTTTCTCGACCGGCGCTTCCGCGCAGCCGGTCTCGAAACCCGGATCGACGCCGCCGGAAATCTGATCGGCCGGCGGAAGGGGCGCAAATCGGCGCTCGGCACGATCATGCTCGGCTCCCATTCCGACACGGTGCCCGATGGCGGCCGTTTCGACGGCATCGCTGGCGTCGCGGCCGCGCTCGAAGTGGCGCGTGCACTTTCGGATGCCGGCATTGAACTTGACCACGATCTGGAGATCGTCGACTTCCTGGCGGAGGAAGTGTCGATCTTCGGCGTCTCCTGCGTCGGCAGCCGCGGCATGGCGGGCGTGCTGCCGGATGGCTGGCTGAGCCGCGCGCAGGGCGAACTCAGTCTGCGGCAGGGAATCGTCGAAGTCGGCGGCGACCCGTCGCGGCTTTCGGGTTCGAAGCGCTCCGACATCAGGGCATTTCTGGAACTGCACATCGAGCAGGGGCCGGTGCTGGAAACCGGGCGGCTCGATGTTGGGGTCGTTACCGCCATCTCCGGCATCACCCGCATCGAGGTCATCGTCGAGGGGCAGGCGGATCACGCCGGCACGACGCCGATGGGGCATCGGCGCGATGCGCTGGTTGCCGCCTCGCGGCTCGTGCTGGAGATCGAGCGGCTGGCAACGGAGTTTTCGAAGGGCGAGGGCCATTTCACCGCAACGGTCGGCGAGTTCTCGATCGAGCCGAACGCCGCCAATGTGGTGCCCTCCAGGGTGCGGCTGCTGATCGATGCGCGCGCCGAGCTGCGGCCGCAAATGGAGCGGTTCCTGACCGAACTCGGCCCTCTTTGCCAGAGCGTTGCCGAAGCGTCGGGCGTGACGATCGCGCCTGCCAATGTGATTTCCGATAACCATCCGACGCCGGGCGACGCGCTGCTGCTTTCGACGCTCGAAGAAAGCTGCGATGCGATCGGCGCGAAGCATCGACGCATGGCGTCCGGGGCCGGGCATGACACCGCCTGGATGGGCCGGATCACCCGCTCGGCGATGATCTTCATACCGTGCCTCGGTGGGCGCTCGCATGCGCCGGAGGAATGGGCCGAAAATGACGACATCGCGCTTGGCGCCGCCGTGCTCTTCGATGCGGTGAAGAGGCTCGACAAGAGATTGCAGGAGAAGGTGTGAGATGGGCCGGATACTGAAGGAAAAGGACGTCGAGGCGGCGGTCAAGGGCGGTTCCGTCTATGCGGCGGGCGGTGGCGGCTGGGCCGACCATGGGCGCATGCTTGGCTACGCCGCGGTCTCGATCGGCAAGCCGGAGCTGGTCTCGATTGACGAGCTCGACGCCAATGACTGGGTGGCGACGGCAGCCGCCATCGGGGCGCCTGCCTCCACCACGCCCTGGGAGATGCGCGGCGTCGATTACGTCAAGGCCGTGCAGCTTTTGCAGGAGGCGCTCGGCGAGAAGCTCTCGGGCCTGATCATCGGCCAGAACGGCAAGTCCTCGACGCTGAACGGCTGGCTGCCTTCGGCGATCCTCGGCACCAAGGTGGTCGATGCCGTCGGCGACATCCGCGCGCATCCGACCGGCGACATGGGGTCGATCGGCCTTGCCGGCTCGCCCGAACCAATGATCCAGACGGCCGTCGGGGGTAATCGCGACGAGAACCGCTATATCGAACTGGTGGTGCGCGGCGCCACCGCCAAGGTCTCGCCGGTCCTGCGCACCGCCTCCGACATGTCGGGCGGCTTCATCGCGTCGTGCCGCAATCCGGTGCGCGCATCCTATGTGAAAGCCAATGCGGCGCTCGGAGGTATCTCGCTGGCGCTGGCTCTGGGTGAGGCGATCATCGCGGCGGAAGCCAAAGGCGGCAGCGCCATCATCGACGCGATCGTCAAGGCGACCAATGGCGCGATCCTTGCCGAAGGTACGATCACCGACAAATCGGTCGTCTATACCAAGGAAGCCTTCGATATCGGCACGGTGACGCTGGGGAAGGGCGCTGACTCGACGGTACTGCACGTGATGAACGAATACATGGCGGTTGACTCTGCGGAAGGCCAAAGGCGCGCGACCTTCCCCGACGTCATCACCACGCTTTCGCCGGAGGGCGAGCCTTTAAGCGTCGGCCAGCTGCACGTGGGCATGAGGATCTTCGTGCTGCACGTGCCGAAGACGGTGATCCCGCTTTCTTCCAGCGTGCTCGACCCAACGGTCTATCCGTCTGTCGAAAAGGCGATGGGCATCGAGCTTGCCCGCTACGCGCTTTCCGAAAGCTGACGGGAGCGATGCCATGGCGCGTGATGCAGGGCTTGAGGAACTGTTACGGGAGGAACTCGGCGAGCGAGCTGGCCTTTCGGAAAAGGCGATGTTTGGCGGCTGGGCTTATCTGCTGCATGGCAACCTGCTCCTTGGCGCACGCGAGGGCTCGCTGCTGGTGCGGCTCGGCAAGGGCAATGACGGCTGGGCGCTCACGCTGCCCGATATCGAGCTGATGGTGATGAACGGACGCGCGATGCATGGCTGGGTGCGCGCAGGCGCGGATGCCTATGGCGACGATGCCTTGCGCCGGCGGCTGCTCGATGGGGCGATCGCCTTCGTGGAGACGCTGCCGCCGAAGTGAAAGTTGGTGGCTTGTCTCGCCGATGAGCGGCGAGGTTTGGCCCTCAACAATGAGGTTGGTGATCTGCCCCTCACCCTAACCCTCTCCCCGCGGGCGGGGAGAGGGGACGAGATTGCCAGCGTCTGAAATGGTTCTGGCGAGCGTTTTGCATTTGCTGGAAGGGTGCGCGCTTCGGCCAAGTGATCGGATGAGACCCAGGCGGCAAGCACAACGGTATTCCCTCTCCCCGCGTGCGGGGAGAGGGTTAGGGTGAGGGGCAATTGCCACGCGCCATTGCGAATGAGCGACCACCCCGCCGAGACAACAATGAGGAGCAGGACAATGCCCAAGGCCAACCCCCGTCACCCTGGTTTCCCGATCCCTGGCGGACCGGAGCTGCGCGCCAAGGGCTGGCGGCAGGAGGCGCTGCTGCGGCTGCTCGAAAACGTGCTTTCCGTCGGCGAGGACCCTGACAACCTCGTCGTTTACGCGGCACTCGGCAAGGCGGCGCGCAACTGGCCAGCGCACCGCGCCATCGTCAAGACGCTGATCGAGATGGACGAGGACCAGACGCTGATCATCCAGTCGGGCAAGCCGGTGGGGCTGCTCAAGACCCATGCCAAGGCGCCGCTGGTGATCATGGCCAATTGCAACATCGTCGGCCAATGGGCAAAGGCCGAGGTGTTTTACGAATTGCAACGGAAAGGGCTGATCTGCTGGGGCGGGCTGACGGCCGGCGCCTGGCAATATATCGGCAGCCAAGGCGTGATACAGGGGACCTATGAGATCTTCATGCGCATCGCCGAGCGCCGTTTCGGCGGCGATCTCTCCGGCCGCTTCGTGCTGACGGCGGGGCTCGGAGGCATGGGCGGGGCGCAGCCGCTTGCCGGCCGCATGGCGGGGGCGGCGATCCTCTGCGTCGACATCGACGCGGAGCGGGCAAGCAAGCGCCAGGAGATCGGCTATCTGCAGGAGATCGCGCCCGATCTCGATGCGGCGCTGGCGATGATCGACACGGCGGTGAAGGAGAAGCGCGCGCTTTCCGTCGGCCTCGTCGGCAATGCGGCGGAAATCTACCCGGAAATCGCAAGGCGCGGCATCGTGCCCGACGTGGTCACCGACCAGACCTCGGCGCATGATCTCGTCTACGGCTATGTGCCGAAGGGCATGAGCCTCGATCAGGTGAAGTCATTGCGCGACGAGGGCCAGGGGCAACTGATGGCGGCAAGCCGCGCCTCGATCGTCGAGCACGTCAAGGCGATGCTCGACTTCCAGAAAAAGGGCGCGGAAGTCTTCGACAACGGCAATCTCATTCGCACCCAGGCGCGCGAGGGCGGTGTCGCCAACGCCTTCGACATTCCGATCTTCACCGAAGCCTATCTGCGCCCGCTCTTTGCCCGCGCCATCGGCCCGTTCCGCTGGATGGCGCTGTCAGGCGAGGAAAGCGACATCGCCCGGATCGACGACCTGCTTTTGGAGATGTTCCCGGACAACAAGATCATCACCAACTGGATCAGGCTTGCGCGTCAGCATATCCCCTTCGAGGGGTTGCCGGCGCGCATCGCCTGGCTCGGCCACGGCGAGCGCACCGCACTGGCGCGGCGCGTCAACGAACTGGTGGCGTCCGGCGAACTCAAGGGACCGATCGCGTTCTCGCGCGACCATCTCGATGCTGGCGCCATGGCGCACCCGAACATCATGACGGAGCGGATGAAAGACGGATCGGACGCGATCGCCGACTGGCCGCTGCTCGACGCCATGCTGCTCTGCTCGTCGATGGCCGACCTCGTCGTCGTCCATTCCGGCGGCGGTGGCTATGCCGGCTACATGACGAGCTGCGGCGTCACCGTCGTTGCCGACGGTACGGTCGAGGCCGACGAGCGGCTCGACCATGCGCTCACCAACGATACCGCGCTCGGCGTCATCCGCTACGCCGATGCCGGCTACGACGAGAGTTTTGAGGAGATCGCTGCCAAGGGCATCGGGCATGTGAAGGTGTAGGCCTTGGCGTAATGCCCGCGCAGGGTCGTCACATTCGCCGACCTCATTCCTGTGCTCGTCACAGGAATCCAGCAGCGCCGCGTCGGCGGCGCTAGAGACGCTTTCATTTTCGCTGACTGCAGAGCGTCATTCACGGCGCGGACGCGCCTGGCTGGATTTCTGTGACAGCACAGAAATGAGGGTGGGTAGGAAACGCTCTGCAGCTGCGGGCGAACTCCTGGTGGAGGCGCGATGGCGGGTCTCACAAAGAACGCGCATGCCGAAAATCTGGCGACCGCCTCCATTGTTCTCGCTGATCGAGGCCGCCCCGCATACGGGCTCCTTGGTGCGCCGTCCGCTCCGCGCTAGAATGCCGCCTTTGCTGCCTGGAGGCGATCATGACTTCGAGCTTCAATGTGCAGAGTGCTGATGGTTACGAACAACTGATGGGCCGGTGGAGCCGGCAGCTTGCGCCGCTGTTCATCGACTTTGTCGGCATTGGCGACGGCGAACGGGTGCTGGACGTCGGCTGCGGCACCGGAAGCCTGACCTTCGCGCTGCCGCATGCGGCCGATCTCAGCGAGATTGTCGCGATCGATTTTTCACCCGTCTTCGTCGAGGCGGCGACCCGGGCGAACAGCGATCCACGGATCAAGATCCAGCAGGCCGATGCCTGCGCGCTTCCCTTTGCCGATGCTTCGTTCGACCGGGCGCTGGCGCTGCTGGTGCTGCATTTCGTGCCGGAGGCGGGAAAGGCGGTTGCCGAAATGCGCCGGGTCACGCGGCCGGGCGGCGTGGTCGCCGCCGTGGTCTGGGATCACCTCGGCGGCATGCCGGGCATGCGCATGGTGCTCGACACGGCGGCGATGCTCGATGAAAACGCCGGTGAGGTGCGCAGCCGCTACTGTTTCCAGCCGATGATGCGGCCGGGTGAGATGACGCAGAGCTTTGCCGCGCATGGCCTTGAGGATATCGAGCAGACGTCGCTGATGATCCGCATGGACTATCAGTCGTTCGAGGATTTCTGGCAGCCGATCGCGGCGGGCGAGGGACCCTTGGGCAAATATGTTGGCTCGCTCGTTCCGGCGCTGCGGGCGAAGGTCGACGCGACGGTGAAGGCCGCCTATGAGGCTGGCCAGGCGGATGGCCCGCGGTCGTTTGCGGCAGTCGCCTGGGCCTGTCGGGGCATCGTTCCGGAGGCGTGATAGGGGAACCGTTCATCACTGCGGCGTGGTCGCCTTATCGGAGCTTTCGATTAGCAGCGGGACCGCGGCCTCTCTGCTTTGCAAGGAGAGCGAGGTGCGAGCGGCAGCGCAGAACCCGTCGAGGTCGCGCTTTGCATCTTCCTGAGCCTTTTCCAGAGAGTCGCCAAAGGCGCGATGAAACTCAGGCGCAACCCCAGTCGCGCGCACGTATCCGTTCGCAAACTGTTCATTGGCAGCCAAACCTGGGCAGGCAGCAGCAGCGACCGCTGCCGTTCCCAGATATGACAAGAACTGGTCTTCAGGAAGTTTCCTGCGTGGGTAGTCTATGTCCCGAGCAAGTACACTGGTGGCGCTGCTGGCAGCGATCACAAGCGAGAGGCACAGTGTCTTCATGTCAGGCCCTTGTTATTACGGGGAGGTCGCTGCGCGTATGTGCACCGCCTTCGGTGCAACCTGATCGATAGTGCCGATATCGCTGTCAATCAATCGCAAGAATGCCCAGCGCGCTCATCATCAACTTCCCAAGGTCTGGCAATCACACAACCGTCTCGCCGCCGTCCACCACCAGGATCTGACCGGTCATGTAGGAGGAGCGGTCGGAGACGAGGAAGAGGATCGACTCGGCGATCTCGTCGACGCTTGCCCAGCGACCGAGCGGCACCTTTTCGCGGATGTAGGATTCAATCGCGCCGCGGCCGCCCATTTGCGCAATGAAGGGCTCGTTGAAGGGGGTGTCGACCCAGCCAGGGCAGAGCGCGTTGACGCGGATGCCGTGGCGGGCGTAGTCGCCGGCCATCTGCTTGGTCATGGCGATGACGGCGTGTTTGGTGGTGGTATAGGCGATCATCTCGCGGTCGTAGAGCACGCCCGATGAGGACGAGGTGTTGACAATGACGCCGCGCCCGGCGGCCCGCATCGACGGCATGACGAGGCGTGCGGCCATGAAATGGGCGCGCACGTTGAGGTTCCAGGAGCGGTCGAAGCCGGCGACCTCGACCTCTTCCAGATCACCCGCGACCTGGGCACCGGCGTGGTTGTGCAGGATGTCGATGCGGCCGTGGCGATAGAGGATATCGGCGATGCCGTCGGAGAGGGCTGCGTCATCCGTCACGTCGATCGCCAGCGCCTCGGCGCTGCCGCCCTTGGCGGTGATTGCCTCGACGGCGGTTGCCGCTGCCGCAAGACTGCGATCGACGACGACGACATGGGCGCCCTCGCGCGCCATGATGGCGGCGCCCGCCTGACCGATCCCGGAGCCGGCTCCGGTCACGATCGCGACCCGGTCTTTCAGGATCATGGTTTCACTCCCCGGATTTTGTTCTTTCCCGCATCAGGATGCGGGCGGTCAGGATCAGAAGCAGCGAGGCGACGAGCACCAGCGTCGCGATCGCGTTGATTTCGGGCGTCACGCCGCGGCGGATCGAGGCGAAGACGTAGATCGGCAGCGTCGTCTTCGAGCCCGCGACGAAGAAGGCGATGATGAAATCGTCGAAAGAGAAGGTGAAGGCCAGAAGGAAGCCGGCGAGGATCGAGGGCAGGATCTGCGGCAGCACGATGAGGCGGAAGGTGGTGAGCGGTGTCGCGTAGAGATCGCCCGACGCCTCGACGATATCGCGGCCGAGGCTGGCGATGCGCGCCTTCACGATCATCGTCACCAGCGCCATCGAGAACAGGCCATGGGCGGCAATGATAGAGCCGTAGCCGAGGCCGAGCTGCGGCGGCTGCTCGCCCGGCCAGATGGTGGCGAGCGCCGGATTGACGAAGGAAAAGACGGCAACGAGTGCCACCAGCGTCGCGATGCCGATGACGACGCCGGGCACGACGATGGCGGCTGCAAAGAGCGCGTCGAAGATCGCCCGGTTGCGCGGCGCCAGCCGCTCCATGCCAAGGGCTGCCATGGTGCCGAAGATCGCGGCAAGGGTCGCGCTGGTAAAGGCGATCATCAGGCTGTTTTGCAGCGCGGAGACCAGGAAGGTATTCCCCAGCGCCTTGCCGTACCAGGCGGTCGAAAACCCGGTGAACTCGCTGGCGTTGCGCCCGGCGTTGAAGGAGAACAAGACGACGAGCGCGATCGGCGCGTAGAGGAAGAGATAGACGGAGGAGATGAAGGCGCGCATCAGACGAGATCCACCTGTCTTGTGCCGGCAACGCGGAAGGCAATGCGCATCGCCACCATCAGGATCACCACGACGACGGCAACGAGCGTGACGGCGATCGCCGAGCCGAAGGGCCAGTTTCGCGATTGCAGGAAGAGATCGACCAGCGCATTGCCGATGAAGAACACCTTGCCACCACCGAGCAACTGCGGGATCAGATATTCGCCAAGAAGCAGGATCGTCACCAGGGCGACGCCGGTCATGACGCCGGGCAACGACAGCGGCAGCGTGACGCCGAAGAAGGTCGATACGGGTTTTGCACCGAGATCGGCGGAGGCTTCAAGCAGCCGGCGATCGAGTTTTTCGAGGCTGACATAAATCGGCATGATCATCAGCGGCAGGTAGCCGTAGACGATGCCAAGCAGGACTGCGCCCGGCGTGTTCAGCATCCGTACGTCCTCAATGCCGATCATCGACAGCAGATTGGGGATGCCGCGCGAGCCTAGGATGTACATCCAGGCATAGGTGCGCACCAAGAGGCTGGTCCAGAAGGGCACGACGACAAGCGACACCAGGATCAGCCGGTAGCGTGGGTTCGCCTTGACCGCGAGATAGTAGGCGACCGGATAGGCGATCAGCAGGCAGGCGAGCGCGCCGACTGGCGCAAGTACGAGCGTGTTCCAAAAGGCCGCCGCCCGCGTCGGCAGGTTGGCGAACTGGGCAAAGGTGAAGGCCGCCTGATAGCCGCCTTCCGGTGCGCGCTCGCCAAAGGCGAAGACCAGCATGGCGATGAAGGGCAGCACGAGGAAGATCATCAGCCATGCCGCCGCCGGCGCAACCAGCGCCGCCGTCACCAGGTTTCTCTTCGTGTTCGTTGCCGCGGGCATCAAAATGTATCCGTCTAACTAGTTATCGAGTTCCGCCCCTCATCCGGCCTGCCGGCCACCTTCTCCCCGCAGGCGGGGCGAAGGGGACCCGTGGCGACGGCCTTGGTCCCCCCTATTCCGACAGAAGCAAGGGGGCAGGGAGGTCGCAGCTTGTCCCCTTCTCCCCGTCAGAACGGGGAGAAGGTGCCGGCAGGCGGATGAGGGGCAATCACATGGCGATATCGATCAAGCCGACTTGAAGCGCGCCATCAACTCGGCGCGGCCGGGGTCGGTGAGCGTTACGGCGGCGCCGAATTCGAGCGGCGTCAGCGAGGCCTCGTCCGGATAGACGATCTTGTTGCCGGTCACGTCGGCCGGAAGCAGCTTCATCACGCGGCTGTCGGTCGTCGGAGCACCGTTGGCGATGTGCTCCTTCATGGCGTTTTCCGGCGCCATCAGATAGTTCAGCAGGGCATAGCCCGCCGCCTTGTTGGCGGCACTCTTCGGGATCGCGTAGAAGTCCGACCAGATCTCACCGCCGTCCTTGCCGAGGACGAACTGGATTTCCGGCATGTCGCGGTTGAGCTGGGCGCCGTCATTGGTCCAGCACATGGTCATCCAGGCATCGGTCGCGCGCATCGACGGCTGATAGTCGCTGTTGATGGCGTAGAGATGCGGCTTCACCTTGATCAGCAGTTCCTCGGCCTTGGCGAGCTCATCCGGCTTGATCGAGTTGAAGGAGTAGCCAAGCGAGACCAGCGCATTGCCGATGGTGGTGAGCTGGTAGTCGTGGACCATGGCGCGGCCGTCGGCCTCGGTCATGGCGATCTCGAAGAAGTCCTTCCAGCTGGTCACCGGCGTCTTGATCTTTCCGGAGTTGAGCGCGATGCCGGTCGTGCCCCAGTTCTTCGGCACGGCATAGGTCTTGCCGTCGACGACGCCTTCGTTGGTGAAACGCGCGGTCTCGGTCGAGGCGTCGTAATTCGACAGCTTCGAGAGATCGAGCTCGTCGATGAGGCCGAGCTTCACATAGGTGGAGATCGTGTAGTTGGTGGGAACGAAGAGATCCCAACCGGTGCCACCGGCCTGGAGCTTCGCGAGCATCTCCTCGTTGGAGCCGAAGACGTTGACCTCGACGGCGACGCCGGTTGCGGCCTGGAAAGCCTCGAAGGTCGCGGGGTCATGGTAGTTCGGCCAGGTGGCGATCGACATCTGCGTGCCGAGATCGCCGGCGAAGGCGGTGGAATTGAAGAGGCCCGGCTGGCGCGCGAGAACCGCGGTCGCAAGCCCGAGGCCGGTGACGCCGAGGAAGTGGCGGCGCGTGACCGAGCCGCGCTTCAGGCGCATCAGTTCGTCGGCGAGCTGATCGGCGGTGATGGGGGCATTTTCTCTGTACCATTTGCTCATGACGCTGTTCCCTTTATCGTTTGACGTTCATGCGAGGTGGCAGAACCGGCTCGGTGAAGCCGGGAGAGTTCAGGCTGGAAAGACGTGCAGCGCGTTCGGATCGAAGGCGAGGCCGACCTTTTCGCCGGGCTCGACCAGTTCGCTGTCGCCAAGCGTGCGGCGGTCGGCCGTCACCAGGAAATCGCCGAGCCCGTCAACGGCGACGGAGTATTCAACCGCTGAGCCTAAGAAGATCCGGTGGGTGACGGTGCCGGCGAGTGCTTCCGCGCTCACCGCACCATTGCGCGTGAGACGGATCGCCTCTGGCCTGAGCGCCACCGTTGCGGCTCCCCTGGTGCCGTTGACGGCGGAGGTGGCGAAGCGGGCGCCGTTGGCAAGGACGAGCGACGAGGCGCCGTCGACGGTCGCATCGATGCGGTTGGTCTTGCCGACGAAATCGGCGACGAAGAGGCTCGCGGGACGATCGTAGATCTCCTGTGGCGGGCCGACCTGGACGATGCGGCCGGCGTTCATGACGCAGACGAAATCGCTCATCGACAGCGCTTCTTCCTGGTCGTGGGTGACGAGCACGAAGGTGATGCCGAGTTCGCGCTGCAGCGTCTGCAGCTCGATCTGCATGGCGGTGCGCAGCTTCTTGTCCAGCGCCGCCAATGGCTCGTCGAGCAGCAGCACCTTCGGCTTGTTGACGATGGCGCGGGCAAGCGCCACGCGCTGCTGCTGGCCGCCGGACATTTCGTGGATGCGGCGTTTGCCGAAGCCGCCGAGCCGCACCATTTCCAGCGCTTCTTGGGCGCGGCGGGAAATCTCCGAACTGGCGATGCGCGGCCGCATCTGCCTCAAGCCGTAGGAGACGTTGGCTTCGACGTCGAGATGGGGGAAGAGCGCATAGTGCTGGAACACCATGTTGACCGGGCGGCGGTAGGCGGCGACGCCGTTCATCGGCTCGCCGCTGATGAAGACCGTGCCCTCGCTCGGCTGCTCGAAGCCGCCGATCATGCGCAGACACGTGGTCTTGCCGCAGCCGGAAGGCCCGAGAAGCGCCATGAAGGCGCCGC
This sequence comes from Ensifer sp. CCNWLY38, assembly GCF_037120565.1. Lineage (NCBI taxonomy): Bacteria > Pseudomonadati > Pseudomonadota > Alphaproteobacteria > Hyphomicrobiales > Rhizobiaceae > Ensifer > Ensifer sp. CCNWLY38. The sequence continues at coordinate 265,108 of NZ_JBBBBO010000004.1, forward strand.
GCGGCACTTCAAGATTGATGTCCGATACGGCCGTCACGGCGCCATAACGTTTGGCGACCGAACGGAATTCGATGTCGTTCGTCGAAGCGGATGTCACGTCTGTTCCCTGCGGTTGTTTTCGGATGCAGCCAGGAATCTCCCGTCCTGGCACTCCACCGTCATTGATATGCAGCCTAGTCAGCGCGCACCCTGCCGGTATATACCCCGAGAGAGGTATTTCAACGCAGATTGCTCTGTGTGAGGAGTATATCCCGAAACTGCAGGCATTGGCCGGGAGGGCGGTTTGAGCGTCGATCTCGAGGGACTTTTTCAGGTCATGGCGCCGCTGGTGACGGGTGCCGCGCTGGAGGATGAGGCAGTCGGCACCGCCTATCGGCAGTTGATGTCGACGCTGATGACCTTCGACTACGTGGTCGTTTTTGCCTATCGCGGCAAGGAACGGCCGATCGATCTCTTCAGCACCTTCAACGCTAGGGATCACGTCCTCTTCGTCAGCCTCTACCAGGCAGGGCCCTATCTGCTCGACCCGTTCTATCATGCGGCGTCACAGGGCAAGCCGGGGGTCTGGCGGATGCGGGAGCTTGCGCCCGATCGGTTCTTCTCCTCGGAATATTACCGTACCTATTACGTGCAGACCGGGCTTGCCGAGGAGGTGGGCTTCTTCGTGCCGGTCGACGAGCAGATCACCGTCGTTCTGTCGCTGATGCGGCGCGAGGCGACGGGGACATTCAGTGCTGCGGAGTTCGCGCTTCTGAAGAAGGTCGAACCTCTGGTCGCGGCGCTGGTGCGCCACCATTGGGCGGGTCTCGGCCGCCGGTTCGATGCGGCGCTTGCAAGAACCGGCCGCAGCAAACGCAAGGCCACGCATCCGCCGGCCGATGGGGTCTGGCAGCATCTCAATCTGACGGACCGCGAAGCCTCGATCATCGAGCTGGTGCTGCAGGGCCATTCGTCGGAATCGATCGGCCTCAGGCTCGGCATCTCCACCGGTACGGTCAAGGTTCACCGCCGCAATGTCTACCGCAAGCTCGGCATTTCCTCGCAGACGCAATTGCTGTCGCTGTATCTAAGAAACCTCGGGCAGTAAGCCGCGTCAGAACGCGTCCATCGCTGCATGTTCGACCGTAGCGGTGCCCCGACGACGCGCGGCGCCGGTCGATGCCAGCTCTCTCAATCCCATTCCTCCACAAACGTGATCGATCGCGCGGCTGATCGCTATTGACATTTTTTGCACGCCATGAAATTTCTTTCATCAACGGATAAAAATATCACGCGATGCAAAAATTATCATGCAGCGCAACAAGAGCCGGGTGGAGACAATGACGATTGGTGCGACAGGCATTCGTGACGACGAGACCAGCATGGCGACGCGGGCGGCCTGGCTGCACTATGCCGGCGGACTGACGCAGGCGGAGGTCGCCAAGCGCCTGGGGCTTACCTCGCTCAAAGCCCATCGGCTGATCATGAAGGCCAACCAGGAAGGGCTGGTGAAGGTCTATATCGACGGCGAAGTCTCCGAATGCGTGGAGCTCGAACAGGCACTTTCGGCCCGCTATGGCCTCGATTATTGCGAGGTGGTGCCGGATTTCGATTCCGACGATCTGCCGCTGAAGGCGCTCGGCATTTCCGGCGCCCAGTTCCTGAAGCGCGAGATCGAGCGCGGCGAGACGGCGCTGGTCGGCGTCGGCCACGGCCGTACGCTCGCGGCCTGCGTCGAATATCTGCCGCGCATGACGAGCGGCAACACCCGCTTCGTCTCGCTGCTCGGCGGTCTCACCCGCAAGTTCTCGGCCAACCCGCATGACGTGATCCACCGGCTTGCCGAGCGCACCGGTGCGGAGGCCTATGTCATGCCGGTGCCGTTCTTCGCCAACACGGTCGAGGATCGTGACGTGCTCTTCAGCCAGCGCGGCGTGCGCGAGGTCTTCGATCTCGCCAAGACCGCCGATCTTCTGATGGTCGGCATCGGCACCGTCGAGCGCGAGGCATCGCTGGTTTCGACCGGCATGATCGAGACGAGCGAGATCGAGGAGATCCAGAAGGGCGGGGCGATGGGCGAGTTGCTCGGCCACTTCTTCGACAAGGACGGCGCACCAGTCGAAACAGCGTTGTCTGACCGCACCTTCACCCTTAGCCGCGACGACCTGAAGCACCGCCGCACGGTCGCGATCGCCGGCGGCAAGATCAAGGTGCCGGCCATCCGGGCGGTACTTGCCAGCGGGCATTTGAGCGGCCTGATCACCGACGAGCGGACGGCACGGGCGCTTGCGGCCGAAAGCGCATGAGGCGCGCTGAGACATTCGAGGCCATGCGGAGGGCAGGGAGGATTTGCCGTTCGGGTCTCAAAGGGAGGAATACCGGTGGGGTAGCCGGAAGTCGCAATCATACCCGCAACGGAGGAGAAGACGGATGTACGAGAAGGAGAAGGACCTCATCAGCGCATTCCTGCGTGGGGAGGTGGACCGCCGCGGCATGCTCAAGGGATTGGGTGCCGCAGGCCTGACCGCCGGCACGGCCGGCACGTTGTTCAATATGATGTCGACCCGGGCGCTTGCCGCCGATTTCGACTGGAAGGCGCATTCCGGCAAGAAGCTGAAGCTGCTTTTGAACAAGCATCCCTATGCCGACGCGATGATCGCCAACCTGCAGGCCTTCAAAGACCTGACCGGCATCGACGTCACCTATGACGTGTTCCCGGAAGACGTCTATTTCGACAAGGTGACGGCGGCGCTGTCGTCGGGTTCTGCCGAATACGACGCCTTCATGACCGGCGCCTATATGACCTGGACCTATGGTCCGGCCGGCTGGATCGCCGACCTCAACGAATGGATCAAGGATCCGACCAAGACCAACCCGAACTACAACTGGGACGATTTCCTCGTCGGCGTGAAGAACTCCTGCGCCTGGAACGGCCAGCCGGGCGGAGCGCTTGGGTCCGAAGACGCCAAGCAATGGTGCATTCCGTGGGCGTTCGAACAGAACAACATCACCTACAACCGCGAGATGTTCGACAAGGCCGGCGTCGAATTGCCGAAGAATCTCGACGACATGATCGCGGTCGCGGCCAAGCTGCAGAAGGACATCGGCGGCATCTACGGCATCGGCGTTCGTGGTTCGCGCTCCTGGGCGACGATCCATCCGGGCTTCCTCTCGGGTTATGCCAACTTCAACCAGAAAGACCTGAACGTTTCGGCGGATGGTAAGCTTTCGGCTGCGATGAACACCGCCGAATCCAAGGCCTATCACGCCAAGTTCGTGCAGATGATCCAGGAAAGCGGCCCAAAGGACTGGTCGACCTATACCTGGTATCAGGTCGGCACAGACCTCGGCGCCGGCGCATCGGCGATGATCTTCGACGCCGATTGCCTGGGCTACTTCATGAACGGCGGCGACAACAAGATGGCCGGCAAGCTCGGTTATGCCGCCTTTGCCGCCAACCCGGAAGCCACGGCCTCGACGCCGAACATCTGGATCTGGTCGCTGGCCATGTCCAACTTTTCTAGGGATAAGGACGCCACCTGGTACTTCCTGCAATGGGCTTCCGGTCCGGAGCATGCGCTGTTCGGCGCCACCAAGATGGACTTCGTCGATCCGGTTCGCCAGTCGATCTGGAAGGACGAGATCTTCCGCGAGAAGCTGAACGGCAAGTATCCGGGTTACGTCGAAATGTTCGACGCTTCGGCTGCGGGCGCCTCCATCAAGTTCACGCCGCAGCCGCTGTTCTTCGACGTCACCACCGAATGGGCGGCGACGCTGCAGAAGATGGTCGCCAAGCAGGTGCCGATCGACGAAGGTCTCGACCAGCTCGCAGAAAGCATCAACCGCCAGCTCCAAGAGGCGGGTCTCGGCTGATAGGCCTCCCAAGCGATGCCCGGCGCTGCGGCGCCGGGCATCCCGAGATGCCGGTTGAGCCGGCCTGTTGCGACCGGTTTGAGGTTGCACCGAAATCAACCCGAGATGCCGAGGGACTGGCGCGGCGCCTATAGGCTCCCGCGTGCCGCGTGCTCTTTAAAGACTTCAGGAACGGAGCTCGACATGGCTTCAACAGAAACCCTCCGCAGACCGGCCTCCGGTTTCAGGATCAGCAGGAAGATGCTTCCCTATGTGCTGAGCCTGCCGGCCCTGCTTGTGTGCATCGGCATCCTCATCCCGTTCTTCACGGCGGTGATCTATTCCTTCCAGCGCTACCGGCTGAGCCAGCCCTGGGCACGCCAGTTCAACTGGGGCGAAAATTATCTCAACTTCGTCACCGACCCGGCCTTCTGGAACACGCTCAAGGTGTCGCTGCTTTATGCCGGTATCACCGTGACGCTGGAACTCCTGCTCGGTCTCGGCATTGCGCTGCTCCTGCAGCGCCGCTCGACGGTCAACAACTTCATCTCGATCATGCTGCTTCTGCCGCTGATGATCGCGCCGGCGCTCGCCGCCTTGATGTGGAAGCTGATGACCAATCCGAGCTTCGGCATCCTCAGCTACCTCGCAAGCCAGATCGGCCTGCATGATTTCCGCTGGGCGTCGTCGCCGGACACCGCGCTTCTGACCGTCGTGCTCGTCGATATCTGGGTCTATACGCCCTTCATCATGATCCTGCTTCTGGCGGGCCTGCGCTCGCTGCCGACGCAGCCCTTCGAGGCGGCCGCACTCGACGGCGTGCCGCGCAGCTTCGTCTTCTTCCGCATCACGCTGCCGATGCTGACGCCCTATATCCTGACGGCGACGCTCTTCCGGCTGCTCGACAGCATCCAGCAGTTCGACATCATCTACGCGATGACGCAAGGCGGGCCCGGCAACACGCTCACCGTCTTCCAGGTCGAGGCCTATCTCAACTTCTTCCAGTCGACCAATGTCGGCCGTTCGGCGGCGCTGCTGATCATCCTGTGGGCGATCACCTACACGCTCTCCAACGTCTTCATCAAGAACTGGCTGCGGCTGCGCGAACGCGCTCGCGGCGAAGCTTAAAGGAGGGACCAATGGAAACCATGTCTCCGCTCGAACGGGTCTTGCGCGGTCTCGCCCTCACGCTCGTCGTCGTCTTCTTCATGTTCCCGATTTTCTGGATCTTCCTGATGTCGTTCCAGACGAACGAGACGATCCTCGCCATCCCGCCGTCGATCGTGTTCTCGCCGACACTGTCGAACTACGCGGCGCTGATAACAGGCAAGCTGCAGACGGCGGCCGGTACGCTCGACATTGCCTTCATGCGCAATCTCGGCAACTCGATCTTCCTGTCGGTCGCCTCCGTTGCCGTAGCCCTCGTGCTCGGCGTACCCGCGGCCTATGCGTTTGCCCGCCACAAGTTCAAGGGATCGGAAGACATCGCGTTCACGCTGCTGTCCTTCCGCTTCGCACCGCCGCTGCTCGTGCTCTTGCCGCTGACGCAGTATTTCCAGTGGCTCGGCCTCTCCAACACCTATTTCGGGCTGATCTGGGTCTACCAGCTCATCTGCCTGCCACTCATCCTCTGGATCGTGCGCGGCTACTTCGAGGATATCTCGGCCGACGTCGAATATGCCTATCGCATCGCAGGCCATTCCTGGTTTGCGACCTTCCGCAAGATTGCCCTGCCGCTTGCGGGCCCCGGCATCGCCGCCGCCGGCCTGCTTGCCTTCATCTTCGCCTGGAACAACTTCGTCTTCGCGCTGGTGCTGGCATCCGCCGACAAGCAGCCGGTGACCGTCGGGGCGCTTGCCTTCGTCACGTCCTCGGGCATCCAGTACGGGCAGATAGCGGCCGCCATCGTGCTCTCGGTCACGCCGACGCTCGCACTGGCACTCTACGCCCAGCGCTACCTTGTCGAAGGCCTGTCGCTCGGCGCGGTGAAAGGGTAACTCATGACCACGCTGCAACTGAAGAATATCGTCAAGCGCTACAAGAGCCAGACGGTTCTCGACGACCTGACGCTCGACGTCGCCGATGGCGAGCGGCTGGTGCTCTTCGGCCCCTCCGGCGCCGGCAAGACGGTGCTGCTCCGGCTGGTGGCCGGGGTCATCGAGCCCGACGAGGGCCGGGTGCTGATCGGTGGCGAGGACATGACCGACGTCGATGCCGAGCATCGCGGCGTCGGCATGGCCTTCCAGAACTTCGCGCTCTTCCCGCACATGAGCGCCTTCGACAACATCGCAAGCCCGCTGACCGCGACAAGGTCGTCGAAGGAGAAGATCGCTGCCGGCGTGCAGAAGGTCGCGAAACTCTTGAAGATCGACCATGTGCTGAGCCATCATCCGAAGGCGCTTTCGAACGGCCAGAAGCAGCGAACGGCACTTGCCCGTGCACTCGTCGGTTCGCCGCCGCTGCTTCTGCTCGACGATCCCTTGCGCAACGTCGATGCGAAACTGCGCTTCGAGATGCGGCTTGAACTGCCGCGGCTGCTGGCGGCGCAAGGCGCCACCGTCGTCTATGTCACCCAGGACTACAAGGAAGCGATGGCGCTCGGCGACCGCATCGCCGTCATGGCCGCCGGCCGTATCCGCCAGATCGGCACGCCGCAGGAAATCTACAATGCGCCGGCCGATATCGAGATCGCGCGGCTCTTCGGCGATCCCACCATCAACCTGCTCGACGTGGTGCCGCAGCGCAGCGGCGAGGGCGTGTTCGTCGAGCTCTCCAATGTCCGGGTACGCCTTGCCGATTATGATGCCGATGTCGCGGGTAAGGAATGCGTCCTCGGCCTGCGTCCGGAGGCGATCAGCTTTGCCGACGCCGGAGCGCCCGGCGCCATCCCCGTGACGGTGGAGGCGGAGACGCCGCTCAACGAAAAGACCGTGACGCTGGCACTGACCGCCCGCGGCCGCGAAATCCTGGTGTCGCGTCCGGCCGGTACGCCTGGTCCGGTCGCCGGCCCGGCCCATATTGCCGTCAATGGCACCCAGGCCTTCCTCTTCGACAAGACGAGCGGCGCCCTGCTGCCGCGCGCCGACCTCGCAGCCAAGCGCAATGGAGAAGCGGCATGACCGACACCGCTCTTTTGATCAAGGACGTCGACAAGTTCTACGGCCCTGTCGATTACGGCGTGCACGCCGTGAAGAAGCTGAACATGGATGTTCAGAAGGGTGAGATCATCGCGCTGCTCGGCTCGTCCGGCTGCGGCAAGACCTCGACACTCCGCATGATCGCCGGCTTCGAGGCGGTGTCGCGCGGCACGATCTCGCTTGCCGGCCGGCCGGTACAGACCCTGCCGCCGGTGCGCCGCAACGTCGCCATGGCATTCGAGGGCTATTCGCTCTACCCGCCGCTGACGGTGCGCGAGAACATCGCCTTCGCGCTGAAGGCGTCGAAGCTTTCGCAAGGCGTCGTCGACGAGAAGGTCGCTGGTATCGCCAAGCTCTTGGAAATCGAGGACATCCTCGGGCGCTACCCGAGCTCGATCTCCGGCGGCCAGCAGCAGCGCGCCTCGCTTGGGCGCGCGCTCATCCGAGACGCCAACCTGCATCTGCTCGACGAGCCGATGGGACAACTCGAGCCGCAGCTTCGCGCGCTGCTTCGCGGCCGCATCAAGCACTACATCAAGGAGCGGGGGCTGACGGCGATCCTCGTCACCCACGATCAGACCGAGGCCAACGCGCTGGCCGACCGCATCGCCGTCATGGAAGGCGGGGTGCTGCAGCAGTTCGACACCCCGCAGAAGATCAAGGAGCGGCCGGCCAATCTCTTCACCGGCACCTTCGTCGGCGAGCCGCCGATGAACGTCTTCGAGGCCAGCGTTTCGGGATCGGAGAGCAAAGTTGCCTTCGGCCTCAAGGATGGCGTGCGGCTCGAATATCCAGCCTCGGACTTCTCGCATGCGGTGCGTGATGCGCTGGTTCAGCGGCAGAAGGTGGTGCTCGGCATCCGGCCCTATTCGGTGCGCCGCAGCGCCGACGGCGTCACCGGCCGCGTGGCCGTCAACCAATGGCTGGGTGACCAGACCCATATCGCCGCGGATTTTGCCGGCGGCACCATGGTGCTAGTCGAGCACGACCGGACGGAGCTTGATGTCGGCCAGCCGATCGGCATCCATCTCGACCCGTCGAGCCTTCATGTCTTCGACGGCGAAAGCGGCCGGGCGATCAGCCATGGACAGGAGCTCGCCTGATGCGGGACATCCTCATCGGCATAGATGCGGGTACGTCGGTCATCAAATCGGTGGCCTTCGACCTGCGCGGTCGGCAGATCGCCATGGCGGCCCTGCCAAACGCCTATGAGGCCGTGGGTCGCGCCGGCAGCGTGCAGGATCTCGACCGCACCTGGGCCGACGCGGCCGCGACACTCAAGCAGCTCTCCGACAAGATCGAAAACCTCGCCGGCCGCGTTGCCGCGATCGCGGTGACCGGTCAGGGGGACGGCACCTGGATGATCGACAGGGCGGGCGCGCCTGTCAGCAAGGGCTGGCTCTGGCTCGATGCGCGCGCCGGCGAGACGGTGGAGCGCCTGCGCGCCGACAGCGGCGATATCGCCCGCTTTCAAAGCACCGGCGTGGGGCTCGCCGCCTGCCAGCAGGGCCCGCAGCTTCGCTGGATGCGCGACCATGCGCCTGAGATGTTGAACGGCGTCGCCACCACCTTCCATTGCAAGGACTGGCTCTATTTCAGGCTGACCGGCAAGCGGGCGACCGATCCGTCTGAGGCCAATTTCAGCTTCGGCAACTTCCGCACCCGGACCTACAGCGACGACGTCATCGCTTTCCTCGGCCTCGAAAAACTCAAGCATGTGCTGCCGGAAATCGTCGACGGCGCCTCGACCCATCACCCGCTCTCGGCGGAAGCGGCGAAGGCCACGGGCCTCACCGAAGGCACGCCTGTTGTGCTCGGCTACGTTGATGTCGTCTGCACCGCGCTTGGCGCCGGTCTCTATGATCCCGGCACCGATACCGGCTGCTCGATCATCGGTTCGACCGGCATGCATATGCGACTGGCCAACGGTGCCGACGATGTGCGCCTCAACCGCGATTTGACCGGCTACACCATGTGCATGCCGATCTCAGGCACCTATGCGCAGATGCAGTCGAACATGGCAGCGACGCTCAATATCGACTGGATCCTGTCGGTGGCGTCAGGCCTGCTCAAGGGCATGGGCGTCGAGAAATCGAAGAACGAACTGCTTTCCCATGTCGACGGCTGGCTTGCCGACGCCAGGGACACGCCGCTGATCTTCCAGCCCTATATTTCCGAGGCGGGCGAGCGTGGGCCGTTCGTCGATGCCTCGGCGCGTGCGTCCTTTGTCGGGCTCTCGATCACCCACGGCTTTCCCGACATGGTGAAGGCGGTCTTCGACGGGCTCGCCATGGCGGCGCGCGATTGCTACGCCGAAATGGGGCCGCTGCCGGCGCGCATCCGGCTGACGGGTGGTGCTGCCCGCAGCGCCTCGCTCCGCCGCATCCTCGGAGCGGCGCTCGGCGCCAGCGTGCAGACGAGCGAACGGGAAGAGGCGGGTGCGGCGGGTGCTGCCATGATCGCCGCCGTCTCGCTCGGCATCTATCCCTCGATGGCCGATTGCCTCGGCGATTGGGTCACCCCCTACCAACGACCGGCGGAAGCCGCCGATCCGGCCCTGGCCCGCCGTTATGACGAACTCTTCCCCGCCTACCAGCAGTCGCGAACAGCGCTCAGACCCGTCTGGCACGCACTCTCCCAAGGTGCTGACGCCGGAAACCAACAGGAAAGACCGAAATGAAGAAGATAGCCATTATCGGCGACCGGTTCATGCTGCCGGACGTCTTCCGCGACAAGATCGTCGAGGCGACCGGCAACGGCCATGACATCCGCACGCTCGAACTGCCCTGGCCCGATGTGCCGATGGAACACGGCTATGCCGTCGAAGGCATGGACGGGCTGAAGGAATACCTCGGCAAGCCTGAGGACATCGTCGGCTTCATCGGCGACGCGGAAATCCTGGTGACGCAGCTGGCGCCGCTGTCTCGGGGGATGCTGGCGGCTCTCCCCGGTCTTAAGCTCGTCGCGGTCTCTCGCGGCGGCCCTGTCAATATCGACATGGGAGCGGCGCGGGATGCCGGCGTTCGCGTCGTCAACACGCCCGGCCGCAATGCAAGCGCCGTTGCCGAATTTACGCTCGGCGCGATCCTCGCCGAGACGCGGCTGATCCGCACCGGTCACGAGGCCTTGCGCAGGGGCGAATGGCGCGGCGATCTCTACCGCGCCGACCGAACCGGCCGCGAACTCTCCGAAATGACCGTCGGCGTGATCGGTTACGGCAACATCGGCACGAAGGTCGTGCGTCTGCTGCGCGCCTTCGGCACCAAGGTGCTGGTGCACGACCCCTATGTGCAGCTTTCGGCGGACGACCTCAATGCCGGCGTCGAGCAGGTCTCGCTCGACGATCTTCTCTCCCGTTCCGACCTCGTGACGCTGCATCCACGCGTCACGGAGGAGACGCGCAACATGATGAACGCCGAGACCTTCGCCAAGATGAAGCCGGGCGCGATCTTCGTGAACACGGCGCGTGGCCCGCTCTGCGACTACGACGCGCTCTATGAAAACCTGCTGAGCGGCCATCTCTCGGCGGCGATGCTGGAGACCTTCGCCGTGGAGCCGGTGCCGGAGGATTGGCCGCTGCTGCAACTCCCCAATGTGACGCTGACGCCGCATATCGCCGGCGCCTCGGTGCGCACCGTCACCTTTGCCGCCGAAATGGCGGCGGAGGAAGTCCGCCGCTATATCGCCGGCCTGCCGCCGGTTCATCCCTGCTGAGGTGACAGTTATGAGCGAACACGAACTCCGGCAGTCGATCGTCGACCATTGCCGCCACATGAACGCCATCGGGCTCAACCAGGGCACCTCGGGCAACATCAGCGTGCGCCATGGTGACACCATGCTGGTGACGCCATCGGGCATTCCCTATGCCGAGATGACGGCCGAGATGATCGTCGCCATGCCGATCGAGGGCGAATACGGCAGCTGGTCGGGCCCGAAGAAGCCTTCGGTCGAATGGCCGTTCCACCTGGATATCCTGCGTGCCCGGCCGGAAGTCGGCGCCGTCGTCCACACCCATGCGATGTATTCGACCATTCTGGCGATTGCCCGCAAGCCGATCCCGGCCTGCCACTACATGATCGCGGCCTTCGGCGGCAGTAATGTGCGGGTTGCCGACTACGAGCGCTACGGCACCAAGGCGCTCTCCGACAGCGTTCTGCGCGCACTCGAAGGCCGCAGCGCCTGCCTGATGGCGAACCACGGCATGATCGCGACCGGCGCGAGCCTGGAGAAGGCGATGTGGGCGGCGGTCGAGCTCGAGACGATCGCCAAGCAATATTACCACACGCTGCTGATCGGCGGTCCGGTGGTGCTGTCGGAGGCCGAGATATCAGGCGTGATCGAGGGCTTCTCCACCTATGGCCTGCAGGACAAGACGAAGGCGGCGTGAGGCGTGGCGGCGATGGCGACAGGAGTAAGGGCGGTGGGTACCGAGACCGGAGTGTATGATCTGTTCATCGTCGGTGGCGGCGTCAATGGCGCGGGCATCGCCCGCGACGCCGCCGGGCGGGGGCTCTCAGTGTTGCTGTGCGAGAAGGACGATCTGGCGCAAGGGACGAGCTCGCGCTCGGGCAAGTTGGTGCATGGCGGCTTGCGCTATCTCGAATATTACGAGTTCCGCCTGGTGCGCGAGGCGTTGATCGAGCGCGAGGTGCTGCTTCAATCCGCACCGCACATCATCTGGCCGATGCGTTTCGTGCTGCCGCATAACCCTGAGGATCGGCCGGCCTGGCTCGTGCGCCTCGGGCTGTTCCTCTACGACCATCTCGGCGGACGCAAACGGCTGCCGGGGACGCGGAGCCTCAATCTTTCGACCGCGCCGGAGGGCGCGCCGATCAAGCGCGAATACCGCAAAGCCTTCGAATATTCCGACTGTTGGGTAGACGACGCCCGCCTCGTCGTCCTGAACGCGCTCGATGCCCGTTCCCGTGGCGCCCGGGTGCTGACGCGCACCGCCTGCAGCGCGATCCGCCGGCGCGATGGCCTGTGGCATATCGAAATGACCGATACGCGCACCGGCGCCAAGACCGAGGCGAGGGCGCGCTCGGTCGTCAACACCGCCGGCCCCTGGGTCAACGACGTCATCGGCCGGATCGGCGGGATGAACTCCAGCCGCAGCGTGCGCCTGGTCAAAGGCAGCCACATCGTCGTGCCGAAGTTTTGGGAGGGGCGGCAGGCCTATCTCGTCCAGAACCCGGACAAGCGGGTGATCTTCATCAACCCCTATCAGAACGACCTGGCGCTGATCGGCACGACGGATATCCCCTATGAGGGCCGGCCGGAGGACGTATCTGCCGACGGCAACGAGATCAGCTATCTGCTGAAGTCGGTGAACCGCTACTTCAAGCAACAACTGACCTCTGACGATATCGTCTACAGCTTCTCCGGCGTGCGCCCGCTCTATGACGACAATGCCGAAAACCCCTCCGCCGTCACCCGCGACTATATTTTCGAGGTCGATGCGGCCGATGGCCAGGCGCCGCTGCTCTCGGTGTTCGGCGGCAAGATCACCACGTTCCGCAAGCTTTCCGAACATGCATTGGAACGGCTGAAGCCCTTCCTCCCCAAGATGGGACCGGCCTGGACGGCACGCGCCCATCTGCCGGGCGGCGACATGGCGGATGCCGATTTCGAGCAGTTCCTGGGTGATCTCAAGGCGCGCTACCGCTGGCTGCCCGCCGATCTCGCCAAGCATTATGCGCGGCTCTATGGCACCAGGACGCATGCGCTGCTTGCCGGTGCCACGTCGCTCGAGGATCTCGGGCCGGCCTTTGGTTCGCTCCTTCGCGAGCGTGAGGCGCGTTTCCTCATCGACAACGAATGGGCGCTGACGGCGGAGGACATTCTCGACCGCCGCACCAAACACGGCCTGCACATGACGCCGGCCGAACGGCAGGCCTTCACCCATTGGCTTGAGCGTCAGCAGGCGGCGGCCTGAAGGAGACCGAGATGCGAAGTCTGGAATTCGAAGCGCTTCTCGACCTTTCGGCCCGCGTCGGGGCAGACCCGCTGCTGGTGCAGGGGGCGGGTGGCAACACCTCTATCAAGGAGGGTGGCACGCTCTGGATCAAGGCATCGGGGCTCTGGCTGGCGCATGCGCGCCAGCGCGACGTCATGGTGCCGGTGGCGCTCGACCCCTTGCTCGACGCGCTGGAGCGGAACGATCCGGCGACCGAGAAGGCCCAGGATTTCGTGATTGCCGAGCGCAACCCCTCGGGCCTGCGCCCTTCGATCGAAACGACGGTGCATGCGCTGATGCCGCAAAGAGTGGTCGTGCATGTGCACTGCGTCGAGACGATCGCGACGGCGGTGCAGACGAACGGTGCAGCGATCGCCGCCGAGCGGCTCGCCGGTATTCCGCATGTCTTTGTGCCCTATGCCCGGCCGGGCCTGCCGCTTGCCCGGGCGATCGCCGAACGGGTGCAGGACAACACGTCGGTGCTGGTCCTCGGCAATCACGGCCTCGTCGTCGCTGCCGAGAGCGTTGCGGGTACGGCAATCCTTTTGACCGACGTCACGCGCCGCCTGACCGGGCAAAGGCGGCAGGCGCCGACGGCTGATCTCGCGTCGTTGTCGCGGCTTGCAGTCGATAGCGGGTATCGGTTGCCGGAAGATGCTTGCCTGCATGCGGTCGCGGCAGACCTCGACAGTTGCCGGCTTGCGGCCGGCGGCAGCCTCTATCCCGATCATGTGATCTTCCTCGGCAAAGGCGTCGTAGTAGCCGCTCCCGGCGAGACTGCCTTGTCGATCGAGGAGAAGCGGCGCGCAGCCGGCGAGAGCCTGCCGCCGTTGCTGCTCTTCCCCGGCAAGGGCGTGCTGGTGCAGAAGGAGATGTCCGCCGGTGCCTTCGCCATGGCGCGGTGCCTTGCCGACGTGACGGCGCGCATTCCGGCGGATGCACGCCTGCGCTACCTGACCGAGGCTGAGAACGCCGAGCTTCTTGGCTGGGACGCAGAAAAATACCGCCAGCAGCTCAACCGCGCAGGGCAGGTGCTGCAATGAGCGGCGACAGGCTCGTTATCGGCATCGATATCGGCACCTCGGGCGCGCGTGCTGTCGCCATGGCTGCGGATGGTGTCGTCGTCGCAACGGGTGCGGCGAAGCTCTCGTCCTTTTCCGGGGATCATCGCGATCCCATCGGCTGGTGGAAGGCGGTGCAGGCGGCGCTCGGCGAAACGCTCGGAAGCATCGACCGCCAAAAGGTCTTAGCGCTTGCGATCGACGGCACCTCGGGCACGATGCTGCCGGTCGATCAAAGCGGTGCGCCGCTGGCGACGCCGATGATGTACAACGATCCGGTTGCCGACCGGGCTATTCTCGACGCGGTTTCTGCGCATGCGCCGCGGGAGAGTGCCGCCCATGGTGCCACATCCGGCCTCGCCAAGCTTCTCGCCTTCCAGTCGGTGCCGGGTGTCTTCCGGGTGATCCATCAGGCGGATTGGCTCGCGGGGCATTTCACCGGGCTTTACGATGTCTCCGACGAAAACAACGCGCTGAAGACCGGCTACGATCCGGTATCGCGATCCTGGCCGGGCTGGATGGAAAAGACCGGAGCGCGCGTCGATCTGCTGCCGGATGTGCTGCCGGCCGGAGCGCCGATCGCAACCATCAGTCCCGTGGCTGCCGAAGCCTTCGGGCTTTCAGGTGAGGTGGTGGTCGTTGCCGGCACCACGGACGGGTGCGCCTCGTTTCTCGCCACCGGCGCCGATCAGCCGGGCGACGGCGTCAGCGCGCTCGGCACGACACTGACGGTGAAGATGTTTTCCGACCGCCCGCTGTTTGCTCCGGAATACGGGCTCTACAGCCATCGTATCGGCGAGATGTGGCTGGCCGGCGGGGCATCCAATACCGGCGGGGTGGTGCTCACCGCGCATTTCTCGCCGGAACGGATCGCCGCACTTTCTGGGGAGATCAACCCGGCTGTCGATACCAGGCTCGACTATTATCCACTCGTCAAACCCGGCGAGCGTTTTCCGGTCGCCGATCCGGATTTTCTGCCGCGCATGAGCCCACGGCCCTCCGACGATGCGACCTTTCTGAAGGCGATCTTCGAAGGCATCGCCGGGGTCGAGAACCTTGCCTATCAGCGGCTGACATCGCTTGGCGGGCCGGGCTTGCGTTCGATCCGCAGCGTCGGCGGCGGCGCAAAGAATGCGGCCTGGACCGCGATCCGCACGCGCAAGCTCGGCGTGCCATTCCTGCCTGTGTTTTCCGAGGAGGCGGCGGCCGGCACGGCGCGGCTTGCCCTTGCCGGCGCCAGAGAGGCAGGTGTGCTGTGACGGGTATTCAAACCATCGACGGGCTGAGCGCCATCGTCGATCGCTACGATGCCTTCCTGATCGACCAGTTCGGCGTGCTCAGAGACGGGCGCGGTCCCTATCCGGGGGCGGCCGAAACGCTGGTGCAGCTGAAGGATGCCGGAAAACGCATCATCATTCTCTCCAACTCGGGAAAACGCTCGGCGGAGAACGACCGTCGCCTTGTCGATCTGGGCTTCGTTGCCGGCAGCTGGGACTGGTTCCTGACCTCGGGCGAGGTCGCCTGGCAGATCCTGAAACGGGAAGGTGAAGGTGTAAGCGGCGGGGCGCGCAAATGCCTGCTCGTCAGCCGTGATGATGATCTCTCGCCAATGACGGGCCTCGATCTCGAGCGCGCCGAAAACGGCGCGGATGCCGATATCGTGCTTCTGGCCGGGAGCGAGGGCGACGTCTATCCGCTCTCTCACTATGAGGCGTTGCTGGCGCCGGCGGCTGCGCGCGGCGTTCCCTGCCTCTGCACCAATCCCGACAAGGTAATGTTGACGAAGACCGGAAATGCCTTCGCCGCTGGGCGTATCGCCGAGCTTTACGAGGAACTCGGCGGCCACGTGCGCTGGATCGGCAAGCCCTTCGCCGACATCTACGCCTTCGCGCTTGATTTCCTCGGTCATCCCGATCCGGCACGGGTCTGCGCCATCGGCGACAGCATCGAGCACGACATTGCGGGTGCGGCGAATGCCGGGCTTCATTCCGCGTTGGTGACGACCGGGATCCTGGAGAAGGCCTCGGGCGAAGAGCGCCGCAAGCTCTTTGCCGAACACGGCGCCAGCCCCGATTTCATCCTTCCGAAATTTCTCTGGTAGCCAGGAGTAAGGTCGTGGCCTTCACGCTGTCGCTCAACACCAATCCGCTGGTCAACCGCTTCGCCGAGCCTGACGACCTGATCGACACGATCGCCGAGAAGATCCGCATCGGCTACGTGCAACTCACCCATGAGTTCGTCAATCCCGGCTGGCCGGCGGCAACGATCGCGAAGACCCTCAGGCAGTTCCGGCGGGCGCTTGACCGCACCGGCGTGAAGATCACCTCGGGCATGACCGGCCCCTATGGCCGGCTCAACCATTTCGGCCATCCGGATCCGGACGTCAGGCGCTATTATGTCGACTGGTTCAAGACCTTTGCCGATATCTCCGCCGAGCTCGGTGCTTCCGGCATGGGCACGCAGTTCGCGATCTTCACACTGAAAGACTACGACGATCCCGCGCGCCGCAAGGAGATGATGCGGGTCGCCATCGATTGCTGGCGCGAGGTGGCCGAGCACGGCAAGGCGGCGGGACTTTCTTATGTCTTCTGGGAGCCGATGTCGGTCGGCCGCGAGTTCGGCCACACGATCGCCGCATGCCGGGCGCTCGACCGACGGCTGGCCGAGGCCGATCTCCCGATCCCGATGAAGATGATGGTCGATATCGACCATGGCGACGTCACCTCGGACAATCCTGACGATATCGACCCCTATGCCTGGGCTGGCGCCTTTCCCGAGCGCTCGCCGATCATCCACATCAAGCAGTCGTCGATGAACAAGGGCGGCCATTGGCCCTTTACCGCTGCCTACAACCGGGACGGCCGCATCACGCCGGAGAAGCTGATCGGCGCTGTCAAAGCGGGGGGCGGTACCGACAACGAGATCTGCCTGGAGCTTTCCTTCCGCGAGCGCGAGCCGACCGATCACACCGTCGTGGAAATGATCCGGGAGTCCGTCGAATTCTGGGAACCTTACATCGACACCGGTTTCAATCACACACAGAAATCACATTAAAACATCACAAAATCACATAGAGGAAATTGAAATATAACAAATAGCTGTTATCTTCTCACTGTGAGCGCGGCCACGGCTGCGCGCGAACGGAGCCGAGATGATGAAGCCGGAAGACAGGCGACAGGCGATCATGGATGTGCTGATGGAGGCCGGAGCGGCGTCCGTCGAGGATCTGTCCTTGCGCTTCGGCGTCAGCAAGATGACGGTGCATCGCGATCTCGACGACCTCGAGCAGGCGGGGCTATTGCGCAAGGTGCATGGCGGCGCCTCGATCCAGTCGAGTCCGCAATTCGAGAGCGATTTCCGCTACCGCGAGAAGATCGCCACCGCCGAGAAACGCCGCATCGCCGAACATGCCGCCTCCTTGATCGAGCCGGGGCAGAGCATCCTGATCGACGACAGCTCGACCACGGGCGCGATCGCCGACTGTATCCGCGACATTCGCCCGCTGACCGTCATCACCAACAATCTCGGCGTGATCACCAGCCTCTCAGGCGCGCCGGGCATCAACGTGATCGCGCTCGGCGGTCAATATAGCAAGAAGTTCAACGGCTTCTTCGGCATCGTCACCGACGAGGCGCTGCGGTCGCTGCGCGTCGACATCGCCTTTCTCTCCAGCTCTGCGATCGAAGGGACCACCGCCTTTCATCAGGACCAGGAGGTGGTGCAAGCCAAGCGCCTGATGGTGAAGGCGGCCAAGCGCAAATACCTGCTGGTGGACCACGACAAATTCGGGCGCTCGGCGCTCCATTTCCTGACCGGGCTCGATGCCTTCGACGCGGTGCTGACCGGCGCCGAGGTGGCTGCGGAGCATGCCGCGCCGCTCGAGGACGCCGGCATCCGGCTGGTCAGGGTCGATAATCGCAAGGAGAAAGCATGAAGAAGTCCGGGCTCTGGGTCGGCACCAGCTGGAAGATGAACAAGACGCTGGCCGAAGCGATGGCCTTCGCCGACGGTCTGGTTGCGGCCGACGCGATGCGCGATGAACGCGTCCAGCGCTTCGTCATTCCGCCATTCACGGCGGTGCGGCAGGTCAAGGAGCGGCTGGCCGCAACCAGCGTGAAGGTCGGTGCGCAGAACATGCACTGGGACGATGCCGGCGCCTGGACCGGTGAAGTCTCGCCGCTGATGCTGAGGGATTGCAATCTCGACGTGGTCGAGCTTGGCCACAGCGAACGGCGCGAGCATTTTGGCGAAACCGACCGCACCGTCGGCCTGAAGACGGCGGCCGCCGTGCGCCACGGCCTGGTGCCTTTGGTCTGCATCGGCGAGACGCTGGCCGAGCGCGAAGCGGGCGAAGCGGACACGGTGCTGAAGCGACAGGTCGAAGGCGCGTTGGCGCTCGTTGACGGCGACGCCAAGCAGGCGACCATCCTGCTTGCCTACGAGCCGGTCTGGGCGATCGGCGTCAACGGCATTCCGGCGACATCAGACTATGCCGACGAGCGCCACAAGCGCATCGCTGACGTCGCCGAAGCGGCGCTCGGCAAGCGCGTACCGGTGCTCTACGGCGGCAGCGTCAATCCCGGCAATTGCGAAGAGCTGATCGCTCAGCCGCATATCGACGGCCTCTTCATCGGCCGCTCCGCCTGGGACGTCGCCGGCTATCTCGACATTCTGCAGCGCGTCGTAAAGGCGATCTGAGCCTTCGGCCGCGCCAGCTCTTTAGGAAAGGAACAATCATGAAGATTGCAATCGGGGCAGACAGCGCCGGCAAGCCCCTGCTGGATGTGATCGCCGCCCATCTCGGCGGCAGGGACGACGTGGAGGTCGTGGACCTCAGCCAGTCCGGCTTTTACGCGGATCTCGCGCAGAAGTTGGCGCAGCAGGTCGTCGAGGGCAAGCACGACCGCGGCATCCTGTTCTGCGGCACCGGCATCGGCGTCTGCATCTCGGCCAACAAGGTGCCGGGCATTCGCGCCGCACTGACGCACGACACCTATTCGGCCGAGCGTGCGGCGAAGTCGAACAACGCCCAGATCATCACCATGGGTGCGCGGGTCATCGGGCCGGAGTTGGCGAAGTCGATCGTCGATACCTGGCTCGCGTCCGAGTTCGACCCGAATGGTCCTTCGGCCGGCAACGTCGATGCGATCGATCGCCTGGATTCCGTCAGAGCGGGGTGAGGAAAGTGTGTGCGGTTTTCCGCCCGCATTCCTCTCTTGCTAAGGCCTGAACCCAATATCGCGACGCCCGTTGATCCTCCCTCAGGCATCGTGACGAGACGCCCGGCAGAGATGCCGGGCGTTTTCATATCTGGCGCGCACCACGCCTTGACGACGCTTCCGCAAATATTTGAATATGCTTGCAGATCGTCAGCAGGGACCTTACCGCATGAGCGAAGCAACCTCGACCGAGCCGCATCCGAGCGCTCACCACCACGTGGCCCGCATGAGCGGTCGCGATACGCTTGAGCATCACAGGACTGCGACGACACTCGAACTCCTGTTCGACCTCACCTTCGTCATCGCCTTCAGCCTAGCCGCCTCGCAGCTCGCGCATCTCTTCGCCGAGGGCCACTTCACCGCAGGGCTGATCGGCTTCGGCTTTGCCACCTTCGCCATCTGCTGGGCCTGGATCAATTTCAGCTGGTTCGCATCGGCCTACGACACCGACGACTGGATCTTTCGCAGCGTCACCATGGTGCAGATGGTCGGCGTGCTGATCCTGGCAATCGGACTGCCGCCGATGTTCGAATCGATCGACAAGGGCGAGCACCTCAACAACGGTGTTATGGTGCTCGGCTATGTCGTCATGCGCGTGGCGATGGTCTTTCAATGGCTGCGCGCCAGCCGGCAGGATCCGGCGCGGCAGGAGGCCTGCATGGCCTATGTGAAGGCGATCAGCGTCGCCCAGCTTGGCTGGATCATTCTGATCTTCTTCGACTTCTCCTTGGCCGTGACTTTTGCCATGGTCGTCGCGCTGACCGCGGTCGAGATGCTCGGTCCTTATGTGGCCGAGATGCGCTACGGCGGTACGCCCTGGCACGCGCATCACATCGCCGAGCGTTACGGGCTGCTGGCGATCATCGCGCTCGGGGAAGGGGTGGTCGGAACGGTCGCCTCGATCTCGGCGGTGGTCGAGGGGGCGGGCTGGAACCTCGATGTCGCACTTGTCTGCCTGGCGGGCACGGGGCTCACCTTCGGCATGTGGTGGATCTATTTTCTGCTGCCGAGCGCCGAAGTCCTGCACCATCACCGCCTCAAGCGGTCCTTCGTCTGGGGCTATGGCCACATTGCGATCTTCGCCGCGATCGTGGCGACCGGCGCCGGGCTGCATGTGGCGGCCTATTATATCGAGCACAAGGCGCATATTGGCTCGGTCGCAACCGTGCTGACGGTCGCGGTTCCAGTCGGACTCTACATCGGGCTGCTCTACGCGATGTACGCGTATCTGCTGCGGCAGACGAACCGGCTGCATCTCTGGCTGCTTGCAGGCACGGCGTTGGTGCTGGCTGCGTCCATCGTCGCGGCGATGGTTGGGCTCGATATGGCGATGTGCCTGATCATCCTGATGTTTGCACCCGTGATCACCGTCGTCGGCTACGAGGCCGGCGGCCACCGTCACCGCCTGGCGGCGCTGGAGCGTAGCCTGCATGAGGGCGAGGCAGCGCGGTAGGCGCGAATTTGAGAGTCGGAACAGGAGGTTATCGGCCGGGGCTGGCGGTTTGATTCAGGTGGTTCAGAGGTTGATTCAAAAGGCGCGCCGTCACCATGAGGGGCCGTGAGCCTGGAGCGCATGGAGCGCTTTGCCCCTCACCCTAGCCCTCTCCCCGCAGGCGGGGAGAGGGGACAGTCGAGCGTGCCGCGGGCTTCTCATTCCGTAGCGGATGTAGGAGCGGTGCTGCGGCGAAGCATCGTCAATCCTGCTTGTATCAAACGGCCGCGGTCGGGCACGGAGCGGAGCGTGCCACGCGTGTCCTTCTCCCCGCGAGCGGGGAGAAGGTGGCGGCAGCCGGATGAGGGGCGAGCCCATCAGGCGGTGCGCTGGATCACGTGGGCGCGTCGCCGATCAGGCGTTGACAAGCGCCAGCTTGGCGCGGGCATCCAAAATCTGCGAGCAGGCGTTGGCCGCTTCCGTGCCCTTGGTGACGAAGTGCTCGCGGAAGAAGGCGATCAGCGGTTCGCTTTCCTGGAAATTGTGTGGCGTCAGCACGGCCGAAAGCACCGGCACGCCGGTGTCGAGCTGGACGCGCATCATGCCGTCGAGCACGGTGCCGGCGACGAAGTCGTGGCGGTAGATGCCGCCGTCCACGACGAAGGCGGTGCCGAGGATCGCCGCATAGCGGCCGGTCTTGGCCAGCGTCTGCGCATGCAGCGGGATTTCGAGTGCGCCCGGCACGTCAAAGATCTCGACGTCGGCCGCAGAGTCGCCGAGCTTCGTCCACTGCGCGATGAAGGCATCAACACAGCGGTCGACGATATCGGCGTGCCAGCGGGCGCGTACAATCGCAATCTTGGCGGTGGGGTGGGAAAGAATGGTCATGGTCTCAAGCCTTTCAGGGTTTGGCGTTTTCCAATGATCCCGTCGGGCGAACATGCATGCGCGCGAGGTCCCGCGTGGGGCTCACGTTGCTGCTTGCTCTCTTCCATCCGGACTGTGACCGTCGGCTCCGGAATCTGACCGGATCTGCTGACCTCCAGGGCAAAACCCCGAAGCGCTCGCGGGCTTCGGCCTTTCGGCCGCTACCGCCGGTGGGGAATTTCGCCCCGCCCTGAGAACACCGCGACTATATAGGCCGGGGCTGCCCGGTCAAACGCACGCCGCGACGAAAAGAGCAGAAATCACGACAGATTTTTGCTTGTGGGGTGCAGGTGAGGACAAATTCGTTCCCGCCAGGACATCAATCCGGGTGGTCACGTTGCCCGCAGCCGAGGTGGCAACATTCTGAACGCGTGGCACTTATCCGCGCAGATCGTCGTCTTCGGCGGCAACCGCCCGCCCGGCCCAGTGGAGGAGGGCATCCCGGTCGTCGAGGCAGTCGACAGGCGCTTCGTAGAAGCGGTGCACGACCACAGTCTTGCCGCCCTTCTCATAGGTGAACGGCTGGCAACCCTCGGCGATAAGCGCGTCTTTCAGCGCCTGATCAACCCTGAAATAGAGGCGGTCCTTGATGCTGACGGCAAAGCGCTTTTCAGCGAGAAGATAGGCCCAACCGCCGAAGAAACGGTCTATCTGGACGGGTCCGATGTCGGAGAGTTCATCCTGAACGTGCCTGACGAAGGCGCTTGGTTCAGCCTTGGCCATGATCGCAACCTCGCGGTTTCTGGCAATAGTACACCGAGGCGCGGAATAACCGCTGGCGCCACAGGCGCCAGCGTTCATCGGTCTTCTGCAAGGCCTACTCGCGGATGACCAGCAGATCCTTGGCGGCAAAGCGCAGCGTGACGTTGTCGCCGGAAACCGGCGGGGTCACGCCCGGATTGTTGAACATGTCGAAGGAGATGACATCGCCGCCGACGCGAAGCCGCGTACGGATGACCGAGCCGAGGAAGCTCGTTGAGACGACTTCGCCGGCAAGCGACGTGTCGCCCGTGGCGCCCTCGGCAATCGAGCCGGCTTCAGGACGCAGCGCCAGCGAGATGTTGTCGCCGCCCTTCATGCCGGTGATTGAATCCTTCAGCGAGACGCGCTGGTCGCCAATCGTCACGGCGCCTGCCGCCGGATCCGCGACCTTGCCTTCGATGATGTTCAGGGTGCCGACGAAGGAGGCGACGAAGCGCGTCGAGGGCGTGTTGTAGATCTCGAAGGGGGTGCCGATCTGGTCGGCACGTCCGGCATTCATGACGACGATGCGATCGGAGATCGACAGCGCCTCTTCCTGGTCGTGGGTGACGAAGACCGTGGTGATGCCGAGCTGCTGCTGGATCTGCCGGATTTCTTCGCGCAGCGACACGCGGATCTTGGCGTCGAGCGCCGAAAGCGGCTCGTCGAGCAGCAGCACCTGCGGCTTGACCGCAATGGCGCGGGCAAGCGCCACGCGCTGCTGCTGGCCGCCGGAGAGCTGGTAGGGGAAGCGGTCCGCCAGGTGCTCGAGCTTGATCAGCCCGAGCATCTGCTTCACCCGTGCGTCGATCTCCGACTTGTCAGTGCCTGCGACCTTGAGGCCGAAGGCAACGTTGTCATGCACGTTCATGTTCGGAAACAGCGCATAGGCCTGAAACACCATGCCGATGTTGCGCTGGTTGGGTTTCAACGACCCTTGGTCCTTGCCGTTGATCACGATAGAGCCGGCGGAGGGTGTCTCGAAGCCGGCGATCATGCGCAGGACGGTCGTCTTGCCGCAGCCGGACGGACCCAGGAAGGAGACGAATTCGCCCTTCTCGATGTCCATGTCGAAATCGTGCACGACGTGAACAGGGCCGAAGGACTTCTTGATGCTGGTGAGTGACAGAAAACTCATGGGTGCGGTCCTCAGGCCTTGGGAGGCGCGCTTTTTTGAAAGCGCGAGACGAGCTGGATGAGGCCGAGGCAGCCCCAGGTGATGCCGAATGCGATAACGGCGAGTGCGGCGGGCTCATAGGCGCGGTTGGCGCCGAGAAGCTGCATGTACGGGCCGAAGGCCGGGCGGTTCAGAAGTGCCGCCATGGTGAACTCGCCGATGACGATGGCAAAGGTCAGGAAGGCGCCTGAAAGCACGGCGACGAGCACGTTCGGCAGAATGATCTTGGCGAGGATCGTCGCCCAACCGGCGCCGAGGCTTTGGGCGGCCTCGGTCAGGGTGGCGACGTCGATGGTGCGAAGGCCGGTGTCGACCGCGCGGTACATGTAGGGCAGAGCGAGCGTCGCGTAGCCGAACATCAGGAGGATGTTGGTCCCCGTCAGCGAGCCCGTCAGCGGCAGCCAGCTCGAGGTGTTGTAGAGCCGGATATAGCCGAAGACGATGACGATCGCCGGGATAACGAGCGGCAGAAGCGTGATGAACTCGATATAGGGGCGCAGCCGCGGCAGCTTCAGCCGGACCCAATAGGCGGTGGGTACGACGAGCAGCACGCCGAAGACGATGGTGAACAGCGCCTGCAGCACCGAATAGCTGAAGGTTTCCTGGAAGCGCGGATCGGCGAAAACCTTCTGATAGGCGTCGAAGGAATATTCGCCACGGCGCATCTTCAAGGAAAAGTTGGTCATACCGATGAGCGGCAGGGTGAAGTAGAGGAGGCCGAAAACGAGGGCTCCCCAGGCCCAGATCTTCTTCATTTCAGCCACCTTTCGCTGCGGCCGCGAAGCCAGATGTAGATCGCGTTGGCGATGCCGGTGACGACGATCATGCCGAAGGCAAGCGCGTAGCCGAGATGCGGATTGCCGAGCACGTCGCCTCGGATCTGGGCAAAGAGCAGGATCGGCACGATCGACAGCGAAGAGCCGGTGAGCGCGATCGCGGTTGCAACCGCGCCGAAGGCGTTGGCGAAGAGCAGCGCCAGGGTGCCGAGCAGCGAGGGAAGCAGGATCGGGAAGGCGACCATGCGCCAGTACTGCAGGCCGGTGGCCCCGAGAATTTCAGCTGCCTCGCGCCATTCGCGCTTTAGCCCGTCGAGCGCCGGCGTGATGATCAGGATCATCAGCGGGATTTGGAAGAAGAGGTAGGTGACTGTCAGCCCCCAGAAAGACAGGAGGTTGAAGCCGAGCATTCTAAGGTCGAGACCGAAGTTCGAGCGCAGGAACACCGTAACGATGCCGACCGGGCCGAGGGTCGCGAGAAAGGCGAAGGCGAGCGGCACGCCGGCAAAGTTGGAGGCAACGCCGGAAAAGGTCAGAAGCGGCCCGCGGATGCCCTTCGGCAAGCCGCCGAAGACAATGGCCGAGGCCATGGCAAAGCCAATCAGGCAGCCGAGGAGCGCCGAGGCTATGCTGATCTTGATCGAGATCCAGTAGGCCGCAAGGATCGAGGGCGTGAACAGGCCACGGATGTTCTCGAACGTGAAGCTGCCATCCGGTGTCTGAAAGGCGCCGACCACGATCTTTGCCGTCGGCAATATCAGAAACAGCGTCACAAAGGCGGCAAAGGGCAGAATGCCCAGCCAGTGAAGCGGTAGGCGACGCGCCGGCGGGCTGGCGTCGGGTTTAGCAGATGACATTCCGTTCGCGCCCCTGAAACCGCGTTATCGACGCGGGCGTTATTGATACTTGCAAGTTAGAGCGGGGTGCGGGCTGAAACCCGCGCACATTTTTCCTCATTCCGCTCCAAAGACTTGAATTCCTTACGAATAACTTATGTCGCCCCGGCCGGAAAACCGGCCGAGGCGACATGTCTGTGGAAAGACTTACTGAACGTTCGCGCCGACGACGGAATCCCAGCCGCCGGTGACGGCAGCCTTGTTGGCATCGACTTCTTCGAGCGTCGGGAAGTAGGCCTTTTCATAAGACGCTGCCGGCGGCAGGGCGTCGATCAGTGCCTGCGGAACCTTGCCGGCCTTGACCATCGCGTTGAAGCGGGTCGGGTGGCAGAAGCCCTTGAGCCAGCCGAGCTGACCTTCGTCGGAATAGAGGTGCTCCATCCACAGCTTCGCTGCGTTCGGGTGCGGCGCGTAGGCCGAGATGCCCTGAACGTAGACGCCGGCGAGAACGCCGCTGGCCGGAACGACGACTTCGGTCGGCGGGTTGCCGGCAAGCGTCTTGGCCCAGCCGAGCGCGTTGTAGTCCCAGGCGACGATGATCGGGGTCGAGCCCTGGGCGAGCGTACCGGACTTGCCGATGACCGGAACGAAGTTGCCGGCCTTGTTCAGTTCGGCGAAGTAGCCGAGGCCAGCTTCACCGGCTTCCTTGCCCGACTTTGCGCCCTTGGCAAGGCCGGCGGCGAGAACGCCGAGGATCGCCTGGTTGGAAGCGCGCGGATCGCCGGCAAGCGCGACCTGGCCGGCATATTCCGGCTTCAGAAGGTCGGCCCAGTCCTTCGGCGCATCCTTGACGAGATCCTTGTTCACGAGGAAGGACATCACGCCGTAGTAGTCGCCGTACCAGTAGCCTTCGGCATCCTTGACGCTGTCCGGGATCTCGTCCCAGGTGGAAACCTTGTAGGGCTGCAGCAGGCCTTCGGCCTTCATCTGCGGGCCGAAGGCGAGGCCGACGTCGACAACGTCAGGAGCCTGCGGGCCCTTGTTGTCCTTATTGGCCTTGACGGCCTCGACTTCGTCGGCAGAGCCTGCGTCCGGGTTCAGTTCGTTGACCTGGATTTCCGGATACTTGGCCTTGAAGGCGGCGATGACGTCGCCATAGCCGCACCAGTCGTGGGGCAGGGCGACGGTCGTCAGCATGCCTTCCTTCTTGGCGGCTTCGATGAGTTCGGCGCTCGGCTCGGCGGCGGCGATTGCGGTCGTCGCCAGCAAAACGGCGGTGGAAAGCGAAAGCAGGCGATGGGTTCTTGAAATCACTGGTGTTCTCCTTATGGGTTTAGTCAAATTCGTGGGGTATTCAGTCGATTTCGGCTAGGCTGTTAAAGAGATGCCATGAAAGTAATGTGACAGCGGTTTATCCGTTCGCGCCGCCTATGTCGTTGGAAGAACATTTCTTTTTCTGGCGGGGTGGCTCACTGTCGCACAACTGTATGAAATTCCGTGAACGGGTCGGCGAGCACTCCTAGACGGGTTTGCGAAAGATGCGGGTGGAATCGAAAAGGCCTTCGAGCGTTTTCATTCGATCCCGGGTTTCCTCCCAGTTCGAACTTTGCACCGCCTCGATCAGAGCCTCGGTCAGGAACAGGATCACCACCGAGCTGTCCCAGGCTGACGGTACTTCGATCTGCGAGCGGAACACGCGGGAGGCGGATTTGGCGACCGGCGAAGTCCAGCGATCGGTGAAGAGGATGATCTCGACGCCACGCTCGCGGGCGGATTTGGCGAGCGTCGCCATCTCCTGCTCGTAGCGGCGGATGTCGAAGAGAATCAAGACGTCGCCCTGGCGCATGTCGAGCACGTAGTGCGGCCAGGCGCTGGCGTTGGAGGCGATCTCTGTGACACCCGGCCGGATGACTTGAAGATGGGTGAAGAGATAGTCGGCAAGCGCATGGGTGATGCGGCCGCCGAGCAGATAGATGCTGCGCTTACGGTCGGCGATGAGGGCGGCGGCCTCGTCGAATTCCCGTGGATCGATTTGGGTCAGCGTCTCGCGCAGATTGCCGGTGATCGCGTCGGCGAAGCGGTTGAGCGTGTGGGTTCCCGGCGCGTTGGCGGCCCAGCGGTCATGCTTGGTGATCGGATTGGAGATCGTTGCTTCCAGTTCCTGGTGCAGCCGCGCCTGGAAATCCGGAAAGCCGCGGAAGCCGAGCTTCTGCACCATGCGCGCGACGGTCGGGGTCGATACGCCAGCGTTCTCGGCGACCGTGGTGATCGAACCGAGTCCCGAAACGGGATAGTTGTCGAGAAGTGTCTCTGCCAGTTGCTTCTCCGCGCGGGTCAGCGCGGTGAAGTGGGCATTGATCACATCCGACACCGTCGTCGATGTCGCCTTGCTGCTCAAAATGTCTCCCCTGAACCGATCTAGAGCCGGTTTGTGACAGATTAAACATCGCTGTCACAATTGGAGTCAATCGCAATTTTGAAGAGATCGTTTCAGATTTCGATTGACACTCGCCAATCTCTGAAGAATTCTTTTCATTAACGAACGTCTAACGGGCAAAAGGGGATGCCGGTGTTGACGCGACTTCTGACCGAAGCAGATGGCGATCCGGTTGCGATCGAAAACGCCACAGGGAAGGGCGATATCGTGCTCGTCTGCGAGCACGCCTCGCGCCGGGTTCCGGAGCGCCTCGGTACGCTCGGGCTTACGGAGCAGGCGCTCGAAAGTCATATCGCCTGGGACCCGGGCGCGCTCGCCGTCGCCAAGCTTCTCGCCGCCAAGCTCGATGCGGCGTTGATCTACCAGCGCTTCTCGCGGCTTGCCTATGATTGCAACCGCCCGCCCGAGGCGGAGGCGGCGATGCCGGTTCTGAGCGAAGTTTACGAGATCCCGGGAAACCGGACGATGACCGACGACGAGCGGCAGGCGCGGGTCGATGAGATCTATCGCCCGTTTCACGATTCGGTCGCCCGCTTCGTTTCCGCGCGCAAGGCCGCCGGCAGGCCGCCGATCCTGGTGACGATGCATAGCTTCACGCCCGTCTATTTCGGCAAGCCGCGGGCCGTCGAGGTCGGTATCCTGCACGATGCGGACAGCCGCCTTGCCGACCACATGCTGGCGGTCGCGACGAAGGGGCAGGTCGCCTACGACATACGCCGCAACGAGCCCTATGGCCCGGCCGACGGCGTTACGCACAGTCTGATTGAATACGGCGTCCTCAACGGACTGCCGAATGTGATGATCGAGATCCG
The DNA here is from genome assembly GCF_037120565.1 of Ensifer sp. CCNWLY38. Taxonomy (NCBI): domain Bacteria; kingdom Pseudomonadati; phylum Pseudomonadota; class Alphaproteobacteria; order Hyphomicrobiales; family Rhizobiaceae; genus Ensifer; species Ensifer sp. CCNWLY38. The sequence continues at coordinate 293,450 of NZ_JBBBBO010000004.1, forward strand.
CAACGATCTCATTCGCAATGACATCGGCCAAAGGGTCATGGCCGACTATCTGGAAGGATTGCTGCGCAAAGGCGCAGCGGCACTTTCAGCACAATAAAAGACCCTGGGGAGCGGCTTGGCCGCGGTCCTGTGCCGGCTCGCCGGGACAGGTGGTTGATGGGACCCAGCCGCAATGGGGCGGCCTGGTCTGAAGAAATCAGGGGAAGAAAAATGTCAGACTACAGCGACTTGGACAAAAAGCAGGACATGAGTGTCTTGCACTCGATGGGCTACGCCCAGGAGCTCGAGCGGCGCATGAGCCAGTTCTCGAACTTCGCGGTGTCGTTCTCGATCATCTGCATTCTCTCTGGCGGCATCAATTCGCTCGCCCAGGCGACCGCGGGCGCAGGGGGCGCCGCGATCGGCATCGGCTGGCCGCTTGGCTGCTTCATTTCCTTGGTCTTTGCGGTCGCCATGGCGCAGATCAGCTCGGCCTATCCGACGGCCGGCGGCCTCTATCACTGGGGTTCGATCCTCGGCAACCGCTTCACCGGCTGGCTGACGGCCTGGTTCAACCTGCTCGGCCTCGTCACCGTTCTCGGTGCCATCAACGTCGGCACCTACTACTTCTTCATGGGTTCCTTCGGCACGCCGTATTTCGCACTGGAGGACACGATCACCACGCGTATCGTCTTCCTGGCTGTTATCACCGGCGCGCAGGCGCTCGTGAATCATATGGGCATTGGCCTGACCGCGAAGCTGACGGACTTCTCAGGCTATCTGATCTTCGCAACCGCGATCCTACTTGCCGTCGTTTGCCTCGCAGCCGCCGACAGCTACGATATCGCAAGGCTCTTCACCTTCTCCAACTATTCCGGTGAAGCGGGCGGCAATGTCTGGCCGCAGACGTCGGGCACCTGGGTGTTCCTGCTCGGCCTGCTCCTGCCGATCTACACGATCACCGGCTACGACGCCTCGGCGCACACTTCGGAAGAAACGGTGAAAGCCGCCCATTCCGTGCCGCGCGGCATGGTCTCGTCGGTGCTCTGGTCGGCGCTCTTCGGCTACATCATGCTGTGCTCGTTCGTGCTGATGATCCCGAATATGGACGAAGCCGCCAAGCAGGGCTGGAACGTTTTCTTCTGGTCGATGGATGCTCAGGTCAACCCAGTCATCAAGGACATCCTCTACCTCGCTATTCTCGTCAGCCAGTGGCTATGCGGCCTGGCGACGGTGACCTCGGCGTCGCGCATGATCTTCGCCTTCTCGCGTGACGGCGGCCTGCCGGCCTCCAAGGCGCTTGCCAAGGTGAGCCCGACCTACCGCACGCCGGTCGCGGCCATCTGGACGGCGTCGATCCTCTCCGTTCTGTTCGTCTGGTTCACCTCGCTCGATTTCATGAAGGTCGGTGAAACCCCGGTTTACACGATCGTTGTCTCGTGCACGGTCATCTTCCTGTTCTTCTCCTTCGCGATCCCGATCACACTCGGTCTCTTCGCCTGGGGGACCTCGAAGTGGGACAAGATGGGCCCGTGGAACCTCGGCGAGGGTATGTTCAAGCTCTTCGCGGTGTTGTCGATCATCGCGATGGTGCTGATCTTCGCGCTCGGTATTCAGCCGCCGAACGACCCGGCCCTCTACGTGACCGTCGGCTTCCTGGTTCTGACCGGCGCGGTCTGGTTCGGCCTTGAAAACCGCCGCTTCCGCGGTCCGCCGATCGGTGACGAAGTGGCGCGCCGCCAGGCTGAAATCGCCGCTGCCGAAAAAGCCGTCGGCGAAGTCTAAGCAACGACCGAAAGGCGGGAGCGCTACCGCGACTTCCGCCTTTTCTTTTTCCGGAGCTTGTCCGGTTACTTGAACGGATCACGTCCACGCGGCCCAAAAATATCGTGACCCAAGGGAACGGCCGCGTGACCAAACATGGGATGGAAGTTGATGAGCTATACGTTTGATGAGTTGAAAGAAGACGTCGCCGCCGGGCGCATCGATACGGTTCTCGCCTGCCAGGTCGACATGCAGGGCCGGCTGATGGGCAAGCGCTTCCACGCGCAGTTCTTCGTCGATGGCGCCTGGAAGGAAACGCATAGCTGCAACTACCTGCTTGCGACCGACATGGAGATGGAGACCGTTCCCGGCTACAAGGCGACGAGCTGGGAGAAGGGCTACGGCGACTATACGATGAAGCCGGACCTTTCGACACTTCGCCGCATTCCCTGGCTCGAAGGCACGGCGCTCGTGCTTTGCGACATGCTCGACCACCACACCCACGAGGAAGTGCCGCACTCGCCGCGCGCGATCCTCAAGAAGCAGGTGGCGCGGCTCGAGAAGATGGGGCTCAAGGCCTACATGGCGAGCGAACTCGAATTCTTCCTGTTCGAACAGTCCTACGATGATGCCCGCCAATCCGGCTATCGCGACCTGCAACTCGTCAGCGGCTACAACGAGGACTACCACATCTTCCAGACGACCAAGGAAGAGGACGTGATGCGGGCAATCCGCAACGGCCTGCAGGGCGCCGATATCCCGGTCGAGAATTCCAAGGGCGAGGCGTCGGCCGGGCAGGAGGAGATCAACGTGCGTTACGCCGACGCGCTGACGATGGCCGACCGGCACGCGATCATCAAGAACGGCTGCAAGGAAATCGCCTGGTCGCGCGGCAAGGCGATCACCTTCCTCGCCAAATGGAACTATCAGGCTGCCGGTTCCTCCTCGCATATCCACCAGTCGCTCTGGAGCGCCGACGGCAAGACCTCGAAATTCTACGACGAGAGCGGCAAATACGGCATGTCGGAGATGATGCGCCACTATGTGGCGGGTCTGCTCACCCATGCGAGCGAGATCACCTATTTCCTTGCGCCCTACATCAACTCCTACAAGCGCTTCATGGCCGGCACCTTCGCGCCGACCAAGGCGGTCTGGAGCAAGGACAACCGCACCGCCGGCTATCGTCTTTGCGGCGAGGACACCAAGGCGATCCGCATCGAATGCCGCGTCGGCGGCTCCGATCTCAATCCTTATCTCGCCTTTGCCGCTTTGATCGCCGCCGGCATTTCCGGTATCGAAAACAAGATGGAACTGGAAGCGCCCTTCGTCGGCGACGCCTATGGCGGCAAGGATGTGCGCGAGATCCCGCGTACGCTCCGGGACGCGACGGCGGCGCTGTCGGAATCCAAGATGCTGCGTGCTGCCTTTGGCGACGAGGTCATCGAGCATTACGCGCGGGCCGGGCGCTGGGAGCAGGAAGAATACGATCGCCGTGTGACCGACTGGGAGGTTGCGCGCGGCTTCGAGCGGGCCTGATTGCAGGCTTTGATCTTCAACCGGTGGCCGCTCCTAAAACAGGGTCGGCCACCGAATCATTCGCAATGAAAGCAGGAAAACGATCATGAGCATGATCAAGTGCATTTCGCCCGTGAACGGCGAGGTCTACGCGGAACGCCCGGCGATGCCGCTGGAGCTGGCAAAGCAGGTGGTTTCCCGCGCCCGCCAGGCGCAGAAGGCCTGGGCGCGCCGTCCGCTCGACGAACGTGTCAACCTGGTGCTATCAGGTGTCGCCCGGCTGAACGAGATGGTCGACGAAGTCGTGCCGGAGCTTGCCTGGCAGATGGGCCGGCCGGTGCGCTACGGCGGCGAGTTCAAAGGCTTCAACGAGCGCTCGAACTATGTCGCGACGATCGCCGCCGATGCGCTGAAGCCGCTGGTGATCGAGGAGAGCGACCGCTTCGAGCGCCGCATCGCGCGCGAGCCGCATGGCGTCGTCTTCGTCGTTGCGCCGTGGAACTATCCTTACATGACCGCGATCAACACGGTCGCCCCGGCGCTGATGGCCGGCAACACCGTCATCATCAAGCATGCAAGCCAGACGATCCTCGTCGGTGAGCGTATGGTGCGCGCCTTCGTCGAAGCCGGCGTTCCCGCCGACGTCTTCCAGAACATCTTCCTCGACCATGAGACATCAGCGGCGCTGATTGCTGCCAAGAGCTTCGACTTCGTCAACTTCACCGGTTCGGTCGAAGGCGGCCGGTCGATCGAGCGCGCGGCTGCCGGCACCTTCACCGGTCTCGGCCTCGAACTCGGCGGCAAGGATCCGGGCTACGTCATGGAAGACGCGGACCTTGATGCGGCCGTCGACACGCTGATGGATGGCGCCACCTACAATTCCGGCCAGTGCTGCTGCGGCATCGAGCGCATCTACGTGCATGAAAAGCTTTATGACGCCTTCGTCGAGAAGTCGGTCGCCTGGGTTTCCAACTACAAGCTCGGCAACCCGCTCGATCCGGAAACGACGCTCGGTCCGATGGCGAACAAGCGCTTCGCCGCGACCGTGCGCGAGCAGATCGCCGATGCGGTCTCCAAGGGCGCCAAGGCGCTGATCGATCCGAAACTCTTTCCTGAGGATGATGGCGGGGCCTATCTCGCGCCGCAGATCCTCACCAATGTCGACCACTCCATGGCCTTCATGCGCGAAGAAACCTTTGGTCCGGCCGTCGGCATCATGAAGGTGAAGAGCGACAGCCAGGCGATCGAGCTGATGAACGACAGCCAGTACGGGCTCACCGCATCGCTCTGGACCAAGGATGCCGAGCGCGCCGCGCGCATCGGCGCCGACATCGAGACCGGCACCGTCTTCATGAACCGCGCCGACTATCTCGACCCGGCGCTTTGCTGGACCGGCGTCAAGGAAACCGGCCGTGGCGGCTCGCTCTCGGTCATCGGCTTCCAGAACCTTACCCGTCCGAAATCCTATCATCTGAAGAAAGTCACCGCATGACCATCACCGCCAACTGGAGCTATCCGACCGCCATCAAGTTCGGTGCCGGCCGGATCAAGGAGCTTGCCGACCATTGCAAGGCGGTCGGCATGAAGAAGCCGCTCTTGATCACCGACCGCGGCCTTGCGCCGATGGCGATCACGCAGAATGCGCTCGACATCCTCGCGGCCGCCGATCTCGGCCGGGCGATCTTCGCCGATGTCGATCCGAACCCGAATGACGTCAACCTCGAAGCCGGCGTGAAGGCGTTCAAGGACGGCGGCCATGACGGCGTCGTCGCCTTCGGCGGCGGCTCGGGCCTCGATCTCGGCAAGTGCGTCGCCTTCATGGCCGGGCAAAGCCGCCCGGTCTGGGATTTCGAGGACATCGGCGACTGGTGGACCCGCGCGAGCGTCGAGGGCATCGCGCCGATCGTCGCCGTGCCGACGACGGCCGGCACCGGCTCGGAAGTCGGCCGCGCCAGCGTCATCACCAATTCCGCAAGCCACGTGAAGAAGGTGATCTTCCATCCGAAGTTCCTGCCTGCTGTCACGATCTGCGACCCGGAACTGACGGTCGGCATGCCCAGAGTGATCACCGCCGGCACCGGCATGGATGCGTTTGCCCACTGCCTGGAAGCCTATTCCTCGCCGTTCTACCATCCGATGTCGGCCGGTATCGCGCTCGAAGGCATGCGGCTGGTGAAAGAATACCTGCCGCGTGCCTACAAGGACGGCACCGACATCGAGGCCCGCGCCAACATGATGAGTGCCGCCGCCATGGGTGCCGTCGCCTTCCAAAAGGGGCTCGGCGCCATCCACTCGCTGTCGCATCCGGTGGGCGCGATCTACAACACCCATCACGGCATGACCAATGCGGTGGTGATGCCGCCGGTGCTGCGTTTCAACCGCCCGGCGATCGAAGAGAAGATCGTGCGCGCCGCCGCCTATCTCGGCATTTCCGGCGGCTTCGACGGCTTTTACGACTACGTGCTGAAGCTGCGCGAGGAACTCGGCGTGCCGGACAAGCTCGCAGCACTCGGCGTCGGTACCGACCGCATCGACGAGATGTCAGAGATGGCGATCGTCGACCCGACGGCGGGCGGCAACCCGGTGGAGCTGACGCTGGACGCTGCGAAGAAACTCTTCCGCGAGTGCATCTGACATAGTGTGGCTGGCGCCTCGCCCGGGTGAGGCGCCAGATCTCCCTTAGTTTAGAGGGGTCGAAAATACCACTTGCCATTGCAGTCGATTTGTCACCTAATTGTCACGGAACTGTCACGATTTGGTTCCCTGGAAGCGTGTCCTTTACAGTTCGTTTACCGCGATCTGAAACGCTTCCATTAGAGCGTGCGTATGTTTCGGCCCGGAACCAGAGGGCCGCGGTGAGTTAGGGTCGAGCAATGGCGATTATGTCCCTCGCGAATGCGAAGGGGGGAGCTGGCAAGACGACGGCAGCGTTGCTGCTCGCCAGCGAGCTTGCCCGGCGCGGCGACCGGGTTGCGGTTCTCGATTGCGACCAGCTTGCCTGCATGACCGACTGGTTTAGGCACGGTCGAAGCGACAGCAATCTCTCCGTCATCTCCGGTGTCACCACGACCACCCTTAGCGACCACCTCAGGCGGCTGCGCGGCCGCGTCGAGCATGTGGTCATCGACCTCTCGGGAGCGGCCGACGTGCTGGTCGCGCTTGCGATCGGGCTTTCCGACCTGACGCTGATCCCGGTTCAGGGCTGCGTCATGGATGCGCGCGGCGCCACACAGGTGCTCGAACTGATCCGCTATATCGAGAACAATGCGCACGCCAACATCAACCATGCGGTGCTGTTGACACGGGTCAACGCCATCGTCACGACGCGGGCGATGCGCAAGGTCAAGCTGATGCTGGCCGAATGCAAGATCCGTCTCGTCGATACGCCGCTCGTAGAGCGTACGGCATTTCGCGAACTGTTCGAGCAGGGCGATACGCTCTATTCGCTCGATGCTGCCAGGGTCAGCAATCTGGCAAAGGCCCAGGCCAATGCTTGCGCCTTTGCCGATGACGTGCTGAGGTTGCTGGACCCACCGGGAGAGGCGGCACGGCACGGGCCATTCTCGTCCATGTGCTATCGCGCGCAGCGGACGGCGGACCCGCTTCCGTTGCGGGCCTGAGTTCCGGTCTTTTTCAGCGCTTTTTGGCCCGCCGCCCTACGGCTGCCGGTGATGCCGCATGGCCTGACTGTCAGGTTTGACGTCCCCGCGTTACCAATTCGTTAACCATCTTCTGTAAGGTTTCGTTAAGAAGCGAACCACCGGCCACAGCCGTCGGGTTCAGCGCGGAACATGCACAGAATGAGGAATATCATGGCGGTCATCACTTTCGCCAATGCAAAGGGCGGCGCGGGCAAGACGACGGCGGCGCTGATCCTTTCGACGGAGCTGGCAAGGCAAGGACATCGCGTCGTGGTTCTCGATGCCGATCCGCAGCGCTGGATCACGAGCTGGGCCGAAGTTTCCGGCCACATCGCCAACCTCACGGTGATCTCGCATATCACGCCCGGCTCGCTCGAATGTCATATCCGCGAGATGAAGGATGAGGCGGATTACATCGTCATCGATCTCGCGGGCGCGAAAGACCAAATTGTCGCACTGGCACTGGCCATTTCCGATCAGGTGCTGATCCCGGTGCAGGGGTGCGCCATGGACGCGCGCGGCGCGGCGCAGATCCTCGAACTCATCCGCCAGATCGAGGATCGGTCCAGGCAACGCATCAACCATTCGGTCGTGCTGACCCGCGTCAATTCGCTCGTCACCACGCGCGCGCTGCAGACGATCAAAGCCATGCTCGCCGAACGCGGCGTCTCGGTGCTCGACACGCCGATCGTCGAGCGCGCCGCCTATCGCGAGATCTTCGACTGCGGCGGCACGCTGCAGTCGATGGATCCGGCCCGTGTCAGCAACCTCGACAAGGCGCGTGAAAACGCCTTTGCGCTGGCAAAAGAAGTGCAGTCGCTGTTGCCGGTCAAGGCGCGCCGTTCCTGGGCCGCACGCATGCCGTCCTGGGCGTCGCGCAACGCGGCCTGATCTTTTTCCTGGAATTGTTCCCTTTCAACCGGAATTGAGTTTCGTCAGTTCCGGTTGAATCCTATTTCAGCCTTCGCGAAATAGCTGTTGTCCGTAAGGCTTCTTTTACCCTAGGCTTCTAACAGTGGCCAAGGACACAGCTTGCCCCGCGATATCAGCAATCGGGCAATCGGCCGCCATGACTGCGGCGATGATCTCAGACGCCTACAGCGCCGCGCGTCTTATCAGACGCGCAAAGGTCGCTGTAGCACTTTGAAGTGCTGCATGTTTTTGTCCTTTAATCGAATACGATTAAAGGAAACATGCAGTGCGCCGTCGATCCTGTCTCCATGATCCACTACAGCGCCGCCCGTCTTATCCGGCGCGCAAAGGTCGCTGTATCACTTCGAACTGCTGCATGTTTTGTCCTTAAATCGAATGGGATTTAGGGGGACGTGCAGTAGAGCATGCAGGGAAGTTCGCGCATGAAAACGGAACACGCCGCTGCCGGCACGCAGGATGTTGCCGGTCGTCTGAATTTCATGGCGCTCGATGACGCCGCCAGAACGAGCCTCAAGGCGCTGAAGCCGATCCTCGAGAAGGAACTGAGGCCGGCGCTCGACAAGTTCTATAGCAAGGTGAAGGCGACGCCCGAGACGAAACGGTTCTTCTCGTCCGACAGCCATATTGATCGTGCCAAGGGCGCGCAGGTCGGCCACTGGGCAAACATCGTCGACGCCAACTTCAATGAAGACTATAGCGCCAAGGTCCGCACGATCGGCCAGGTCCACGCGCGCATCGGGCTTGAGCCGCGCTGGTACATCGGCGGCTATGCGCTGATCGCCGAACATCTGATTACCGAAATCGTTAGGGCGCATTGGCCGAAGCGTAGCCTGTTCTCGCGTCAGACCACCTCGGCCGAAGACATGGGCGCGATGCTGTCGAGCCTCGTCAAGGGCGTCTTCCTCGACATGGATCTGTCGATCTCCGTCTATATGGATGCCTCCGACGTCACCAAGCAGCGCGCCGTGCAGGAAGAAGTGCTGGCGGCCGAGCGCACGCTGATCAGCAAGACATTCGGCGCTGCCTTGAAGAAGATCGCCGATGGCGACCTGACGGCGCGCATCGGCTCGGATCTGCCGGTGGCCTATCAGGAGCTTGGCGAAAACTTCAATCACGCGATCGGCGAGCTCTCGCGTGCGATCGGCGGCATCGAGGCCGGCGCCAGCCAGATCCACACCAGCGCCAAGGAGATCGCGGCGGCCGCCGACGATCTGGCCAAGCGCACGGAACGCCAGGCCGCCAATCTCGAGGAGACGGCGGCAGCCGTCGAGCAGGTGACGCGTACCGTCAAGCAGACGGCCGAAGGCGCCAACCAGGCGAACTCGACCGTCATTGCGGCGCGCGCCAATGCCGAGCAGAGCGGCGAGATCGTCAGCCACGCGATCGAGGTGATGCAGGAGATCCAGACGTCGTCGGCCAGCATCGCCCGGATCGTCGACGTGATCGACGAGATTGCCTTCCAGACCAACCTCCTGGCGCTGAACGCCGGCATCGAAGCGGCGCGCGCCGGCGAGGCGGGCAGGGGCTTTGCCGTTGTCGCCTCGGAAGTCCGCGCGCTTGCCCAGCGCTGCGCCGATGCTGCCAAGGACATCCAGGGCCTGATCGCCAAGTCGCGCGGCCAAGTGGACGACGGCGTGAACTCGGTCAACCAGGTGGCGCAGTCGCTGCAGCAGATCGTGGCGCAGGTGGTCGAAGTCAGCTCCGTCTTCGGGGCGATCCACGCCAGCACCGCCGAACAGGCGACCGGCCTGCAGGAAGTCAACACGGCGATCACCCAGATGGACCAGATCACCCAGCAGAACGCCGCGATGGTGGAACAGGCCAATGCCGCAAGCCAGGCGCTGACCGTCGAGGCCGAGCACATCGCCATGCGGCTGCGCGCTTTCCGCACGTCGGGCCAGGTGCAGGTCAATGCCGCTTCGGGGTACCGCGCGGCGGCGTAGCACGCGTCTCGGATGAGGTCAGGTCCGGTCAGGCGGGGCTTGAATAATTCCTTAGATGCGAACTGGTGTCACGCTTTGCAGGCAGGCCCATTGGCTAAGGTAAACTATCTTAGAAAAACAGCAGAGGACATCCCGGCAAATGCGTGTGGCTGGTTTTCAACCCAAGGACGACCTCTTGCCTGACACCGTCGTGGTCGGTGCAGCAATGATGCTAGGCGTTGATTTCCCGCCATTGTACCGCGAGCTAATTCGCACTCACAATGGTGCCTACGGTGATGCAGAGTTCCCTGTGGCGGGAAGCTCGCAAGCCGGTGGATTCGGGTTGTGGCTCTCGCTTCTGCCGTGGGATTCTGAGTCGGTATGGACATCTCTCGCTTGCTGGAGCGAGCATGATTTACCGCGCCAGATCATTCCCTTTGGAGAAGACGGTGGGGGAAATCTGGTATGCTTCGATTATCGCTCATCATCTGAGCCGTCCATTGTGCTCTGGTACCACGAACTGCAAGGTCAGGATGGGATTCACCCCCTTGCAGAGCGTTTTCCAGATTTCCTGACGCTTCTCCGTGAGACCGTCGATTAGACAGCGATCGTGTTAGGTGGCCTTCCGCGCTCCGTGCAACGTTGTCGAGGGGGGAGCAGCGATGATCCGGGGCGTTTCTGTGGGGTTCATTGGGCTGTGGAACATCACCGGTCCGACCCATGCTCCGAAAGCCTTCAAAACCGTCAGTCGATAAAGTGCTTGGCCTGGGCGCCGGCACGGTAGATGGCGGATTTGACGCCGCGCCTGGTGTCGGCCTACCGCCATTATCCAGATGGCCCAAATCACCAAGCCGGGCGCTGACGGGCGAGGCCGAGCACTTCACCACGCGGCTGCGCGCCTTCCGGACCTCCAGCCAGGCGCAGGTTGCCGTCGCCTCGGGTTACCGGGCGGCCGCGTGATCGTATTGAGAGACGACGCCTCGGGTCAGGGATGATCCGGGGCGTTTTGGTTTGTCGGACTGGCAGAGCAAACTAAGCAGGAACGTAGGTCAACCTCATCACGTCCTCGGCAATCCGGTCATGAGACACCAGGCGGAGCCGCGGCCGGGGGCCGGCGAAATAGGGGTTGCCGTGACCCAGTACGACCGGGTGCAGGTAAATCCGATACTCGTCGATCAGGCCAAGTTCAGTGAGGCTGTGCGCCAAGACCGGGCCAGCCACTTCGATCTCGCCATCGTGCTCAGCCTTCAGCTTGCGCACCGCGCCCGCAAGATCACCGTCTATGAGCCGAGCATTGGGGCCGACTGACGTCAAGGAGCGCGAAACGACCCATTTCGGCTGCTTCCGCCACGCCGCCGCGAAGGCGCGTTCTTCCGCATCCCATTCAGGATGCTCGTCGTCCCAGTAGCGCATGATCTCATAAATACGGCGGCCATATAGGCTGCCGGCCTGCCGCTCGGCTTCCTCGATAAAGTGGCGAAAGAGGACGGGGCTTGGCGCAAACGACATGTGATCGACGTAGCCGTCCAGCGACTGGTTCATTCCGAACACGAGCTTTGCCATGGCCAATTCCTTGTCTCGAATGGCACGTTCGCACCGATCTGATTGCGATGTGCAATCGGTGTAAGTTAGATCTACTGATGCTATTTTGCAATCGGTTTTGGGTTTCGCATGTGCCCGCGCGCTAGCGAACAGCCGCGAGAACTCCAGCCGACCGGCTGACGGCGCGGAGATGGCCGGTCTGCCGGGACCGTCCACTCAGGGGGCGCGGAGCTTCCTTCAGGACGACAGAGAAGGATAGTTGCCGTCGAGGTGGCGGACCGGCACGACCGGTCAGTCTATCCGCCAAGCAGCGCTCAGAAGCGCCGGTCGATGAAATGTTTGGCCTGGGCGCCGGCGTGGTAGAAGGCCGACTTTACGCCACGCCAGGTGTCGGGCGTCACGGGCGTTTCCGCAAGCGGGATCGCCGAACTCTCGCCGGTGACGTGGTTCGCCAGGGCCCGGCCGAAGACGGTGCCAGGGGCGATGCCACGGCCGTTGTAGCCGCTGACGGAAACCACGTTGGGGGCGAGGGTGTGCATCGCCGGCAGGTTGTTGGTGGTCATGCCGATGCGGCCGTCCCACCAGTATTCGAAGCGGAAATCGCCGATGAAGGGGAAGAGCTTGCGCAAGGAGCGGGCGGCAAACGCACGATGCGTGCCTTCGGCGATCGCGTCGAGCCGTCCGATCGAGCCGAAGATCAGCCGGTTCTGCTGGTCCATGCGGAACGACGTCATGACAAGGCCGGTGTCCCAGGTGCCCTGGCGCTCCGGCAGGATACGGCTTGCAACCGCATCGGGCAGCGGATTGGTGGCGAACTGGAAATAGGGCAGGATCGTCAGTTCCTGCGTATGCGCCTGCCACGGGCTTTCGGCGAAGAGGCCGCCATAGGCGTTGGTGGCAAGGATCACCTGCTTGGCGCGGATGACGCTGTTGCCGGCCTTCAGCACCCAGGTCTCGCCCTGGCGTTCGGCGCCTGTCAGCGGCGTGTCGGTGTAGATCTCGGCACCGGCAGCAAGGGCTGCGCGTGCCAAGCCGCGGGCATAGGCGAGCGGCTGGATGGTGCCGGCGCGGCGATCGAGCAGGGCGCCGGAAAAGCCTTCGGCGCCGGTGAGCGCATGCGCCCGCTCGGCGGAGAGCGCCTCGACCGGGGCGCCGCGCTTCTGCCATTGCGCTTCGCGATCCCTGATTTCCGTGACACCTTCGCTACCGACGGCCATGTGCAGCGTGCCGTTGCGCACCGCCTCGCAGGCGATACCGTGTTTTTCGACCAGGGCATAGACCATCGACGGGCCATCGCCGAGCTCGGTGAGCAGGCGGTTGCCGGCGGCCGGGCCGAGGGTCGAGATGAGATCGTCGGGCTTGACCCACATGCCGGCATTGACCAAGCCAACATTGCGGCCGGAGCCGCCGAAGCCGATCATCTTCGCCTCGATCACCGTCGCCTTCACGCCCTTTTCGGCGAGGTGCAGGGCTGCCGATAGGCCGGTGAAGCCGCCGCCGACGATCGCGACATCGGTCGCCAGGTCGCGGCTGAGCGGCCCGGTTTCCGGTGCGGCCGGTGCCGTCGCATGCCAGAGGTTGGGCAGGGTGCGCTCCGTCGCCATCGCGGCAATCCTTCAAGTGCGGCCGGACGTCCGGCTATAGGTCAGGGTTCTCTCGGTGATAGCCGATTGCGGGGAAAATTCTCATGACAATGTTTCATGAAGTCATGATGCAAGGCCGGCGCGAGAGGCATCGGGGCGCTGCGGGATGGGGGTGATGAAGAAAAACCGCAGCTGGGTCGTCGGCAGCTGCGGTCTTGTAAATGTATACGTCTGAAAAATCTTTGCCGAAACGTCGTCTCGCTTCGGCGATACATCTTTAAAAACGTGCCTGTCGTGGATGGTCAATCAGGCAATGCCATCTTCTATGCCGTTTGGCGGAAGTCACTCACCCAATTGGGGGAAATGGTGCAAAAAAAAGCTTTCGGCAGCGTTGGTTGGCCTACAGCACTGCGCGTCTTATCAAGACGCGTAAAGTTCGCTGTAGCGCTTTGAACTGCTGCATGTTTTTGTCCTTCAATCGGCTACGCTTAAAGGAAACATGCAGTAGCCGAACGCAATGGCGTCAATCGACGAATTCGACGGTAACGCCGGGGCTGACCATCTTGGCGAGCTCGGTCGCATCCCAGTTGGTCAGGCGCACGCAGCCGTGGCTCTGGGTCTTGCCGATCTTCGAAGGTTCCGGCGTGCCGTGAATGCCGTAGGTCGGCTTCGAGAGCGCGATCCAGACGGTGCCGACCGGGCCGTTCGGGCCGGGCTGCAACGTGAGGATCTTGTCGTTATTGCCCTGCCTGAAGTTGATCTTCGGGTTGTAGGTGTAGCCCGGATTGAGCGCGATGCGCTCGACATTGACGGTGCCCGAAGGCGATGGCGTGTCGGACGAGCCGATCGTTGCCGGATAGGCGGCGATCAGCTTGCCGGTGTCGTCATAGGCGAGCACCTGCTTGCGCGCCTTGTCGGCGAGGATGCGGGCAACCTTGCCGGCCTTGTTCGCACCCGGATTGATCACCTTGATGATGGTGCCCGGGATGGTGAAGTCGACGCCCGGGTTCAGCTCGCGCAGATAGGCTTCGTCCATGTGGAACTTTTCGCCGAGCATTTCCGTCGTCGAGGTGAAGGACATGTGCGGCAGCATCGCCTTGTGCGCGTAGTCCTCCGGGATCGACGCGACATAGGGGCCGGCAGCATCGGCCGCCGTGATCGTATAGCTGGTGATCGGCATGCCGCCGCTCATGCGCAGCCGCTCGAGGATGTCCTCGGTGTTGTTGGGGTCGAGCGTCTCGCCGGTCGACTCCTGCCAGGCCTCGATCGCCTTGGTCACGTTCGAGCCCATCTTGCCGTCGATCACGCCGGGCGAAAAACCTTCTCGGTCGAGGAAGACCTGCAGCGCGGTGATCTCGGCGCGCGACTTCGACTTGACCGTCATGGCCGGCGGCATCGACTGGCGCATGGGCTGGCTGTCGTACGGGTCGATCGCGGCCTCTTCAGTACCGTCGATCAGGCCCGGAAGGCTGTTCGGCAGCTCGTTGCCATCGGTGGATGGCGGCACCACGTCGCGGTAGTCGGGGATGGAACCGGTGACTTCGCCGGGCTCGGAATAGCCGTAGCCGCGCTCGGTGTCGCGGTTGCGGCGGTTCGAATAGATGTCGACGTCGCCCTCGCGGCGATAGCCGCCATAGCCATCCTGGCCTCCGCCGTAACTATCCCGGCGGGCGCGATTGGGCACGACGGTCGCCACCACATTGCCCCAGCTATCGATCAGCAGCGTGCGCCCGCGGCTGTCGCGCATGGTCTGCACCTCATCGGCGCGCGGCACGTAGTCGAGGATTTCGCCATTGGGCGTGACCAGCATGACGTCGTCGCCATAGCGATTTCTGCCGCGATAGTCCTGCGCGAAAGCGGCCGTCAAATCCACGGCGAGAAAGCCGGCTGCGGCGAGAAGCGAGAGGCCGATGCGGGTCGCTGACGTCACGTGAGAACCTGTTTTCATTGTAGCGAATGTGGCGCGGTACATTTGGATTTCGACGTTAATGTGAAAAAAATGAATTCATCATGAACAAGCGGTTAAATTCTATCTAGGCGGAGCAGACTTCGGCTTCAACCGCTGAAATGTGGATCTCCTCAGCTATCATCTCTTTGCGATTGCAGTGATTCTGCGGCCGATTTGAGGAAGAGGACATGCTGAGAACGCTCGAAGAACCTGCGGACGGCCAAGAAAATCATGTGCTGTTCGATCGTCTTTCCGCGCTCGATGTTGCGGCTTTTGTCGTCGATGGCGTCGATCTGTCGCCGGGTGCCGCGATCCCCTCCGATGGCGATCCGAGGATCGACCGGGCGCTTGCCGGCTTTCTCTTCACCTGCGGCCCCGAACACATCCGTCATCCTGAGCCGATCGAGGGCGTCGCGGACGGCGCGCACTACCCGCTGCATGGGTCGCTTGCCGGGACTGCGGTCAGCCACACGGAGATGGCGAGCGATGGAGCCGAGTGCACGGCGACGATCGAGGTGGCGCTCGCCGATGGTGGGCAGGCCCGGATCGAGCGGCGGTGGCGGATTGATCCCGCGCGGTACGAAGTCGTGCTCGACGATCGCGTCGTCAACGTGGGGACCTCGGCCTTTCCGCCGATGATGATGTATCACGTCAACATCGCCGGCAGACTGCTCGGGCCGGACACCCGTATCCTCAGCGCTTCGCTTGCAGGCGGGGAGAGCGCCTGGCGTTTCGGCGATGGCGAGAGTGCGCATTTTTGCCTGCCGGCGGCAGTTGGTTCCGATGGCTGGTCGGACGTCACCCTCGCGGGCCTTGCCGGGCTCGGTGGGCGCAAGCTCCAGGTGCGGTTCCGGACCGACACGCTGCCCTTCCTGCAGATGTGGCGCTGCCAGCGCGGCGAGGCGGATGTGATCAGCATCGAGCCTGTCTCGCACCGCATCGCCAAGCGTCCGGAGCTGGCGGCAGCCGGAGAGTTGATCCCGCTCCCGCCGGGTGAGGCACGAAGCTACGCTATCGCCTTCTCAGTCGTCTGATCCGGCATCTGGAACACGCGGCTTTTGAATTGACGCGGGGAAGGGCTGCGCCTACATCAGAGGCCACCACATTTCCTTGAGGGAAGACGACCATGGACATCCGCCAGATCAACGACGAATACTCGGTCTCCGGCCAGATCACCGTCGAGGATCTCGACCAGATCAAGGCGCTCGGCTTCAAGTCCATCGTCTGCCACCGCCCGGATTTCGAAGCACCGGATCAGCCGACCTTCGAATCGATCGCTGCCCGCGCCGAAGAGCTCGGCATCGAAACCAAGCACATTCCCGTCGGCCCGATGGGCGTGACGGCAGACGCTGTAACGAGCATGGTCGATGCGCTCGACGAGTTCCAGCGCCCGATGCTCGGCTATTGCCGTTCCGGCGCACGCTCGACGGCCGTCTACCAGCAGACCCAGCATATTCGCGGCTGAGCCAAGCGAACCCTTACTCTTACGCTCGGCCGTTTCGTTCCATCTGACAGTGGAGGATCGGCATGGCCGAAGCGCATCTGATTTCGCGTGAGCAATGGGCGGATGAGCCCGAGGTCTGGAAGGGCGAGTTTGAAGGCGGGGCCTTTGGCGCTGGCCTCTCGGTGATCTTCGTTTCCACAGACGAGATCGGCTACGGGCCGAAGCTGCACCGCCATCCCTATCCCGAAACCTTCATCGTACGCGTCGGCCGCGCCCGCTTCACCGTCGGCGATCGCACCATCGACGCCGAAGCCGGCCAGATCGTCGTGGCGCCGGCCAACGTGCCGCACAAGTTCGAGAATCTCGGACCGGGGCGCCTGGAGACGACTGACCTGCACGCGGCTGGTGCGTTTTCGACGGAGTGGCTGGAGTAGGCGGCCGGACGTACTTCGCGGGCAGGGAGCGAGCGTGGTCGTTCTCCGCGCCGCCGACGCGGCGCCGCTGGATTCCTGTGACGAGCACAGGAATCCAGCCACGGCGCGTCCGCGCCGTGATTGAACCTTCGCCAACAAGACCTGCTCAGCCGTTCCTGATCTCGCTTAGGGTGCGCGTCGGCGTGATCGCTTCTGGGTCGAGCTTGATCTCGATGATCGACGGCTTGCCGCTGGCGCGCGCCCTGAGGAACGCGTCGGCAAATTCTTCCGTCTTCTCGACCGTCTCGCCGTGCCCGCCATAGGCGCGGGCAAGGGCGGCAAAATCCGGATTGGTGAGGTCGGTGGCGCTGACGCGGCCGGGATAATCACGCTCCTGGTGCATGCGGATCGTGCCGTAGATGCCATTGTTGACGACGACGGTGATGATCGGCAGGCGGTAGCGCACGGCGGTCGCGAATTCCTGTCCGTGCATCAGGAAGCAGCCGTCGCCGGCAAAGCAGATGACTTCGCGATCCGGATGCAGCTGCTTGGCGGCAACGGCGGCCGGCAGGCCGTAACCCATCGAGCCGGAGGCGGGTGCGGCCTGCGTCGCAAAGCGGCGGAAGCGGTGGAAGCGGTGCACCCAGGTGGCGTAGTTGCCGGCACCGTTGGTGAAGATGGTATCCTGAGGGGTGTTCGCCTCGATCCAGTTCATGATCGGCCCCATCTGCACCGCGCCCGGTCCGGTTTCCGGCGGGGTCGACCACTTGAGGTAGGCCGCGTGCATGATTTCGGTGCGCTCGGACCAGATGGGTTCGCCTGCGGGCGCAAGGCCTTCGAGGGCGGCGACGAAGTCGTTCGGGCTTGCGGCGATCGCCAGCTCCGGCCGGTAGACTCGGCCGAGCTCGGAACTATCAGGGTACACATGCACCAGCGTCTGGCGCGGGTAGGGGCTGTCCATCAGCGTGTAGCCGGAGGAAGGCATTTCGGAGAAGCGGCCGCCGAGAAGCAGCACGAGATCCGCTTCCTTGATCTCCTTGGCAAGTGCTGGGTTGATGCCGATACCGACATCGCCGGCGTAATTCGGATGCAGGTGATCGAAGAGCATCTGGCGGCGGAAGGAGCAGCCGACGGGGAGCTTCCAGCGCTCGGCGAAACGCTGGAACTGCGCAACGCTTTCCGCCGTCCAGCGGGTGCCACCGAGGATGGCGATCGGCCGCTTGGCGGCGGCAAGCATTTCGCCGAGCCGCTTGACCTGCGCCGGGCCCGGATGGCCCTCGACCGGCTGGTAGGCCTTGGCGGCCGGTGCCTCGGCGCTGCGCGTCAGCATATCCTCGGGCAGCGTCAGCACGACCGGGCCGGGGCGGCCGGACGTTGCGACGGCGAAGGCGCGGGTGACGAATTCCGGAATGCGGGCGGGATCGTCGATCTCGCCCACCCACTTGGCGACCTCGGTGAAGGCGCGACGGTACTCGATTTCCTGGAAGGCCTCGCGCTCGCGCGCCTCGCTCTGCACCTGGCCGATGAAGAGGATCATCGGGATCGAGTCCTGCCGTGCGACGTGCAAGCCCGCCGAAGCGTTGGTTGCGCCGGGGCCGCGGGTCACCATGCAGATGCCGGGCTCGCCGGTGAGCCGGCCCCAGGCATCCGCCATCATCGCCGCTCCGCCTTCCTGGCGGCAGACGAGCACGTCGATGTCGGTGTCGTAGAGCGCGTCCAGCACGGCCAGGTAGCTTTCCCCTGGCACGCAAGCGATGCGTTTCACGCCATTGGCGACGAGTGCGTCGACGACGAGCTGGCCTCCAGTTTTCATGATCTTCCTCCCGATGGTCTTTCTTTTGTTTTCAGATGGCTTTTGTTTTCAGATGGCTGGCGACACCGGAGCGACGCTCGTGTCCTTGTGTATGCGGCGCTCGCGCCAGATGATGTAGAGGCCGGAGCCGATGATGATGGCGATGCCGAGCCACTTCAATGCGTCAGGCAGGTCGCCGAAGACGAGCCAGCCGAAGATCGTCGCCGAGACGATTTCCAGATATTGCAGCGGCGCCAGCACTGAAGCCGGGGCGGCACGATAGGCATAGACGCCGAGCACGCCGGAGATGGTGGCGGTGACGCCGACGCCGAGCAGATAGTACCAGGTGGTGCCCTGCGGCCAGACCGGATCGAAAATGCCGGAACCCGTGCCTTCTCCGAAATAGAGAAGCACGAGGCAGAAGAGCCCGCCCCAGATGCCGGCATGAAACTGCATCGACCAGGGGTCCTCGTTCTGTGCGACCATGCGGGTGACGAGCAGGAACACGGCAAGGCCGAAGGCAGCGACGACAGGCAGAAGCGCGATCCAGCCGACCTCCTGCATGCTCGGCTGGATGACGAGCAGCGCGCCGAAGAAGCCGACGCCGCAGGCGGTGTAGCGCCGCCAGCCGATGGTCTCTTTCAGGAAGATGCTGCCGAGGATCGTCAGGATGATCGGCTCGACGAAGAAGATCGCGATCGCATCGGCGACCTCCATCACCTTCAGCGTGGTGATGAAGGAAAGCATGGTGATGACAAGCAGGCCGCCGCGCAACGCATGGAGCCCGGTCTTGCGCCAGGTGAGGTCGAAGAGGCTGCCGCGGAAGAGCACGATCGGCAGGATGAAGACGACCTGCAGAAGGAACCGGACCGCAGTGATTTCGGCCGAGGGAACCGTGGCGATTGCCAGCTTGGCGAAGATGTCGATCAGCGGCGACAGGAGCACCGAGATCACCATCAGCGTCAGCCCGAAGGAGATGCGGTTGTGGTCCGTGGCGATCTTTTGAAGGGACATGTCGGCCATGATATTTCCGGTCAGCGCCTGCCTGCGATGGCGCCCAAGCACCAGGCGGCGAAGTCCGCCGTCGCCTGTTCCCGGCCGAGTTCGTTGAGGGTCTCGTGGCGCATGCCGTCATAGACGGTGACGGTGACGTTGGTCAGACCGGCTGCCTTCATCTTGGCGCCGAGCCAGCGAATGGCATTGCCCATCTCCGTGGAGGGGTCGGCGCTGCCGCCGACGAGATGAATGGGCAGGTCCTTGCGGAGCCGCGCCAGCCGGTCGGGCCGGGCGCCGCCGAAGGATAGCCGGAAGAGGTCGAGCCAGAGCGAGACGGTCGCATCGAAGCCGCAGAGCGGGTCGGCCGCGTATTTCGCGACCTCGGCATCGTCGCGCGAGAGCCAGTCGAGATCGGTCTTGCGATCCTTGATCGCGCCGCCCCACATGCCGAAGGAAAGCTTGGTCAGGAGCGGGCTCGGCACATCCGAACCCTTCAGCGCCTTCTCGATTTTCAGGATCATCTGGCCGCCGCGGCCGGCGAGGCCGGGACGGAAATTGGAGTTCCAGACGGCGAGTGCATCATAGAGGCCGGGATCAGCCTCGGCTGCGTTCAGCGCAATCAGCCCGCCCATGGAATGGCCGAAGAGGATGACCGGGAGACCCGGATGGGCGGCGGTCGCGATTTCGCGCACAGCCCGGATATCGGCGAAGATTTTGTCGAGGCCGTCGCGGCTCGAAAACATGCCGAGCTGGGCGTCCGGCGCGCGCGTTTCGCCATGGCCGCGGTGGTCGTGGGCATAGACGTGGAAGCCATGTGCGGCCATCGCTTCGGCAAAGCGGGCGTAGCGGCCGGAATGTTCGGCAAGGCCGTGGCTGATGAGGAGGATGCCGCGGGCATGAGCGGTCGCGGGGAAATGGCGCCAGCTCAAGATGGCTCCGGTCGGGCTCTGATGTGTCTTCACCTGCCCGAACACGATTTCCCCCGGCAACAACGACAGACATTTCGATATCAAATCGATTTGCAAGGCAAAGGCAATCGCCGCTTGTTGCTCGTTGCGCATGAGGTCACAAGCGAATGTGCGCTCATCTTAATTAAGAGTTGCAATTTTCCCGTTTTGAGCGATATTCGTTCCTGTTTTGTTTCCGCAGGAGGATATCATGATTAGTTTCTGTAAGGCGATATCGGGTCCGATGGCAGGACTGCTGGCGGCGTTGGCGCTGTTCCTTGCGCCGGCCGCCTTTGCTGCCGGCGAGGAAATGTCGGATCAAGCGGCTTCCGAAGGCGCGACCGGCCGCACGGAGTATGTTCTGGCGGTCAGCTGGCAGCCCGGCTTCTGCGAAACGCGGCCGCAGCGCAAGGAATGCGAAAGCCAAACCGCGGAGCGTTTCGACGCCACCAATCTCTCGCTGCATGGCCTTTGGCCGCTGCGCAAAAGCTATTGCGGAGTAACGGCCGAGGTGCGGGCGCAGGATCGCAAGGGCAGCTGGCTTGAACTGCCGAAACTCGCCATGGCAGACGACACGGCGGCGCGGCTGCTGATCGCCATGCCCGGCGTGCAATCCGGCCTCGACCGGCACCAGTGGCTGCGCAGCGGCACCTGCCAGAGCGGCTCGGTCGACGACTATTTCTCGGCGCAGCTGCGCATGCTGGAGGAGCTCAACCGCTCGGCGGTCGGTGCGCTCTTTCGCCAGCGCATCGGCTCCGAACTCGACGAGGCGACGATCAAGCAGGCCTTCGACCAGAGTTTTGGCGCTGGCGCCGGCGACCGGGTGCGCATGCGCTGCCAGACGGTTCAGGGGCGCAGCATCATCACCGGGCTGACGATCGGGCTGACCGGCGACGTCATGAAGGCCTCGAGCCTCGCGACTCTGATCCAGGCGGCGGGACCGACCGAGTTCAAATGTGCCAAGGGCTTTGCCGATACGGCCGGGCGAAGCTGACCCGCTTTGCAGGCACTGTTCTTCGGCAGCGAAAGGGCTGCCGGCGCAGGGCAGCCGCATGGGATAGGTGGGGGGACAAGCCGGGGCGAATGCCTTTGCTCATTGCCCCCTTCCTATAATTCGCCTACATAGCGGGCAAATTTCCTTTCCCTGCGGAGCATTCCCTTATGGCACGTCAGTTCATCTATCATATGGCCGGACTTAATAAGTCCTACGGCGCGAAGAAGGTTCTCGAGAACGTTCATCTGTCGTTCTACCCGGACGCCAAGATCGGTATCCTCGGCCCGAACGGCGCCGGTAAGTCGACGGTTCTGCGCATCATGGCCGGCCTCGACAAGGAATTCACCGGCGAAGCCTGGGTAGCCGAGGGTGCCACCGTCGGCTACCTGCCGCAGGAGCCGCAGCTCGATCCGACCAAGACGGTGCTTGAGAACGCGATGGAAGGCGTTGCCAAGAAAACCGCGATCGTCGAGCGCTACAACGAACTGATGATGAACTATTCCGACGAGACGGCGGAAGAGGGGGCGAAGCTCCAGGACATCATCGACAGCCAGAACCTCTGGGATCTCGAAAGCCAGGTCGAAATGGCGATGGAAGCGCTGCGCTGCCCGCCAGGCGATGCCGACGTCACCAGCCTTTCGGGCGGTGAAAAGCGCCGTGTGGCGCTCTGCAAGCTGCTTCTGTCGCAGCCGGACCTCTTGCTGCTCGACGAACCGACCAACCATCTCGACGCCGAGACGATCGCCTGGCTCGAAAAGCACCTGCGCGAATATCCGGGCGCCGTGCTGATGATCACCCACGACCGCTACTTCCTCGACAACGTCACCGGCTGGATCCTCGAGCTCGACCGCGGCCGCAGCATTCCCTACGAAGGCAACTACTCGGCCTACCTCGTCGCCAAGGCCAAGCGCATGCAGCAGGAGGGCCGTGAAGAGGCCTCCCGCCAGAAGGCGATCGCCCGCGAACAGGAGTGGATCGCATCCAGCCCCAAGGCCCGCCAGGCCAAGTCCAAGGCGCGTATCCGCTCCTATGACGAACTGGTCAATGCGGCGGAAAACCAGCGTCCGGGCGACGCGCAGATCATCATCCCGGTCGGCGAACGTCTCGGCCAGGTGGTCATCGAGATGGAGGGCGTCACCAAGGGTTACGGCGATCGCCTGCTGATCGACGGCCTGTCGCTGAAGCTGCCGCCGGGCGGCATCGTCGGCATCATCGGCGCGAACGGTGCCGGTAAGACGACGCTGTTCCGCATGATCACCGGCCAGGAGCAGGTCGATAGCGGCTCGATCCGCATCGGCGACACCGTGCATCTCGGTTATGTCGACCAGAGCCGCGACGCGCTCGACGGCAACAAGACCGTGTGGGAAGAAATCTCCGGCGGTGCCGAAGTCATCAAGCTCGGCAAGTACGAGATGAACTCGCGCGCCTATTGCTCGACCTTCAACTTCAAGGGTGGCGACCAGCAGCAGAAGGTCGGCAACCTCTCGGGCGGTCAGCGCAACCGCGTTCACCTCGCCAAGATGCTGAAGGCCGGCGGCAACGTGCTGCTGCTCGACGAACCGACCAACGACCTCGACACCGAGACGCTGGCAGCACTCGAAGTTGCGCTCGAAAACTTCGCCGGCTGCGCCGTTATCATCAGCCACGACCGCATGTTCCTCGACCGCCTGGCAACGCACATCCTCGCCTTTGAAGGCGACAGCCAGGTCGAATGGTTCGAAGGCAACTTCGAAGACTACGAGAAGGACAAGATCCGCCGCCTCGGCCCGGACTCGGTCAACCCGAAGCGCGTCACCTACAAGCGCCTGACGCGCTGATCAGAGCCAAGGCGGCGCATTTCCTTGCGGCGCCCAGTGCATCGCGGCAGCGCCGCGAACGCTGGAACTGAAAGTCTATTGTTACGGGAACGGGCGAAGCGCAGGCTCCGCCCGTTTTCCTTTGCATGCCCTGTTCCGCAAGCGCCATTGTTTGGCTTCTCCGCGCAAATCCGCTTGCGCCGACATCGCAAATCACATAAACATATCTTTATGTGTTGATGGGGATCGCGATGGCTGTTCAGAGAGAACTGGGTCTGGATGCGCTGGTGGACGTGCTGAAGGCGGCAGGAGAGCCGACCCGCATGCGTCTCGTCGCTTTGCTTGCCGCCGGCGACCTCACCGTTACCGATCTTACCGAAATTCTCGGGCAGTCGCAGCCGCGTATTTCGCGGCACCTGAAGCTGCTTGCCGAAGTCGAACTCATCGACCGTTATCAGGAAGGCGCCTGGGCCTATTTCCGTCTCAGGCAGGATGGCGCCCGCGTCGGGCTCGTGCGGGCCATGCTGGCGTCGGCGTCTGCTGACGACGCGGTGCTTTCGCGCGATGCGGCGCGGCTGACCACCCTGAAGAAGGCGAGGGCCGAGAAGGCGCAGGCCTATTTCAGCCGCAACGCCGCTGGCTGGGACGAGCTTCGCCGCTTGCATGTCAGCGAGCGCGATGTCGAGGCGAAGCTGCGCGAGATGGTCGGCGACGAACCGGTCGAGAGCCTGCTCGATCTCGGAACCGGCACCGGGCGCATCCTGCAGCTCTTCGAAGGGCTCTATCGTCGCGGCGTCGGCGTCGATGCCAGCCGCGATATGCTGGCCGTTGCGCGCTCCAATCTCGAACGCGCCGGCATCACCAAGGCGTCGATCCGCCACGGCGATATCTTCAACCTGCCGCTCGACGGGCACGCCTTCGATCTCGTCACCATTCACCAGGTGCTGCATTTCCTCGACGAGCCGGAGGCGGCGATTGCGGAAGCCGCGCGCATGCTGATGCCGGGCGGTCGCCTTGTCATCATCGACTTCGCGCCGCACGGACTTGAGCATCTGCGCGACGAGCACGCCCATGCGCGCCTTGGCTTCTCGCACCAGGTAATCTCCGATTGGCTCGCCAAGGCCGGCCTGGTGCTCGAAAAGACCACGGACCTTTCGCCGGAAGGGGCCGAGGAAGAAAAGCTGACGGTGACGATCTGGCTGGCGCGCGATCGGCGCGCCGTGAATGAGAATGAAACGCCGCGGCCGCGCGTCCATGCAGGGGGAGTTTGAGAATGACGGCACAGACGCTTTATCCGGCCGAGCGCGGCAATCTGAGGCTCTCCTTCGAGTACTTCCCCCCCAAGACCGACGAAATGGAAGTGCAACTGTTCCAGACTGCGGAAGATCTTTCCATCTTCGCTCCTGCCTTCGTGACGGTTACCTACGGCGCAGGCGGCTCGACCAAGGCGCGCTCGCTGACGACCGTGCGGCGGATGGTCGAGGAGAAGGGCTTTGCCAATACGGCCGCGCACCTGACCTGCGTCGGCGCACCGAAGGCGGAAGTCGATGCGGTCATCGACGAATACATCGATTATGGCGTCCGCCACTTCGTGGCGCTGCGCGGCGACCCGCAGGGCGGCATCGGCAGCGCCTATCAGCCGCATCCGGATGGCTATGCGAGCAGCACCGACCTGGTGCGGGCGATCCGCGCACGGGGCGACGATATCGAGATTTCCGTCTCTTCCTATCCGGAGAAGCATCCGGAGAGCCCTGACGTGGCCGCCGATATCGACATGCTGAAGCGCAAGGTCGATGCGGGAGCCAACCGGGCGCTGACCCAGTTCTTCTTCGACAACAACGATTTCGAGCGCTATCTCGAACGGGTGCGCCGCGCCGGTATCAACATTCCGATCGTGCCGGGCATCCTGCCGATCAACAATCTGGCGCAGGTGCAGAAGTTTGCCGGCCTCTGTGGCGCGAGCGTGCCGGAGGCGATCGTCACCCGGCTGGTGCATCTGGAAGACCAGCCGGTCGAGCGTTTCAAGGAGGCGACCCATATCGCTGCCGAGCAGATCGTTGATCTCGCCCGACGCGGTGTTCGCGACTTCCACCTCTACACAATGAACCGTTCGCCGCTGGTGACCGCGGTCCTGGATCTCGTCGGTTTCGAGCAGGTAGCGCTCGAGGCGGACAATGCTCTCGACGAAGCGCCACGGACGAGGGCGGCGGGCGCTGCCGCCTGAACCCCGGATCCGAACCCGATTTCCCGGGCGGAGATGCCATCAAAAAGAAAGCGCCTGAAGATCGATCTTCAGGCGCTTTCTTGTTTGTCGCAGCGATTAGACCCTTTGCTCTCTTGGCGGTCTAGCTTGCTTGGTGCTGCAAAATGGATTTCCGGAAATTTAAGTCCTATTCGGTTTGGACTCTCAGCAGCCGCTCATCAGATGAAGAGCATCGTGGCCACGAATACGAACGCTGCACTGATCATGAGGACATTCAGCGAATGTGTAAGGCCCATGGATGACCCTCCCTGCGTTGACGCGTTAAAACATAGGGCGAAATCACGATGTGTTAAAGCGAAACTTGTGCTGCAGTGCGAAATCCGTGAGGGGGAGCGGCCTTATTCACAGGGCTATAATATTGAGATATTTACCTTTTTCAGACTGCCACATTTTTTTCACAATCGCTTCCGCAAGGTTAATATAAACGTTTGTAACCGTGCGTGAGCGCCTCAGAAGGGCACGAAATCGGCGCTTCGATTCCCCGTTCAGGCGGCGCGTTTGAGCCGCAGAATGCGGCCGTCAAGCACGGCGAGCCCAAGGGCGATCAGCGCCATTCCGCCGACATCGGCCGCCTGCAGGGTTTCACCGAGGAAGAGGTAACCGAGCAGGATCGCGCTTGGCGGCACCAGCAGGGTGACGAGCGAGGCGTTGGTGGCGCCGGCCTCCGCCATGATCCGGAAATAGAGGATGTATCCATAGGCGGTCGAGACGAGCGCGAGGCCGAGGATGGCAAGCGTTGCTTCCATTGGCGGCATCGGCAGGGTCCAGGGCGCATCCGTGAAGGCAGCAACGGGCAGCATCATCAGCGTCGAAGCGGTGAGCTGGCCGGCGGCCGTCACCGGTGGTGCGAGATTTCGGAAGCGCTTGCCGTAGGTTGCCGCAAGGCCATAGCTGACGGCGGCCAGCACTGGAAGGACGAGCGCCCAAAGCGGAACGCCGCTCACCGTACCGAACAGGCCGGCAACCGCATTCGGCCCGATCAGAACCACGGTACCGGTAAGGCCGAGCAGGCAGCCGGCGATCTTGGCAGAACTCAGCTTCTCGTCCTCGGTCGCAATGTTGGCGATGAGAACGGTCCAGACCGGCGTCGTGGCGTTGAGGATCGCCGCCAGCCCGGCGCCGATCTGGGTCTGGCCGAGGAAAATGAAGGCGTGCGGAATGGCGTTGTTGATCAGTCCCATCAGCGCAAATTCGCGCCAGCGTCCGGAAAGTGCCTGATACATGCCGAAGCGGCCGCGGAAGAGATGCAGGGCAAGTGCCGCCAGGCCCAGACGCAGCACCACCAGCGTGAATGGCGGCACATGGGCAACGGCCACGCGGGCGAAGAAGAAGGATCCGCCCCAGATGAGACCGAGCAGGGCGAGCAGCGCCCAGGTTCTGACGCTCATCTGATGGCCGTCGACTGTGGTCCGCGCATTCATAGGTGTGCCTGTCCGTGCTGATTGCGTCGCCCGTCAGCCTCGTGCAGGCGGAGAAGAGAGATTGTGGCGTAAAAGCTGCGCCTGACATTCCCGGACCGGCTGTGATCTGACGGCTATTTCATAGCCCGGCGTCTTCGCTCGGACCACCCGGTTCTTGTCGTATTCGTGCGCAAGGGGGCGCTCAGGCATGGGGCGTTCCATCTGCGGTCGTGGCGCACCTGGACCGCCGATAAAAGAAACCCCGGAGATCGGTTCCGATCCCCGGGGTGATAGACCTGCGCACGAGCCACATCCGTGGCCCGAGGTTCACTTAAATTTAGAGCGCGTTCAAGAGTTCCAGCGTGGCCCAGCCGTCGGCGGGACGTCCGAGACGGAGCTGCTCCTTCTGGAGTGCGGCGCGGGTGCCGGAGCCGAGGATGCCGTCGACCTTGCCGACGTCGTGGCCGAGCGTCTGGAGCTTGGTCTGCAGCGCCTTCATGGCGACATCGTCGAGGCCCGGCTCCGGGTTGCCACCTTCATAGGTCGGCGCGCCGGCGAGGCGGGTCGCGAAGTAGGCGGCCGAGGTCGTGTAGATGAACGACTGGTTCCACTCGAGATAGACGTTGAAGTTCGGGTAGGTCAGGAAGGCTGCACCCTTGCGGCCCTGTGGCAGCACCAGCGAGGCTTCGAGATTGCCGTTGGCGGTGTTGCCGTCGCGGGGCGTGACGCCGAGTGCGAACCAGTCCGAAGCCTTCATGCCCGGCTGCAGGCCGGTCTTTTCCCAGGGGAGTTCTTCGGGAACGCTGACTTCCTGGATCCAGGGCTGGCCGGCCTTGAAGCCGAGGCTCTGGATGAACTTGGCCGCGGTCAGGATCGCGTCCGGCGAGCTCTTCTTCAGATTGACGTGGCCGTCGCCGTCGCCATCGACGCCATAGGCGATAATGTCTTCCGGCAGCATCTGCACCTGGCCGATCTCGCCGGCCCAGGCGCCGGTGGTCGTTGCCGGATCCAGATCGCCATGCTGGGCCATCTCGATGGCGGCGATCAACTGCGGGCGGAACATTTCCGGGCGGCGGCAGTCGTGCGAGAGCGTCACGAGAGCATTGCGGGTGTTGAAGTCGCCCTGCACGGCACCGAAGTCGGTTTCCATCGCCCAGAAGGCTGTTATGACGGGGGCCGGCACGCCGAATTCCTTCTCGGCGCGGGCAAAGACGACGGCATATTCCTTCATCTTCTGCTGGCCGATATCCAGGCGCGACTTGCTGACCGTGCGCTTGGAGAACTCGGTAAAGGTCTGCTTGAAGACGCCCTGGGTGCGGTCACGGCTGAGCACCTTCTGGTCGATCACGGCACCTGCGAGCGCACGATCGGCGACATCGGCCGGAACACCCTTGGCGACAGCTTCGGCCTTCACGCCCTGAAGAAACGCGCCAAGGTCGCCGCCGCAGGCAGCAGCCGGAGCGGCGCTCTGCGTGCCTGTCTGGGTCGCGGTCTGGGCGAAGGCGGTGGAGGCGGTAAGCGCCAGGAGGGCGACGGAGGCCAGGGCGTGCCGGGTAGTCCGGATCATCATAATTCCTTTCTTCGGCCGCGGGGTGCGGGAGACACCACCACGGGCAGCCAAATTGCTGGATGACCTGCATAACGCCTTAAATCGTCACCGAAATAGGGACAAATCATGCAGCGGTTCAAAAAATGTTACAGCGACCTTTGCGCATCCTTGGTGATGTGCGGCGCTGTAAATCTGCCTTTGCTCTTTCAGAGCATTATGACCGAAAGAAGAAAATGGCGTGCCTTGCCGTAGTTGCCAGCAAGAATGGCGGCCTCACTTCGGCTGCGAGACCGCAGCGACCCACTTCTTCCAGTTTTTCGCCGAGCCGGCGAAGGCATTGATATCGGTACTGCCGTCGATGCCCGGGATAACGCCGGTGCTGGTGTACTGCCAAAAGGCCCAGCGGCGCTCGACATAGACGTCTTTCGGGTGCTTGGCGGTCGAGCGCACCCAGAAGTGATAGTCCTTGAACTGGTCGACGAGATTGTCCCGGTGGAAGTCGACCGAGGTGTAGATGATCGGCCGTTTGCCGTAATGGGCTTCGAGGCGATCCATGAAGTGCTTCATCTCGGCGCGGACCTCGCCGGGCGTCGGGCGGTGGCGGCAGGTCTTCGATTCGCCGTTCCATTCGACGTCGAGCACCGGAGGCAGATAGACCGCGCTTTTCGGCACATTGGCGATGAACCAGTCGGCCTGATCGTCGGCGGTCGAGCAGAAATAGTAGAAGTGATAGGGCGCGTAGGGGATGCCGGCGGCACGCGCCCGCTGCCAATATTCGTTGAAGCGCGTGTCGACCCTGTCCTTGCCTTCGGTCGCCTTGATGAAGGCGAAGGAGACGCCCGAATTCTTCACCTTCATCCAGTCGATATCGCCATTCCATTTGGAGACGTCGATGCCGTGGATGTTGTGGTGCTGCGGGGTGCGGTCGCCGAAGTTCTGCGGGTCCGTATCCTGAAAGCGCGGCGGGATCGATGCCGTCTGCATCAGGTCGTAATCGGTCGACGAACAGGCGGAAAGGAGGGTGGCAATGGGGAGCAGAGCCAGAAGAAGCCGGCGCATGAGGTACCTGTCTAGAGACAAACGACGATCCTGCCTCACACGATGGCTTCCATATCGGTGATTTCCCCCGCGAGGCGTGAACCTCATCTTCACCATATCATCGTAAAAATTGGGTTAGCTCAAGCGGGAATTGCAGGTGGGCGGAAGTTCGCCGATTTCTACTCCAACGCGAAATCCCCTTGGTGATTTCGGTGCTCGCTGGCGAAGTGAGACAGGGGCGGTCGCCCGCCGACTGCGCCGCTGGTAACCGGGTTCAGGCGGCGATTGCGACCGCCGGGCGGTGATAGACCGCAAGCCAGGCGTAGCCGCGACCGATGGCGCGGCGTTCGAGATCGGCGCCGTTTACGCTCGCCTTGTCGCGCAGAACCTCGAAGAGGTTTGCGCGCGGCGTGACATGGAAGCGATCGAGCCAGCCGTGCAGCGCCCGGCGGAAGCTCGCCGGCAGGCGCTCCTGCTGGCCGAAATCGGCGATGTGCAGCGAGCCGCCTGGATTGAGCGCGGCGATGGCTGCATCGATCGCCTTCTGCCAATCGGGGATCATCGACAGCGAATAGGAGATGACGATGCGATCGAAGCCGCGCTCACCGAAGATGGTGGGGTCGAAATCCGTGGCATCGGCGACCCGAAGCTCGGCGCGACGCTTGCCGCTATGGTTGAGCTTTGCATCGGCGGAGGTCAGCATTTCCGAGGAAATGTCCAGGCCGAAGAGACGGGCCGAAGGGAAGCAGCTGCCGATCAGCGCCAGATTGCGCCCGGTGCCGCAGCCGACTTCGAGCACAGAGGCACCGGGGGCCGGGTTCATCTCCCGGATCAGCGTGTCGCGGCCGAAGAGATAGTACTTCCGCGTCAGATCGTAGAAATGCCGCTGGTAGCGGTACATGTGGTCCATGCGCCGCGCGTGCGAAATCCCGGCCTCACGCATCGGCTCAAGCCTTCTTCCGGTAGATGTGGAAACCACCATAGATGGCGGAGCGATCCTCGGCGCCGAGCCTGACCGATGCTTCGGCATCGTAGTGCCACTGGTCGAGCAGGGCCGAGGAGACGCGGCCGGGCAGGATGCTGTCTTCTGCCGCCGTGCGGAAGATGACGATCGCGCCGGTATCGGCCGTGCGGGTGATCTCGGTCCAGAGGTCGTTGAGCTGCTGGTCGGTCATCCAGTCCTGGGCATCGAGCAGGATGTAGCGGTCGACGGAAGCGGCAGGCTTGTTGGCCAGGAGTTCGGTGTAGCTTGCGTGGTGGACCTCGACACGCTCGGCATTGTTGCGGATCGCCTCGTAGGCGCGGGCATTGAGGTAGGGCGGCAGCTCGCCTTCGTGCGGCAGCGGATAGCGGCGGCCAAAGGCCTGCCAGGCGAAATAGTTCTCCCGCAACGGGAAGTGACAGGTGAGCTTTTCAAGCCGATGGCGCAGCACGGCTGCGAGCGATTTCTCGCTGCTGAGGCTTGCGAGCTCGTCGAACTGCTGCGGCGGGATGCCGAGGCCGAACAGCGAACTCTTGCGGCCGGTAATCCAGCGGATGACGGGGCGGTCGAAAAGCGGCGCCAGGCGCTCGTCGAAGAACTGCCGCTGTTCGCGCATCGAGCCGGCCTGGACGAACTCTTCAGGGTTGACGCCGTGCAGGCGGGCGAGCAGGTGGCTTGCGGCAATGAAGCGGCCGAGCAGGCCGGTGCGATAGATGTTGCGACCGAAGACGCCGATGCGGCGGCGGCCGGTCAAGTCGCGGCCGTTCCAGTAGCTGCGCGTGGTGGTGTCGAGCTTCGGCGAAATGAAAAGGTCGAAGGCCTGGACGTTGGTGCCCGTGCCCTGGGTCGCCAGGAAACGCGTGACATCCTTGTGGCTCGGCAGGTGGCGGAAGGCCGCGAGCTTGAGGCGGTTCAGCGCGATGTGGTGCGGGTTGAGGTCGACGACGTCGATCTTGCGCGGGCCGGCCGACAGATAGGTCAGCATATTGCAACCGCCGGAGCCGATGGTGACGATACGGTGCTCCGGGCCGAGCTGCATCGCTTCCATGTCGACGATCGGATCTTCCCAGATCTGCGGGTAGACAAGACCGGAAAAAAGCAGGCCGAAGAGACGCTCCGAGAGGCCGGCAAGGGAGAAGGTCTTGTGCTGGAGCAGGGCGTTTTTCAGCTTCGGATTTTTTCTGCCAAAGCCGACGTCGGGGGCTAGTTCGGTCATCTCTGCCGCTCATCCAGTTGAAACTTAGCCGCTTCTAAAGTGACTCCGCTACACTTTGATGACGAGGTTTCCACAGCCCCCAGAGCGCGCTCGAACGGCCGCCATACAATTTTTCACCCATAAGAAATCATTAAACCCTGGCGTGCTAGCACCGGCTTATATTCGGGGGCGTCGACATGATGTTAAGAACGTTTCTGCCGAAGCCCGAGCAGCGATTTGCGGCTGCCGGCGCGGCATTGGGGGCTCTGGTTTCTGCGGCGTGGCTGGCGACGGAAACCGTGCTCGCAAAACAATCGCATTGGGATGTCCCGGCAATGCTTGCGGCTGGCGCCATGCCGTTCCTCCTCGGTGGATCCTTCTATCGTTGGCGTTACTCGCGCCGCCTCGAACACGAGTTGCATGCAGCGCGCCGCGCCGAGCGGCGCTTGCGCCACGAAGTCCACCGCGACAAGCTCACAGGGCTCGCAAATCGCGCGGCGCTGGAAGCGGACATTCGTCAGGCGCTTTGTGCCGAAGGGCCGGCCTTCGAGCGCAATGCCTTGCTCCTTCTTGATCTCGACCGGTTCAAGGCGATCAACGATACGATGGGTCACGATGCCGGCGACCGGCTGCTTGCACTGTTCGGCGCTCGTCTGAGGCGCGCCTTTTCCGGGGAGGCAACCGTCTACCGGCTCGGGGGCGATGAGTTCGTGCTTGCAGCCGCCGATGCCGCGTCACAAGCCGAGGCGGAAATACTCGCCGCGCGGGTAAAGGCGCTGTTCGAAGCGCCGTTCGATCTCGGTGGTGCACGGGTCGCATCCGGCTGCAGCATCGGCATCGCTTTCGTCGAGCGAGGCGATACGGCGACGGGCGACGTGCTGAAGCGTGCAGACCTGGCGCTCTACGAGGCGAAGGCGATGAGCGGCAACAGCCACGCCTTCCACTCGGAAACGCTGACCCACGCCGCCCGGCAGCGGGCGGAGGCCGAGCGCGATGTGGCACGTGGGCTCGAGAACGACGAATTCTTCCTCGAATTCCTGCCGATTGCCGGGACAGCAAGCGGAGCCATCCGCGCCTTCGAGGCGCTGCTGCGCTGGCGGCACCCGCTTCGCGGCGTCATCGGTGCGGAGGCCTTCATAGAGCCGTCTGAGCAGAGCACGAGTGCGCTTTCGCTTGGCTATTGGACACTTCAGGCGGCCTGCACGGAGGCTGCCCGCTGGGCTTCGCCGACCGGGCTCACCGTCGCCCCCTTTGCCCCGCAACTCAAGGATCGAGACTTTGTTGCGCAGGTCAGGCAATGCCTCGCCGAAGCGAGCTTGCCACCGGGACGCCTGACGATCGAGATCACCGGGGACTTTTCGGCCGAGGATCTCGCCCTGATTTCCGAAAATCTCCAGGGGTTGCGCGCGCTTGGTGTGCGGATTGCGCTTGGCGGCGGCGCCGGTTCATCCTTGCCTTTGAACCTGATTGCCGAACTGCAGCCTGACCAGGTGACCATCGACCTTACCGCCATCCGGGCGACCCACGGCAGCGAGCGCAGCGTTGCGCTGCTCGCCTGCCTCATCAAGACCGGCCAGGTGTTGCGCCTGCCGATCGCCGTGCGCGGCATCGAAAAGGAAAGCGAGATGGATTGCGCGCAGGCAAGCGGCGCCGTGGAAGTCCGTGGTGCGTGGATATCGCCTGCGCTCACGGATGTGGCGGTATTGCCGGAGACAGGCGAAGCGGCGGATTTGCGACGCTCGGCCTAAAGCGCGTCGCGATCTTTCAGATTCGCTCCTTGCGCTTTAAGTTTTTGATGTTTCGCATGTCGTTGTCGCAAAACCGCTGCGCACTTTTGCGCGACAGGCTTTAACGCCGCGGACCAGCGCACCCCAGGTCACCATTATCAGGAAATTGGAAACTTGCAGTCTGCGGGCTTTTCCTGTTGGCGAAATACTGGTTCTCTCTGCAACTCGACAGCGACCGCGCGTCCCATCGGACCAGCGCTACCGCTGTTTGAATTGCTGCATCTTTCTGTCCTTGGTCGGCTCGACTTCAAGGATCTTTGAGACGGCCGGAGGGAACGCATGAGACGCATGTTGAAAATATCAGGTGCGGCGTTGGTGTTGGGTGTCGCCGCCCTGTTCGGTTGGCTCGCGCTCGCGCCGCCGGAATTGCTCAAGGTCGGCGATGGGTACGCCGCGAAGATCGTCTGCTCCAATGTCTTCATAGCGCGACGCGATGCTCAGAAGGTGCTGGCCGATGATGTCCAGGCGCCAGGGCACCCCCTGCTGAAGCTGGTGAATGTTGCCGTCGAACCGGAAAAACAGATGGTGACCGCCCGGATCCTCGGCTTTGCAGCAGCGGGCTACGCCGCCTACCGGCCGGGCGCAGGATGCACGAACCTGCCGGATGGCGGCGGAACGAGCCTGCCGCCGATCAAGACCGCGACGGCTGTGACGGCGCCGGCTTCCGAAGCACCCTGGCCGGAAGGCGAGGGAGCCGCGATCGATCCCGCCCTGCAGAGACTGATCGAAGATGCCGATCTTGCCGGTCCGGGCGCGCGGGCGATCGCCGTCATCCGCGATGGCCGCCTGGTCGCCGAGACCTATGGTCGGGGCTTTAACCGCTCGACGCCATTGCTCGGCTGGTCGATGACAAAATCGGTCACGGCGGCGCTGATCGGCCTGCGTGTGGCCGAGGGCCGAATGGAAGTGGCGCGTGCCGGGCTCCTGCCGGAGTGGGCGGGCGACGAGCGGGCCAGCATCACGCTTGCCGATCTGATGGGCATGCAGAGCGGTCTCGAATTCAACGAGAACTATGGCGACGTCACCGACGTGACGCGCATGCTCTATCTCGAGAAGGACATGGCGGGTTATGCGGCCACCAAGCCGCTGACGTCCGATCCCGGCGCGACGTTCAGCTATTCCAGCGGCACCAGCACGTTGCTGTCGCGCATCTGGATGCGCACCTTCGAGGATCCGGCGGCGGCACTTGCCTTCCCGCATGACGCCCTGTTTGCGCCCTTGGGCATGAGCAGCGCCGTGCTCGAAACCGATGCAAGCGGCACCTTCGTCGGCTCGTCCTATATGTATGCCACCGCGCAGGACTGGGCGCGCTTCGCGCAGTTCCTGCTGCAGGATGGCGTCTGGAAGGGGAGGGCGATGCTGCCGAAGGACTACGTCGCCTTCATGCGCCGACCGGCCAAGGCCTCAGGCGGAAAATACGGCCAGGGCCAGGTGTGGCTGGAGGAAAACGGCGTGCGCGCCGGTTCCGGCAGTTTCCCGGCGGACGCTTTCTGGATGCTCGGCCATGACGGCCAGGCGATCATGCTCGTGCCTTCGCTGAAGCTCGCAGTGGTCCGGCTGGGGCTCACGCCCTCGCGGCTCGGCTATGATGTGCAGAAGCTCAATGCCAAAATAATAGAGGCGCTCGATTGAGCGCCTCGCAATTAAGCAACTGGATGGAGTGAGCGTCAGCTCACTTCATGCCGAGTTCTTCGAGCAGGCCCTTGCGCTTGGCGTGGTAGTAGTAGCCGCTGGCATAAAGCTTGACCGCGCCGTCGTGCTGGTTGTCGGCCACCATCCAGGCGCCGTGCAGATACTTCGTCGCGTATTTGAGGTTGGTTTCGGCGTCGAACAGGCCTTCCGCCGGACCGTCATAGCCGAGGCCCTTGGCGGTGTTGTAGCGGATCTGCATCAGGCCGTAATTGCCCTTGCTGTAGGCGCGCGGATTGTAGTTGCTCTCGCGCTTGACGACGCGGTGAACCAGCTCGACCGGAATATCGTTCAGATCGGCATAATACTTGATCAGCTTGTCGAGGTCGGGACGCGAACTGGTCGGCGCCTTGGTGAGCTTCATCGAATCCGGAATGACGCTGGCGACGGCTGCGACCGTCGAGCCGATGACGCCTGTCTTCGGACGCTCGGTCGGGACAATCATGCGGTTGGCGACCAGCGTTTCGAGACCGACGGGCTCGCCGGTGTCGAAGTCCGATTCCATCGCGGCGGCAACTGCGAGCGTCGAAACCGGAAGATCCTGGACGCGGGCCGTCTTGGTCGCGGCGGGCGAAGCGGCTGCTGCCGCCAGCTGCGTCGCGTCGCCCGACAGCGGGGTTCCGGCGGCGGCGATGGCAGCGGTCGCATTCGTTTGCGTTGTCGGAGCGACCATGGCAAGCGCCATGGTGTCGCCGGGCTTGGCAGCGGGGACCGCTACCATCGAGGGGGCGGCTTCGGCGCCTTGCGCCAGGTCAGCCGCGACCGGATAGGTGACCGCGATGCCCGATGCCTGGGCTGCCGTCTGTGCCGTCAGCGCAGCGCTCGTTGCGGTGGCCACACCGTCGGGCGTGGGCAGCGCGTAGGCGGTCATTTCAGTGCCGGGCTTTGCGAGCGGGGTGACCGTCTGCACGGCCGTCAGTTCTTCAAGCGACGTGTGCTCTACCGTTGAGCATCCCGAGACGATGGTCGCCGACAGAATAGCTGCCATGCCAAACGTCTGTTTGGTAAGGGAAATACGGTACTTCGCCATTCTGTCACTTTCGTGCTTCTGGGCCCCGTAGCCCCTGCAAATCAGCGGTTGCCAGCCGCCAAGAGTGAATCTCCATTAACCTATGAGGCTGGCGGCGGCAAGCGCGGGCGACGATTTCAAGCCGAGGCGCGCTTCATCGTCGCCGTCAGAAGCCCCGCGCCGATGAGCATGGAGCCGCCGGCGCGGTTGACGATGCGGCGGATATTAGGCCTTGAGATCGTGCTGCGCGCCGCGGTCGCAAGGGCCGCGTAGAGGCTGGCATTGACGATCGCGAGCGTCAGGAAAGTGAGCTCGAAAATCGCCATCTGGGTAAAGAGCGACTGGCTGAGGTCGAGGAACTGCGGCAGGAAGGCGACGAAGAAGACGATGCTCTTCGGGTTGAGCGCGGTCACCGCATAGGTGTGGAAGAAGATACGCAGCGGGCGCTCGGTGGGGGTGGTTTCGACGTCGGCATCGCCGCCGGCTGCGACCGGCGCGCGCCAGAGCTTCATGCCGAGCCAGATGAGATAGGCCGCTCCCACCCATTTCAGCACGGTGAAGATCGCCGCCGAGGTCGCCAGCAGCGCACCGAGGCCGAGCATGGAGGCGGTCATCGCGGTGAAATCGCCGAGCGCGACACCGGCGACGGTGGCGCCTGCCGTCTTGCGGCCATGGCCGAGCGCATAGGAGATCACGAGAAGAATGGTGGGACCGGGGATGGCGAGCAGCACGGCAGAGGCTGCGGCAAAAGCAAACCAATGTTCAAAGGACATGAAAAAGCTCCGCATTTAACTGGTATTCGGCAATGAATTGGCCGAGCCAGCCATGGAAACGCGGAGCCGTCAATCTTTTAAATCAGGCGTTGTCGGCGGGCGGCATACGCACCCGCCGGGGTTCGCATGGTATCAGTGCTTCTGCGCCTGCCATTTCTGGCCAATGACGTCCATCACGTCGCCGAACCACTTGACCGAGGTGTCGAACTGCTTGCCGCCCTTGATGCGCGGGAACTCGATCGTGCGCAGCTTGCCGCCCTGGTCCTCGTCGTGACCGGTGACGCCGGAGACCTTGTTGAGCGCGCTTTCGACCGCGAGGTCGACCATGCTCTGGATCAGGCGCAGGTCGTCGCCATTGGCCGGTGCGGAGCGGGCATAGTAGCCGGACTTCTGCACCATCGCGCGTTCGGCGCCGAGCAGTGCCGCGAACTGCTTCGAGAACCAGTTGCCGACATTGATCGTGTCGATCTTCACGTGGCCGAAGGCATCGCGCTTGATCGTTTCGCCGGCCGCTTCCCGCTCAGTGACGATCGCATCGAGGCAGGCGCCTTCGCTGACGAACAGCGTCACGAAGCCGGTGCGGTCCATGATCTTACGCAGGCGATCGGCTTCGCCCTGCAGATCGAACTTCATCTCCGGCAGGTAGAGACCGTCGATGTTCTTCATCTGGCGGTTCATCATGAAGCCGTCGACGAACTCCTTGTCGTCGATCGCCTGGATATAGGAGCGGGCGGTGGCCGCGGTCAGCCAGCCGCAATGACGGCCCATGACCTCGTGGACGACCAGCGTGCGCGGCGCGGCGCTCTGCTCGTTGCTGACATTGTCGAAGAAGCGGGCACCGTATTCGGCGGCCGTCCATGCGCCGAGCGTCTGGCGGATCGGCACGACGTCGTTGTCGACGGTCTTCGGCAGGCCGACCACGGTCAGGTTGTAGCCGTTGGCGCCGAGATAGGCGGCAAGGTCGGCGGCCGTCGTGTTGGTGTCGTCGCCACCGATCGTGTGGAGGATCGAGATGCCGTCATTGGCAAGCCGCTCTGCGGCGATGCGCAGCGGGTTCTCGCCATCCTTGACGAGGCCGCGCTTGACGCAGTCGGCCGCGTTGGTGAGCTTGACGCGGCTGTTGCCGATCGGCGAGCCGCCATGGCGGTGCAGGAGATGCGCCTTCTCGCGCATGTCGCGGGTGATCTCGATGCGGTCGCCTAAGAGCACGCCCTGGTAGCCGGAGCGATAGGCGACCAGCTCATATTCGGGCGCGACATCCGTATAGCGCTCGATCAGGCCCCCAACGGCAGATGACAGACAGGGCGCGAGCCCGCCGGCCGTCAGCATTGCGACTTTTTTCTTGGCCATGTTTCCTCCTCGGGACTTTGGCATGCGATAGGTGGGGCCTCCATAACGCAAATCGGATGGAAATTAAATGACGGGTCTGTGGATGTTGTGTCGAACTGCTGCCGCAAGGAGCCATTGAGCGCCGGAATGACGGGCAGGGCAGGTGCGCGCGGATTGTCGCAGGGCGCGCTGCCCGTGGGCGCGCAGGCTGGCTGTTGCGAACGGTGGAACTGCTGCCTTTTCCGGCCGCGATGACATCTCTTTTTTATTGAAAGGCTGTTCCCGCGGGAACAGCTTTCCATCGGCTGACTGTCGCAAGTTCCAATCGATGGATTGACAATAGTGAGGGGCCATCACAAATTCGTCATCCTCGTGGTCCGGGCCGTCCACCGCTTGCGATTTGCCACCACATCGGTCCATGCTATAGAGTGGAGAGACAGGGAACCTCGCATGTCATTTTGGGACAGCCTCCTCAAGATCGTTATCGCCACCGGCAATGCACTTGCCGGCGTGGTCGAGGCCGTGCGCACCCTGTTCGAGGGCGATCCGGAAACGCGGCGCAAGGTGGCCTTCTCCGTCGCCATGATCGCGCTTTCGGCCAAGATGGCCAAGGCCGACGGCATCGTGACCGAGGCCGAGGTCGACGCCTTCCGCGACATCTTTCAGTTTCCGCCGGATCAGGCGCAGAACGTCGCGCGTCTCTATAACCTGGCGCGCCAGGACGTCGCCGGTTACGAGGCCTATGCGGAGAAGATGGCGTCGCTGTGTTCGTCCTGCGAAAAGAATTGCCCGATCCTCGAGGACATCGTCGACGGCCTGTTCCACATCGCCAAGTCGGATGGCGCCGTGCATGAGCGCGAGCTCGCCTTCCTGTTGCGCGTGGCAGACATCTTCGGCATGGACGAGGGACATTTCGAGCGCATCATGGCCCGTCATGTCCATGGTGACGGCCGCGACCCCTATCAGGTGCTCGGTGTTTCGCGTAAGGATGACTTCGCCGATATCCGCAGGCGCTACCGGGTGCTCGTTTCGGAGAACCACCCGGACATGCTGGTTGCGCGCGGCGTACCGCACGAATTCCACGCGATCGCCAATGATCGCATGGCGGCACTGAATGCCGCCTATGAGGCGATCGAGAAAGAACGCCGAGCCGCATGACCTCCAAATACTGCGACTATCCGGGTGCACGCTTCATGCCGTCGCCCAATTTCGGCGACCGCGTCGACCAGCGCGCCCCGGATATGATCGTTCTGCATTATACCGGCATGCCGACGGGCGCTTCGGCGCTCGAATGGCTTTGCCGCGAGGAAAGCCAGGTCTCCAGCCATTACTTCGTCCACGAGGATGGGCGTGTCGATCAGCTTGTGCCGGAGGCGCGCCGTGCCTGGCATGCCGGCAAGAGCTATTGGAAGGGCGAGACCGATATCAATTCCTGCTCGATCGGAATAGAGATCGCCAACCCGGGTCACCCAGGCGGTCTGCCGGACTTTCCGGAAAAACAGATCGCGGCAGTTGTGGAATTGTGTCGGGACTGCGGCGACCGCTGGTCGATCGCGCCCGAGAGAGTGCTCGCCCACAGCGATATCGCCCCCATTCGCAAGGTCGATCCGGGAGAAAAATTTCCCTGGAACATTCTTCATCGCGAAGGGGTCGGGCACTGGGTGGAACCGGCCCCGATCAGCGGCGGACGCTTTTTCCAGCGCGGTGACCAGGGCCAGCCGGTGGAGGCCATCCAGTCGATGCTGTCGCTCTACGGTTATGGCATTGATGTAACTGGCGAATTCTGTGAAAAGACCGAGGGCTCGGTCGCGGCGTTCCAGCGGCACTTCCGGCAACAAAGGGTCGATGGCATCGCTGACATCTCAACCCTCGATACGCTCCACCGGCTGCTTTCCGGCCTGCCGCAATTTACCGCCTGACGCGGAAGATTTTTTCGTCAAAACGGCACTTCTGCAGATATTCTTGGCATGTTTTTTTAGCTTTGCCACATGTTTACCATGATGCGGCATTCATTTCCGGCCCCATTGGAACTGCAGGGGTATCAGGGCGCAACGCTCACTTCCTGTGAATGAAACGATCGGGAAGTGAGGTTCGAAGCGGGGTGCGCTTCGGTCCATTCCCCAGGCCGGAGAATTCAAACTAAATGAGAATATCGTCTGTTGCTGCGGTGGCGGCATGCCTTGGCATGTTCTTCGCCGGGATGGGTACGTCGTATGCGGGGAATGTCGATAAGACCATCAAGACCTCATCCATCCAGTCCGTCACCCGGACCACAGGCTATCCCAAGCCCGATCTCGTCTCGAACGTCCAGTACACGGGTCTGATCAAGTCCTACGCCAAGCAATACGGCGTTCCGGTCGATCTGGCGCATGCGATCGTCAAGGTCGAGAGCAATTTCAATCCCAAGGCACGCGGCAGCGCCGGCGAAATCGGCCTGATGCAGATCAAGCCTGCTACCGCTCGCATGATGGGCTATTCCGGTTCCTCCAAGGGTCTCTACGATCCGGAAACCAACATCAAATTCGGCATGAAGTATCTCGCCATGGCGCATGAGCTGTCCGGCGGTACGACGTGCGGCACGGTTCTCAAGTACAATGCCGGCCACGGCGCCAAGCGCATGAACCCGGTTTCCAAGCGCTACTGCGGCAAGGTGCAGAACATCATCGACTGATCGATTGCATGACGAGCGCCGGCGCGTTCTTTCGCTTGGCGAAAGCGCCGCGCGTCTAATCAGACGCGCAAAGGTCGCTGTAGCACTTTGATTTTCTGCATGTCTTTGTCCTTAAATCGAGGTCGATTTAAGGAGACGTGCAGTAGCCGGACAGGTCTCGCGTTCCGGCGCACAGGGAAAAACCCTACAACCATCGTGCCATACAGGCGCCGGCATGCTATCTCCCTTGAGCAAAAGGGACGAGGACCGGCATGTCGGAAAGCTTTGATTTCATTGTCGTCGGCAAGGGCATGATGGGGGCTGCGGCCGCCCGCCACCTGGCGCTTTCGGGAGCCAAGATCGCGCTGATCGGCCCTGATGAGCCGACGGACTGGGCCAATCATGCCGGCGTCTTTTCGAGCCACTACGATAATGCCCGCATCACCCGCACGATCGACGACGATCCAGTGTGGGCGCGGCTCGCCAGGCGCTCGATCGAGCGTTACGGCGAAATCGAAGGCGAAAGCGGCATCGGTTTCTACCACGAAGTCGGCTGCCTGATCGCCGGGCCGGCGCCCGGATCTTCCTACGACTATATCGAACAGGTCGAGAAGGCGCGCGACGCGCTTGGCGTCGAGGCGCCGCTCTACGATGGCGAGGCGCTGTCGCAGCATTTCCCCTGGTTCCGTTTCCCCGATGGCACCGCCGGCGTTCACGAGAGGCGCGGGGCCGGCTACATCAACCCGCGGGCGCTGGTCGCGGCGCAGACGGTATGCGCCGAGAAGGCGGGAGCCCGGATCGTGCGCAGCGAGGTCGCGACCGTATCGGAGGAGCGCGACCGTGTGGTTGTCGCGACCGTCGACGGAAAGCATTTCGCGGCAGGCCGGGTGATCGTTGCTGCCGGCGGGTTCTCGATTTCCGCAACGCTCCTGCCGCGGCCGATCGATCTCACCGTCAAAGCGCGAACCGTATTCTTTGCCGAAGTGGCAAACGGCGATCTGTCTGGTTTCGAGGGCATGCCGTCGCTGATCGGTGCGGCGTCGGAGCAGGAGAGAAGCTATTATCTTCTGCCGCCGGTCGGCTATGCGGACGGCAAGCATTACATCAAGATCGGCGGCGATCCGACCGACAGGATCCTCGAAGGCGAACCGGCGTTGCGGCAATGGTTCCGCGGGCCGGGCAGCGCGACAGCGGCGGAGCATTTGCGCGGGCTGCTGGCCGAGGTGATGCCCGGCTTCCAGCCTGTCTCCACTCACTTTTCGCCCTGCGTCACCTCGTTCACCCGGCACGGGCTGCCCTATATCGGCTTTGCCGAGCGCAGCCGTATCGCCGTCGTCACCGGCGGCAACGGCCAGGCGGCAAAGAGCTCCGACGAGATCGGCCGGCTCGGCGCGGTTCTCGTGCTCAACGGCCGGATCGACGAGCCCGAATACGATGCGGATTTCTCCGTCGCGTTTCGCTAGATCGGGGCGTCAAGATCGCCTTGATCTGATCTGCCCTGTTGGCAGCTCAAAAACCCTGCCGTTTTTTCTGGCGCGCTGCGGCGGGCTGGTTTAAGGAGCGCGTGCCAGTTGGCCGGGCAGCCGCTCTCCGCAAGTGCCGAAAGGCCGCGGGGGGAGGAAAGTCCGGGCTCCACGGAAATACGGTGCCGGATAACGTCCGGCGAGGGCGACCTCAGGGAAAGTGCCACAGAAAGCAAACCGCTCCGCTTGGCGGAGTAAGGGTGAAAGGGTGGGGTAAGAGCCCACCGCGGACATGGCGACATGGACGGCACGGCAAACCCCACCGGGAGCAAGACCGAATAGGGATGACGCGGGCGCGCAAGCGTCCAGCCTGTTTCCGGGCCAGTCATCCGGGTGGGTTGCAAGAGGCTGCGTGCAAGCGCAGTCCCAGATGAATGGCTGCCACGTTCCGTTGCCTTCGGGCTGCGGGGCCATACAGAACCCGGCTTACAGGCCAACTGGCGATTTCTCTCCGACTGCTGCGTGCGGCACACGTTGACGGCGTATTGGCGCGTTCTTTCCTGACGATTTCGCTGCGGGTGCTCCCCCTGATCTCCCTGAGCGGCCCTTGCAAATCGGCCCGAACCGCGCGTCGTTTTTCGCGCCAGCGACCGCTTCGGTGCAGGCGGCTTTTTCGTTGCCAATGCGCTTTCCCATCCTGCTGTGACGCGCAAACACCTCTGCACAGCCACGTTGCTGCGCTCTTTCTCACATTCTGATTTTCCAACGATTTGAAGCCGTTCCGCCGTCGCATTCCCGGACGGTGGGGGTCTCTTCGTAACCCTTCGTTAAACTTAACAACCTATCAATATTTGATCAGCCCGACGGCTGTTTACGAGCCCAATCCCATTGACGCCCATATGGTCCCATGATATCCCATAATGGCACTGCGCAGGGGCTGCTTCGCGGCCCAACATCGCAAGCTTCCAGTGCCTTCCGGCTTCGGAGGGTGGGCGGACATTCCGGTGTCCGGCAGGGGTGTCTTGTGTGTGCGGTTACGTGTTCTCGCGGGTCGATGATCGTGGCCCGTCAGTCTTGGGCGGCCGTTTCGCGTTATGAACCGCTTCTTGTCACATGCTGCCAATCGGATCGATGCGAAGGGGCGGGTTTCCGTTCCCTCGGTGTTTCGTTCCGTGCTGTCGGATGGGGGCGTCCGGGAGCTATACTGTTTTCAGGATTTCGTCTTCCCGGCGATCAGCGTCGGCGGGCCGGAGCTCCTGGATCGGTTCGAGAGGCAGATGGCGGCCGAGGATCCGTTTTCCCCGGAAGCCAACGAGATGTCGCTGCTCGTTCATGGGGGCGGCGTCTTCGTGAAGCTCGATCCGGAAGGCCGGTTGATGGTGACGGATTTCATCCGCGACTTCACCGGAATCTTGACCGACGTGATGTTCGTCGGGCGGGGCGATTATTTTCAGCTCTGGGAGCCGCAGGCCTTTGTCAAGGCGCAGGCGGTGGCCCGGGAAGGGCGCAAATCACGGGGGTTGCGTCCAGACTAGAATGGAGAGGCGGAATGGTGACGGAACAAGGCGGAGGTATTCCTGAAGCCGAAGGCGGACCGGTTCGTCACATTCCCGTCCTCCTGTCGGAGGTTCTCGCGGCGCTCGAGCCTGCGCCCGGCAAGGTCATCCTCGATGGCACCTTCGGTGCAGGCGGCTACAGTTCCGCAATCCTCAAGGCCGGCGCCGATGTCATCGCGCTCGACCGCGACCCGACGGCGATTGCCGCCGGCGAGAAGCAGGTCGCCGAGTGGGGCGGACGGTTGAAGCTCATTCATTCGCAGTTCTCCGAGCTTGCCGCCTATGCGCCGGCCGAGGGGCTCGACGGCGTCGTGCTCGATATCGGCGTTTCCTCCATGCAGATCGACGAGGCCGAGCGTGGCTTCTCCTTCCAGAAGAAGGGGCCGCTCGACATGCGCATGTCGGCCTCGGGCGTTTCGGCCGCCGATGTCGTCAACCGCGCCAAGGTCTCCGATCTCATCCGCATCTTCGGCTTTCTCGGCGAAGAGAAGCAGGCGGGCCGCATTGCCCGTGCCATCGAGAAGCGCCGGGCCGAGCAGCCCTTCGAGACGACCCGCGACCTTGCGGGCCTGATCGAGGTGGTGACGCCGCGCAAGGCAAAAGACAAGATCCATCCGGCGACCCGCGTCTTCCAGGCGCTGCGCGTTTTCGTCAACGACGAACTCGGCGAGCTCGCTCAAGCGCTGTTTGCGGCCGAAAAGGCGCTGAAGCCAGGTGGCCGTCTTGTCGTCGTCACCTTCCATTCGCTCGAAGACCGGATCGTCAAGGCCTTCTTCCAGGATCGCTCCGGCAAGGCGAGTGGCTCGCGCCACCTGCCCATGGTTTCTGCGCGGGCGGCAACCTTCACGCCAGTTGGCAAGCCTATGGTGGCGGCCAGCGAGGAAGAAGCGTCCCTCAATCCGCGCGCCCGCTCCGCAAAGCTGCGCGCCGGCATCCGCACGCAAGCTGCGTCGCCGGGAAACGATCTATCCATTTTCAATC
Source organism: Ensifer sp. CCNWLY38 (assembly GCF_037120565.1). Taxonomy (NCBI): domain Bacteria; kingdom Pseudomonadati; phylum Pseudomonadota; class Alphaproteobacteria; order Hyphomicrobiales; family Rhizobiaceae; genus Ensifer; species Ensifer sp. CCNWLY38. The sequence continues at coordinate 338,323 of NZ_JBBBBO010000004.1, forward strand.
TGCCGGAACTGGCAAGCCTTGCACGGTTGGGGGGCTGACAAGACATGCTTCGAACGCTCGATATCGTTCTGATCGTCGTCATGACGGCCGCCGCGACAGTGACCTATACGATCAAGCACCGCGCCGAAAACAAGCTTGAGGAAGTCCGCAAGCTCGACGTGGCGATCAAGCTGGAAGAGGACACGATCGATCTGCTTCGCGCCGACTGGGCGCTCTTGACGCAGCCGAACCGGCTCGAGCGTCTGGTCGGTGCTTTCGGTGCCGACCTGCAGCTCGCGCCGACGCCTTCCACACAGCTCGCCCAGCCGCAGGAACTGCCGATGCTGACGGCGGATCTGCCGGTGCCTGAAGACGAAAAGGCTGCGAAGGACGGTATCGCCGCCATCATCAACAAGACCGATAACATGGCAACTGGCTCGGTGGCGCGCTGATGTCGTTTCTCTCCCGCATCATGGTATTGAAGAGCAAGGCGCACTTCTCGGCAGGCGGCAACAACCGACCGGCCGAAAGCGGCCTCAACGTCACCTTTCAGGGGACGCGCAAGAAGACCGCCAACCAGGCGAAGAACCGCGTCGCCATCGTGATCGCGAGCTTCGGCATCGTCTATGCCGTCATCGGCGGGCGCCTGGTGCAATACGGCATGGCGCAGCCGGAAACGGTTTCCAGTATCGGCCGGGCCGACAATCTGATGGCCTCGCGCCCTGACATTCTCGACCGCAACGGCGAGATCCTCGCGACCGACATCCGCACCGTCTCGCTCTATGCCGAGCCGCACAAGATCGTCGATGCCGACGAGGCGGTCGAGCGCCTGTCGACGGTTCTGCCTGATATCAATGCGCGCGAAATCTACAACAAGCTGAAGTCGAAATCGCGTTTCCAGTGGCTGCGCCGCCAGCTGACGCCGAAGCAGCAGAGCGAGATCCTGGCGCTCGGCATTCCCGGCGTCGGCTTCCGTCCGGAAAAGCGCCGCTTCTATCCCGGCGGCCGCACAGCCGCGCATATTCTCGGCCACGTCAACATCGACAACCGCGGCGTTGCCGGCATGGAGCGCTACATCGACAGCCAGGGTCTCGCCGACCTTGCCGCGATCGGCATGACCAGCGACGCCAAGCTCGAGCCGGTGAAGCTCTCGATCGACGTGCGCGTGCAGAACATCGTGCGCGACGTCATCGACGCCGGCATGAAGAACTATCAGGCGCTGGCCGCCGGCGCCGTCGTGCTCGACGTGAATACCGGCGAAGTGCTGGCGATGGCGTCCGTTCCCGACTACGATCCGAACAAGCCGGCCGAGGGAGCGGAAGAGGGCTGGATGAACCGCATGTCGAACGGCACGTTCGAAATGGGCTCCACCTTCAAGACCTTCACCATCGCCATGGGTCTGGATTCCGGCAAGGTGACGCTCAACGACAGCTTCGACGCCTCGGCGCCGATCCGCATCGGCGGTTTCACCATCAAGGATTTCCACGGCAAGCGCCGCGTGCTGACCGTTCCGGAAATCTTTCAGTATTCGTCGAACATCGGCACCGCGAAGATCGCCGACCTCATCGGCATTCCCGGCCACAAGGAATTCCTCACCCGTATCGGCCTGCTTTCGAAGCTGCCGACCGAACTGCCGGAGGTGAAATCCCCGACCCAGCCGCGTGAATGGAAGAAGATCAACTCGATCACCATCTCCTTCGGCCACGGCGTCTCGACGACGCCGCTGCAGACGGCGGTTGCCGGTGCTGCACTCGTCAACGGCGGCAAGCTGATCGAGCCGACCTTCCTGCCGCGCACCGAGGAGCAGGCCAACGCAGTCGCCACGCCGGTGGTCAAGAAGAGCACCAGCGACGACATGCGCTTCCTGCTTCGCTGGAACGGCATTGCCGGCTCGGGCAAGCGCGCGCTGGTGCCGGGCTTCAATGTCGGTGGCAAGACCGGTACGGCCGACAAGGTGGTCAATGGCCGCTATGCCAGCGACCAGAACTTCAACGCCTTCCTCGCGGCCTTCCCGATCGACAACCCGAAATACATCGTGCTGACCTTCATCGACGCGCCGAAGACCGGCGAGGGTGGCGGGCGCACGGCAGGCTCGAACGCTGCTCCCATGGTTCGCGACATCATCAGCCGCTCCGCGCCGCTGCTCGGTGTCGAACCAAAGTTTGGAGAAGACGGTTCTGCCTTGCTTGTGTCTTATTAGACATGAAATGAGAAAGCGGACGATTCGCGATTCTTGCGGATCGAAATCGATGCGAGACGTGCGTTCATGAAGATCAAAGACCTGGCGGGATCGAACTTCCCGGAACTTTCGGCGCAACTGGGCGGCGCTGCCGCCGATATCGACGTTGCCGGACTGACGGCCGATAGTCGGCAGGTTCAGCCAGGGGATCTCTTCGTCGCAGTTACCGGCAGCAAGGCCAATGGCAGCACCTATATTGCCGACGCGCTGAAGCGCGGCGCGGTCGCCGTGGTCACCGAAGCGGGCTCGGATGTCGATGCCTCCTCGGCGCCGGTCCTGAAGCTCTCTGAGCCCCGCGCTTTCCTGGCGCGCGCCGCTGCCGCCTTCTATGGCCGCCAGCCGGAAACCATGGTCGCCGTGACCGGCACCGCCGGCAAGACCTCGGTCGCCTCCTTCACCCGCCAGATCTGGGCGCATTCGGGCTTCGCGGCCGCGATGATCGGCACCACCGGTGTCGTCGCTCCCGGCCGCAACGATTACGGCTCGCTGACGACGCCCGACCCGGTATCGTTGCACCAGCTCTTGGCCGAACTTGCCGATGCCGGCGTTACCCATGCGGCGATGGAAGCCTCCAGCCATGGCCTCGACCAGAGCCGTCTCGACGGCGTGCGCCTTTCGGCTGCCGCCTTCACCAATCTCGGCCGCGACCACATGGACTACCATCCGACGGTCGAGCACTACATGGCCTCCAAGATGCGGCTGTTCAATACCCTGCTGCCGAAGGGCGCGCCGGCGGTGATCTTTGCCGACGACCAATGGTCGGACCAGGCGATCGCTGCCGCCCGCAAGGCGAAGCTCGACGTGCGCACGGTCGGCCGCAAGGGCGATTTCATCTCGCTGAAACGCGTCGAGCACTTCCGCCACAAGCAATCGGCCGAAGTGCATGTGGGCGACGACATCTTCGAAATCCACATTCCGCTCGCCGGCGATTTCCAGGTGGCGAACGCGCTGGTCGCGGCGGGCCTTGCGATGTCGACCGGCATCAGCGCCAAGGCTGCGTTTTCGGCGCTTGAAAAGCTGCAGGGCGCCTCCGGCCGCCTCGAGCTGGTCGGCCAGACCAGGGACGGCGCGCTCGCCTATGTCGACTACGCCCACAAGCCGGATGCGCTGGAAAATGTGCTCGCCTCGGTGCGTCCGTTCACGACCGGCCGCGTCGTCGTGGTCTTCGGCTGCGGCGGCGACCGCGACAAGGGCAAGCGCCCGATCATGGGCGAGATCGCAACAAGGCTTGCCGACGTGACGATCGTCACCGACGACAATCCGCGCTCGGAGATCCCCGAGGTGATCCGCGCCGAAATCATGACTGCTGCCAGGGGCGCGATCGAGATCGGCGACCGCGCTCAGGCGATCCGCACGGCGGTCGGCATGCTGAAGACCGGCGACACGCTGATCGTTGCGGGGAAGGGACACGAGGAGGGCCAGACGGTCGGCTCCGTGACGCTGCCCTTCTCGGATCATGCGGAGGTCCGCAAGGCATTGGGAGGCTTGTGATTTGAACTGGCTCTGGACAAGCAGCGATCTCCTGGCCGCGATGAACGGCCGGCCTGTCGGCAACCTGCCGGAAGGCATCAGCGGGATCTCCATCGACAGCCGCTCGATCGGCAAGGGCGAAGCTTTCTTTGCGATCAAGGGTGATCGCGTCGACGGTCACGACTACGCCGGCATCGCGCTCGCCAATGGCGCGGCGGTCCTGGTCGTCAGCGAAGGCAAGCTGCCGGCACTCGGACGCCTCAACGCGCCGCTGATCGTCGTCGACGATGTGCTCGAAGCGATGATCCGGCTGGGATGCGCGGCGCGTGACCGCAGCGCCGCCAAGATCATCGCCGTCACCGGTTCGGTCGGCAAGACGACGACCAAGGAGATGCTGCGCCATGTGCTTAAGCCTCAGGGCCGTGTGCATGCTTCGGTCGCATCCTTCAACAATCACTGGGGCGTGCCGCTGACGCTTGCGCGCATGCCCGAGGCAACCGACTTCGGCATCTTCGAGATAGGCATGAACCATCCGGGCGAGATCCGGCCGTTGACTGCAATGGTGCGTCCGCATGTGGCCATGGTGACGAGCATCGCCGCCGCCCACCTCGGCAACTTCAAGAGCCTCGATGAGATCGCCGACGCCAAGGCCGAGATCTTCGAAGGTGTCGTCAATGGCGGCCATGCGCTGATCATTCACGACAGCCCTCAATACAAGCTTCTGGAAAATGCCGCGGCTGCGGCCGGCGTCAGCCATATCCACTCCTTCGGCGCCAATCCCAAGGCCGAATTCCGTCTCGTCGAATTCAGCCCCGGTGCGGAAGGCTCCATCCTCTGGGCCGGCATCGGCGGGCGGACGCTGGAAGTGGCGATCGGCGCGCCCGGGCGGCACATTGCCGAGAACGCGGTTGCCGTTCTGGCAGCCGTTAAGCTTGCCGGCGGCGATCTCGACTTTGCGGCTTCGGCCCTTGCGACCATGCAGGCCGAAACGGGCAGGGGGCGGCGCCACACTCTGGCGATCGGCACCGGTACGCTGAAGCTGATCGATGAAAGCTACAATGCCAATCCGAGCTCGATGCGGGCAGCGATCGCGCTTCTGCGTGACAGCGAGCCGCCGGTCGGCGGCCGCCGCATCGCCGTGCTCGGCGACATGCTGGAAATGGGCGAACACGCCGTCGAGGTGCACGCGGCACTCGCCCGTCCGCTCGTCGAAGCCGGCATCACCGATGTCTGGCTTGCAGGACCTTTGATGGCGCATCTGCGTGATGCACTGCCGCCCGAGGTTTCCGTGATCTATCGCGAGAGCGTCGAGGACTTGAAGACTTATGCGCTGGCCGCCGTCGCGCCCGGCGATGTCGTCATGATCAAGTCGTCGAAGGGAACCGGCTGCGCCAAGATCGTGCAGGCGCTGATCGAGACCTATCCGGCAGCGCATGCCGAGGGACCGGAAGCCGAGGAATAAGCCGGCGACACCGCCCATGATGGGCGCGATGGATACAGCCTGGGGTTAGGTGGGCGCGCCCTAACACTTTCGCATGCTGCTGCATAATTCCTTAAATCGGAATCGATTTAGGGGCGAAATTATGCAGCGGATCAAAATGTTACAGCGACCTTTGCGCGTCTCGTTAGACGCGCGGCGCTGTAATGCGTATCGTTTTTCAGATGATTCTGTTGGACGACGTCTATTACCAATCCTTTGGGGAAGGTCCCTTATGCTCATTTGGCTCGTGGAACTGGCGGACCACTTTCAGTTTTTCAATCTTTTTCGCTACATCACATTCCGCACCGGCGCGGCGCTCTTCACCTCGGCCATGATCGTCTTCCTGTTCGGCCCTGCGATGATCGCTTCGCTGCGCATCCGCCAGGGCAAGGGCCAGCCGATCCGCGCCGACGGGCCGCAGACGCATTTCAAGAAGGCCGGCACCCCGACCATGGGCGGCCTGATGATTCTGGCCGGCATCGTCGTCTCGTCGCTGCTCTGGGCCGATCTTTCCAGCGTCTATGTGGTCTCGACCTTGCTCGTCACCCTCGGCTTCGGTGCAATCGGTTTCTATGACGATTATCTCAAGGTCACCAAGCAGTCGGACAAGGGCTTTTCCGGCAAGGCACGCCTCGGCTTCGAATTCATCATCGCTGCGATCGCCGTCTTCTTCATGATGCAGGCCTCGCTTTCGAGCGGTGCGGCCAGCTCCACCTTCGGCTCCTCGGTCACCTTCCCCTTCTTCAAGGACCTCATCCTCAATCTCGGCTACTTCTTCGTGCTGTTCGGCGGCTTCGTCATCGTTGGCGCCGGCAATGCCGTGAACCTGACGGACGGTCTCGACGGCCTTGCGATCGTGCCGGTCATGATCGCTGCTGCCGCCTTTGGCCTGATCGCCTATCTCGCCGGTAACGCCGTTTTCGCAAACTACCTGCAGATCCATTTCGTGCCCGGCACCGGCGAGCTTGCCGTCATCCTCGGCGCCGTCATCGGCGCCGGCCTCGGTTTCCTCTGGTTCAACGCGCCACCGGCGGCAATCTTCATGGGCGACACCGGGTCGCTGGCACTTGGCGGCCTGATCGGTACCGTTGCCGTCGCCGTCAAGCATGAGATCGTCATGATTATCATCGGCGGCCTCTTCGTCATGGAGACGCTGTCGGTCATCATCCAGGTGTTCTGGTTCAAGCGCACCGGCCGCCGCGTCTTCCTGATGGCGCCGATCCACCACCACTTCGAAAAGAAGGGCTGGACCGAAAGCCAGGTCGTGATCCGCTTCTGGATTATCGCCGTCATCCTGGCGATGGTCGGTCTTTCCACCCTCAAGCTGCGGTGAGCGGACGATGATCCCGGTCACCACATTCAAGGGCAGGAAGGTCGCTCTCTTCGGTCTCGGCGGCTCGGGGCTTGCGACAGCGCAGGCGCTGGTTGCCGGCGGCGACGAGGTGACCGCCTGGGACGACAACCCGGACAGCGTCGCCAAGGCTTCCGCCGCCGGCGTGCCGACGGCAGACCTGCGCACGGTCGAATGGTCCGGCTTTGCCGCCTTCGTGCTTTCGCCGGGCGTGCCGCTCACCCACCCGAAGCCGCACTGGACGGTCGATCTCGCCCATGCTTCGGGCGTCGAGATCATCGGCGACGTCGAGCTCTTCGTGCGCGAACGCCGCGCGCATGCGCCCGATTGCCCGTTCATCGCGATTACCGGCACCAACGGCAAGTCGACGACGACGGCGCTGATCGCGCATATTCTTCGCGAAAGCGGTCGCGACACCCAGCTCGGTGGCAATATCGGCACGGCGGTGCTGACCCTTGATCCGCCCAAGGCCGGCCGCTTCTACGTGGTCGAGTGCTCGTCCTACCAGATCGATCTGGCGCCGACGCTGAACCCGACCGCGGGCATTCTCCTGAACCTCACGCCCGACCATCTCGATCGCCACGGCACGATGCAGCACTATGCCGACATCAAGGAACGGCTGGTCGCCGGCAGCGGCACCGCCATCGTCGGCGTCGACGACAGCTTCTCGGCCCTGATCGCCGACCGCGTCGAACGCGCCGGCACGAAGACGGTCCGGATCTCGCGCCGCCATGTGCTTGCCAATGGTCTTTATGCCGAAGGCTCGCGCATCCTGAAGGCAGAAAGCGGCACGTCCAGCCTGTTCGTCGATCTCGACGGCATCCAGACGTTGCGCGGCGGCCACAACGCTCAGAACGCGGCAGCGGCCATTGCCGCCTGCCTTGCGGTCGGCGTCAACGCGGCCGAGATCCGCGATGGGCTGAAGAGCTTCCCGGGCCTCAAGCACCGCATGCAGCCGGTTGGACGCAAGGGCGCGGTCGTCTTCGTTAACGACAGCAAGGCGACCAATGCCGACGCGGCAGCGCCGGCGCTTTCGAGCTATGAGCGCATCTACTGGATCGCCGGCGGTCTGCCGAAGGAAGGCGGCATCACGACGCTTTCGCCGTTCTTCCCGAAGATCGTCAAGGCCTATCTGATCGGCGAGGCAGCGCCCGCCTTTGCGGCGACGCTCGGCGAGGCGGTACCTTACGAGATTTCGGGCACGCTGGAGCAGGCGGTGGCGCATGCGGCGGCAGAGGCAGGCAAGGACGAAGCCGGCCCCTCGGCGGTGATGTTATCCCCGGCTTGCGCAAGCTTCGACCAGTATAAGAACTTCGAGGTGCGCGGCGATGCCTTTGTCGGCCATGTGCGCGCGATCGATGGCGTGACGATGCTGATTTAGCCCGCTACAGCGCCGCGCGTCTGATCAGACGCGCAAAGGTCGCTGTAGCACTTTGAATTGCTGCATGTTTTTGTCCTTTAACCGGCTACGATTAAAGGAAACATGCAGTAGGCCGGCGCGAGAGGCGCCGGTCGAAGCGGAAGCGGTGCTGAGTTTTCGGACGTGGGGCGCGAAGGGCGCCGGAGAAGGGGACTGACAAGATGGTAAGCCGAGCCGAACGTGGCCCCGTGGCCGACTGGTTCTGGACGATCGACAGGTTCTTTCTGGCGACCTTCATCCTGTTGATGGGCGTCGGCTTCATGCTGTCCTTCGCCGCAAGCCCCGCGGTCGCCGAGCGCATCGGCCTCGACAGCTTCCACTTCGTCAAGCGCCACGCGCTCTTCCTCTTGCCGTCACTGGTGGTGATGGTCGGTATCTCGTTCCTCTCGCCGCGCCAGGTCAGGCGCGCTGCGATCCTGCTTCTCGGCGGCTCGCTCGCGATGATGGTGCTGGTGCTCTTCATCGGCGAGGAGGTGAAGGGCTCGATGCGCTGGCTTTCGATCGCCGGCATCTCGATCCAGCCCTCGGAATTCATGAAGCCGGCCTTCGTCGTCGTCTGCGCCTGGCTCTTCTCCGAGCATGCGCGCCAACCCGAAATCCCCGGCAATCTCTTTGCCATCCTGCTCTTCGGCATCGTCGCAGCGCTTCTCGTCGCCCAGCCCGACCTTGGCCAGACGATCCTGACGACCGCGGTCTGGGGCGGCATGTTCTTCATGGCCGGCATGCCCTGGCTGTGGATCATCCTGCTTGGCGGTGCGGCGCTCGGCGGCTTCTTCGTCGCTTATACGATGCTGCCGCACGTGGCGGCCCGTATCGACAAGTTCCTGACCGGCGAGGGCGACACCTTCCAGATGGATACGGCGCGCGAGGCGATCATTCGCGGCGACTGGTTCGGCCGGGGTCCTGGCGAAGGCATCGTCAAGCGCATCATCCCGGATAGCCATACCGACTTCGTCTTCTCCGTTGCGGCCGAGGAATTCGGCATCGTCTTTTGCATGGTTATCGTGCTGATCTTCGCCTTCCTGGTGATGCGCGGCCTCAACCATGCCTTCCGCGAACGCAACGACTTCAACCGGTTCGCCGTTGCCGGCCTGGTTCTCCAGATCGGCATCCAGTCGATGATCAACATCGGCGTGAACCTCGAACTGCTTCCGGCCAAGGGCATGACCCTGCCGCTGATCTCCTATGGTGGCTCGTCCATGGTGGCGATCTGCGTCACTGCCGGCTTCATCCTGGCCTTGACCCGTCACCGCCCGGAGAAGCGCGCCGTGGAGCGCAGCCTGTTTCGGTCCGGCATTGGCGTGCCGGCGGAGTAAAATATGACTAAAGGCATCATCCTGCTTGCCGCCGGCGGTACCGGCGGCCACCTTTTTCCGGCGGAGGCGCTGGGCCACGAACTGAAAGCCAATGGCTATTCGGTCCATCTCGTCACCGACAGCCGGGCCGAGCGTTATGCCGGCAAGTTCCCGGCCGACGAGGTGCATGTCGTGCCCTCGGCGACGATCGGCTCGAAGAACCCGATCAGTGTTGCGAAGTCGCTTTGGACGCTGTGGACGGGCATGCGTGCCGCGCGCAAGCTGATTGCGCGGCTGAAGCCCAAGGCCGTCGTCGGCTTCGGCGGCTACCCGACCGTGCCGCCACTCTTGGCCGCAACCGGCATGGGCGTGCCGTCGATCATCCACGAGCAGAATGCCGTCATGGGCCGCGCCAACAAGGCACTGGCTTCGCGCGTTAAGGCGATTGCCGGCGGCTTCCTGCCGGAGGGTACGGGCGCCTTTGCCGCCAAGACCGTGACAACCGGCAATCCGGTGCGCCCGGCGGTGCTTGCCGCCGCCAATTCGCCCTATGCCGCCGCCAGCGGCGACGCGCCGTTCCATCTTGTCGTCTTCGGCGGCAGCCAGGGCGCGCAATATTTTTCCAAGGCGGTCCCGCAGGCGATCTGCCGCCTAGATGACGACGTTCGCCAGCGCTTCACGATCACCCAGCAGGCGCGCCCGGAAGACAGGGACGGCGTGATCGCGACCTATGAGAAGCTTGGCGTACCGGCCGAGGTCTCGCCGTTCTTCACCGACATGGCCGAGCGCATAGCCGGTGCCCAACTCGTCATCTGCCGATCCGGCGCCTCGACGGTTTCCGAGCTTGCGGTCATCGGTCGCCCGGCGATCCTGGTGCCCTATCCCTATGCGCTCGACCACGACCAGGCGGCCAATGCCGCAGCACTCGCCGCCAAGGGCGGTGCGCGGGTGATCGCGCAGAGCGAGCTGACCGCAGACCGTCTCGCCGGCATCCTCAAGGATGCGATCGGCAACCCACAATCGCTCGCCCAGATGGCGGCAAGCGCCCGGGAAACCGGCAAGCCGGACGCAGCAAGCTTGCTTGCATCCCTCGTAGAGGCTATTGCCAGCGGTTTGACAGTCGAGAAATTCAGGGAAACACGCTCATGAAAATGCCGAAAACCATCGGGCTGGTCCATTTCATCGGTATCGGCGGCATCGGTATGAGCGGCATCGCCGAGGTTCTTCACAATCTCGGCCACCGGGTGCAGGGCTCCGACCAATCCGACAGCGCCAATGTGCAGCGCCTGCGCGCCAAGGGCATCGAGGTCTTCGTCGGCCACAAGGCCGAAAATCTCGGCGACGCCGAGGTGATCGTCGTTTCGACCGCGATCAAGAAGGACAACCCGGAACTGATCGCTGCTCGCGAGAAATTCCTTCCCGTCGTGCGCCGCGCCGAAATGCTCGCCGAGCTCATGCGCTTCCGCAATGCGATCGCGATCGGCGGCACCCACGGCAAGACGACGACGACCTCGATGGTTGCAGCGCTGCTCGAAGCCGGCAACCTCGACCCGACCGTCATCAACGGCGGCATCATCAATGCCTACGGCACCAATGCCCGCATGGGCGAGGGCGAATGGATGGTGGTGGAGGCCGACGAATCCGACGGCACCTTCCTGAAGCTGCCGGCCGACGTGGCCGTCGTCACCAACATCGACCCCGAACACCTCGACCACTACGGCAATTTCGACGCGGTGCGCGCGGCTTTCCGCCAGTTCGTCGAGAACGTGCCCTTCTACGGCTTTGGCGTGCTCTGCCTCGACCATCCGGAAGTGCAGACCATGGTCGGCAACATCGAGGACCGCAAGGTCGTCACCTACGGCGAGAACCCGCAGGCCGACGTGCGCTTCCACAACATTCGCATGGACAACGGCACCTCGATCTTCGACATCGAGATCCGCCGTCGCCGCACCGGTCAGGTGATCCCGATGAAGGATCTGCGCCTGCCGATGCCCGGTCGCCATAACGTATCGAACGCGACTGCCGCGATTGCGGTTGCCCAGCGCCTCGGCATCAGCCCGGAAGCGATCGCCAAGGGCCTTGCCTCTTTCAGCGGCGTCAAGCGCCGCTTCACGCTGACCGGCGAATGGAACGGCGTTCGCGTCTATGACGACTACGGCCACCATCCGGTCGAGATCAAGGCGGTCTTAAGGGCCGCGCGGGAGGCCTGCCAGGGGCGAATCATCGCCGTGCACCAGCCGCATCGCTACAGCCGCCTTTCGAGCCTGTTCCAGGAATTCTCCGCCTGCTTCAACGACGCCGACACGATCCTGATCGCGCCGGTCTATGCGGCGGGCGAAGAAGCGATCCCGGGCGCGACGGCCGAGGAGCTGGTGGATCGTATCAAGGCCGGTGGCCATCGCGACGCTCGTTACGTCTCCGGTCCGGAAGCGATCGCGCCGGTTGTCAGCAAGATTGCGCAGCCCGGCGATTTTGTGGTTCTCTTGGGGGCTGGCAGCATCACCTACTGGGCTGCTGCCCTGCCCAAGGAACTCGCGGATATTTCAGGAATTTGAGCATGAAACAGGTCAACGGTCAGAAACTACTGGAATCGCTCGGAAGCGGTGTCAGCGCTGTGCGCGGCCGCATCACGCCCGATGCGCCGATGGATCGCGTCACCTGGTTCCGCGCCGGCGGTCTTGCCGAACTGATGTTCCAGCCGCACGACACGGATGATCTCGTCACCTTTCTGAAGCTGGTTCCGACCGAAGTGCCGGTCATGGTCGTCGGCGTCGGCTCGAATCTGCTCGTGCGCGACGGTGGCATTCCCGGCGTCGTCATCCGGCTTTCGGCCAAGGGTTTCGGCGATCTCGAACTCGTCGGCGAAAACCGCATCAAGGCCGGCGCCATCTGCCCGGACAAGAACATTGCGGCCATGGCGCTCGATCACGGCATCGGCGGCTTCTATTTCTTTTACGGCATCCCCGGCTCGCTCGGCGGCGCCCTGCGTATGAACGCCGGCGCCAACGGCACGGAGACCCGTGAGCGTGTCGTCGAGGTCCATGCCGTCGACCGCAAGGGCAACCAGCATGTGCTGTCGAATGCCGACATGGGTTATGCCTACCGCCACTCATCGGCGCCGAAGGACCTGATCTTCACCCATGCGGTGTTCGAAGGTTACGCCGAGGACAAGAACAAGATCCGCACCGACATGGATGCAGTGCGTCAACATCGCGAAACGGTCCAACCGATCCGCGAAAAAACCGGCGGTTCGACCTTCAAGAACCCGGAGGGTCACTCGGCCTGGAAGTTGATCGACGAAGCCGGGTGCCGGGGGCTGATGGTCGGCAGCGCGCAGATGTCGCCGCTGCACTGCAATTTCATGATCAATACCGGCCAGGCGACCGGCTACGAGCTCGAATATCTCGGCGAAACCGTGCGCCAGCAGGTGCTCGAACATTCGGGTGTGCGGCTCGAATGGGAAATCAAGCGCATCGGCAATTTCATGCCGGGCTACGAGATCAAGGAATTCCTCGGCCGCAGCATCGCCTGAGGCTGGGTTGCGCAAGATGATTTAGAAGGGCCGCGGCGGTAACGCTGCGGCCCTTTTGCTTTCAGGCGAATGCGCGTTCCTCACTCTCCGTCATGCTCGGGCTTGACCCGAGCATCCATGCTCCGCCTGGGTCGCCTGGAAGTGGATCCTCGGGTCAAGCCCGAGGATGACGGCAGGTGGGTGGGGCAACGGGAGAGGACATTCCTCCTCGGCCCCATCCCCAATAACAAAGAGCCGCAGCGTTGCCGCTGCGGCTCTTCTTGTTTGTTCTCCGCCGCGCGCTGCGCAGCCAAACCGATCTCAGGCCGAAACTTCGTCTTCCGTCGACAGTACGAGGCACAGCAGCGTGATGGCGGCAGCGGCCAGCAGGTAGTAGCCGACGTAATCCAGGCTGTAGTTGGTGGCGAGCCAGGTGGCGATATAGGGCGCCAGCGACGCGCCGAAGATGCCGGCGAGGTTGAAGGTCATCGACGCGCCGGTGTAGCGCACCGAGGTCGGGAAGGGGGAGGCAAGCGCTGCGCCGATCGGGCCGTAGGTGAGGCCCATGAGGCCGAGGCCGATGATCGAGAACAGGAAGGCGCCACCAATGCCGCCGGCCAGCAGCGGGGCCATGAAGAGGCCGAAGACGCCGATGCCGATCGTGGTGAGGATCAGGATCAGGCGGCGGCCGAACCGGTCCGAGAGGATGCCGGCAACCGGGATCATCAGGCCGAAGAAGACGACGCCGGTCATCTGCACGACCAGGAACTGCTCACGCGAGTAGCCGAGCTTCGCCGTGCCCCAGGACAGCGAGAACACGGTCATCAGATAGAACAGCACGAAGGTCGCGAGGGCAACGAAAGTGCCGAGCACCAGGCTGCGCTTGTGGAAGCGGAAGATCTCGGCGATCGGCACCTGCACACGCTCGTGCTTGTCGACTGCCTTCTGGAACTCCGGCGTTTCGGTGATCTTCAGGCGGACATAGAGGCCGACGGCGACCAAAAGGATGCTGGCGATGAAGGGCACGCGCCAGCCCCAGGCGAGGAAGGCTTCGTCACTCATGACTTCGCCGAGGATCAGGAAGGTGCCGGCCGACAGGATGAAGCCGATCGGGGCGCCGAGCTGCGGGAACATGGCGTACCAGCTGCGCTTGCCCTCGGGCGCGTTTTCAGTGGCGAGCAGCACCGCGCCGCCCCATTCGCCGCCAAGGCCGAGGCCCTGGCCGAAACGGCAAAGGGCCAGGAGCAGGGGCGCTGCGACGCCGATCGTCGCGTGGGTCGGCAAAAGGCCGATCACGACAGTGGAAATCCCCATGGTCATCAGTGCCGCCACGAGCGTCGCCTTGCGGCCAACCTTGTCGCCGAAATGGCCGAAGATCACGGCGCCGAAGGGACGGGCGAAGAAGGCGATCGAGAAGGTCGCGAAGGATTGCAGCATCGCCGAGGTCGGATCGGCCGAGGGGAAGAAGAGATGCGGGAAAACCAGCACTGCGGCGGTGGCGTAAACGTAGAAGTCGAAGAATTCGATGGTCGTGCCGACGAGGCTTGCGAACAGCACCCGGGCAGGGGAGTTCACTGCCGCGTGCTTCGATGCATTGTCCTTCGGCGACAGGGAGGTTGTCGCGTCTGTCATTTTCATAGTTCCTGATGTGGATTTCATACCGTCTTGGGAGGCGGATGAGGCCTATTAACGCAAGTTTCGGCATGGCGAAAGCCGGAAACCGTAAGAAATGCGAACGATAGTGGCGTCATGCGCAGCATTATTCCGCTGGTGCATGGCTCTCTGCGGCAACGGTTAAGCCTGCCTCTTCCTTGGGCAATCTATTGCGTTGCGTTCGGTCGATTTCGCCTTTTGCGCGCGTTGACGTCGTCGGACAACCCGTCTTGACCAGAATCAAATTGTGGCAAACTCTCGGCAACCGAAGCGATCGGCTTCGTTTTTCAGGAGCGAATGCATGTTCAAAAGGCTTTCTGCGGAATTTCTGGGTACATTCTGGCTCGTTTTCGGCGGGTGCGGCAGCGCGGTGCTGGCGGCTGCCTTTCCTGAGGTCGGCATCGGCCTGCTCGGTGTTTCCTTTGCTTTTGGCCTCACCGTACTCACCATGGCCTATGCGGTCGGCGGCATCTCCGGTGGACACTTCAATCCGGCCGTTTCGGTCGGGCTGATGGTTGCCGGCAAGTTTCCGTCTCACAAGCTCGTCGGCTACGTCATCTCGCAGGTGCTGGGCGCGATTGCCGCTGCGGGCGTGCTCTATCTGATCGCCAGCGGCAAGGCCGGTTTCCAGCTCGGTGGCTTTGCCGCCAACGGCTATGGAGAACATTCGCCGGGCGGCTATTCGCTGACCGCTGCGCTCGTTGCCGAGGTGATGCTGACCTTCTTCTTCCTGTTCATCATTCTCGGTTCAACGCATGGCCGCGTGCCGGCCGGCTTCGCGCCGATCGCCATCGGCCTGGCGCTCACCCTTATTCACCTGGTCTCGATTCCGGTGACGAACACCTCCGTCAACCCGGCCCGCTCGACGGGGCAGGCGCTCTTCGTCGGCGATTGGGCGCTGGCGCAGCTGTGGCTTTTCTGGGTGGCCCCGATCATCGGTGCGGCAATCGCCGGCATCGTCTGGAAGATCGTCGGCGACGACGACTAATCCCTCATATCGTCAGATTGGAGCCCGCCGCCTCGTTTGCGGCGGGTTTTTCGTTTTTTTCGCGTGTTACGCAATAGATTCAGGATTGCTCCGCAACCCTTTGATCTCCCGCTAAAATGCCCTGTCGCCTATGCGCGCGCACGCACGGCGCGTGTTTCGTTTCCCGACTAAGGTTAACGAAAGTAAACGGTTCGTTAACCATAATGCCGTTCTAGTGACCCAATGGCACCGGTGACTCGCGGGGACCGGAATCAGCCAGACGCAAGGAAACCTTGCGATAGTGGCGTATTGTTTGGGGGTTTGAATGAGCGGCAAGCATGTGGCTGTCCTGATGGGCGGATTTTCTTCGGAGCGACCGGTTAGCCTGTCGTCCGGGGCTGCCTGCGCGGATGCCCTTGAGGCCGCCGGCTATCGCGTCACCCGAATCGACGTCGGTCGCAACGTTGCCGAGGTGCTGGCGGCACTCCGGCCGGACGTCGCCTTCAATGCTCTTCATGGTCCGTTCGGCGAGGACGGCACGATCCAGGGCATCCTCGAATATCTGGAAATTCCCTACACCCATTCCGGCGTGCTCGCCTCAGCGCTTGCCATGGACAAGGCGCAGGCCAAGCACGTTGCGGCCGCCTCCGGCATTCCGGTCGCGGACGCGCAGGTGATGGATCGCCATGCCTTCGGCCCAAAGCACCCGATGAAGCCGCCCTATGTCGTCAAGCCGGTCCGTGAGGGCTCGAGCTTCGGCGTTGTCATCGTCAAGGAAGATCAGTCGCATCCGCCGCAGGTGGTGACGTCGAGCGAATGGCGCTATGGCGACCGAATCATGGTCGAGCGCTATGTCGCCGGTCGCGAACTGACCTGCGGCGTGATGGGCGACAAGGCCCTTGGCGTGACCGAAATCATCCCGCAGGGCCATGCCTTCTACGATTATGACTCCAAGTACGTAAAAGGTGGTTCTCGCCACGTCATTCCGGCACAGATTTCACCAAATATTTACCAAAAAATACAAACACTCGCTCTGAAGGCGCATCAGGCAATCGGTTGCCGGGGCGTCAGCCGATCCGACTTTCGTTTCGATGACAGTTCCTCCGGTGAGGGCGAGCTGATCTGGCTGGAAATCAACACCCAGCCCGGCATGACGCCAACCTCCCTGGTGCCCGAGATGGCCGCGCATGCCGGCTATAGTTTCGGTGAGTTTTTGAGTTGGATGGTGGAGGAAGCGTCGTGTTTGCGTTGAGGGGCAGAAGGGGCAAGAGGGTTCGTCACCTCGATGGCGCTGCAGCCGTCGACGTGGACGGCGGCCGTGTGCTGCCGCGTCCGCTCCGCCGTGCCGTTCGTTTCCTCGTCAGCCTCGGGACCGGCCGCATTCGCTTCCCCGCGCATACGGGTACGGTCTCGGCGCTCGCGTTTTTCGCCGCGACCGGTTTCTACGGCATGTCGCTTGGCGGCCATACGCAGAATTTCGCCCAAGCCTCGACCACGGCTGCGGGCTTCGCCATCGAAGACGTCAAGGTTTCCGGCAACGACCAGACCTCGGAGATCGACATCCTCCAGCAGCTCGGCCTCGACGGCACGACGTCGCTGGTGGCGCTCGATATCGCCGAGGCCCGCAAGCTGATCGCGGAAATGCCCTGGGTTCAGGGCGTGACGGTGCGCAAGGTCTATCCCGGCACGATCGAGGTCAACCTTACCGAGCGCAAGGCCTTCGGCATCTGGCAGCACGGTTCCGATCTTTCGCTGATCGAAAGAAGCGGCAGCGTGATCGCGCCCTTGCGCGACAACAAGTTCGCGGCCCTGCCGCTGTTCGTTGGCCGCGACGCCGAAACGGCGGCCGCCGATTTCTACGACGAGTTTTCCCGCTGGCCGGAGATCCGCTCGCGGGTGAGGGCCTTCGTCCGTGTCGCCGGTCGCCGCTGGGACCTGCGCCTCGACAACGGCATCATCGTCAAGTTGCCGGAGCACGACGTCGCCCAGGCGATGCAAGTGCTCTCCGACATGGAAAGCCAGCACCAGCTCCTGGAGCGCGACATCGCGGCCGTGGATCTGAGGCTGCAGGATCGAACCACAGTTCAGTTGACACCGGGTGCAGTCACCCGGCGCGAAGTTGCCTTGAAGGCGAGGGACAAAATGCTGAAGGCGCAGGAGACCGAAAAGAAGAAAGAGGGGCGGATATGAATTTGTTCGGTTCCTCCAGCTTTGGCCTGCCGCGCCTGAAGCCGCTTTCGTCGAAGCGGTCTCACGTCGTCTCGGTGCTGGATATCGGTTCGACCAAGGTGGTCTGCATGATCGGCCGGCTGACGCCGCGCGCCGAGAGCCAGATCCTGCCGAACCGCACCCACAACGTCGAAATCATCGGCATCGGCCATCAGAAGTCGCGGGGCGTCAAGAACGGCGTCGTCGCCGATCTCGATGCGGTCGAAAGCGTCGTGCGGCTTGCGGTCGACGCGGCCGAGCGTATGGCCGGGCTTACCATCGACAGCATGATCGTCAATGTTTCGGCCGGCCGGCTGCAGAGCGACGTCTATACCGCGACGATCGATCTCGGCGGCCAGGAAGTCGACGCCAACGATCTGCGCAAGGTTCTGTCCGCCGCCGGCCAGCAGTCGCTGCGCTCCGACCGCGCCATCCTGCATTCGCTGCCGACGGGCTTTTCGCTCGATGGCGAGCGCGGCATCCGTGATCCGCTCGCCATGTTCGGCGACGTTCTCGGCGTCGACATGCATGTGCTGACGGCCGAGCGGGCAGCGCTCAAGAACCTGGAACTCTGCGTCAACCGCGCCCACCTCTCGGTCGAGGGCATGGTGGCGACCCCCTATGCCAGCGGTCTTGCTGCTCTCGTCGACGACGAGGTCGAACTCGGCTGTGCGGCGATCGACATGGGCGGCGGCACGACGACGATTTCGGTCTTTGCCGAAGGCAAACTGGTTCACGCTGATGCTGTCAGCCTTGGCGGCCATCACGTGACGACGGACCTGGCGCGCGGTCTTTCGACCCGCATCGAAGACGCCGAGCGGCTGAAGGTCGTGCACGGCTCGGCGCTGCCGAACAGCGCCGACGAGCGCGACATCGTCTCGGTTCCGCCGATCGGCGAGGACGACCGCGACCAGCCGACGCATGTGCCGCGCGCGCTCGTCTCGCGCATCGTGCGCGCCCGCATCGAAGAGACGCTCGAACTCATCCGCGATCGCATCCAGCGCTCGGGCTTCAGCCCGATCGTCGGCAAGCGCATCGTTCTGACGGGTGGCGCCAGCCAGCTGACCGGCCTGCCGGAAGCGGCGCGCCGCATCCTCGCCCGCAACGTTCGCATCGGCCGTCCGCTCGGAGTTTCCGGGCTGCCGGCGGCTGCCAAGGGTCCCGCCTTCTCCACGGCGGTCGGCCTGATGATCTATCCGCAGGTCGCCGACCTCGAGACCCATGCCTCCCACGGCGGCATGTTCTCGGCGCTCGGCGCCGGCAACGGCCGCATCGCCCGCATGGGCCAGTGGCTGAAAGAGAGCTTTTGAGTACGTCTGGCTCCGACAGGGACGGGGCCGGGTGAAGACAAACTTTGAAAGATTTGGCCGGCTCGGCAAGGCGGCCAGAAAACAGAAGGAACGGGTACAATGACTATCAACTTGCAGAAGCCGGATATCACGGAGCTGAAGCCGCGCATCACCGTCTTTGGCGTGGGTGGTGGCGGTGGCAACGCCGTCAACAACATGATCACTGCAGGCCTCCAGGGCGTCGACTTCGTCGTCGCCAACACCGATGCCCAGGCACTGACCATGACCAAGGCCGAGCGCATCATCCAGATGGGCGTCGCCGTCACCGAAGGTCTCGGCGCCGGTTCGCAGCCGGAAGTCGGCCGCGCGGCCGCCGAAGAATGCATCGATGAGATCATCGATCACCTGAACGGCACCCATATGTGCTTCGTCACCGCCGGCATGGGCGGCGGCACCGGCACGGGTGCAGCCCCGATCGTTGCCCAGGCCGCCCGCAACAAGGGCATCCTGACGGTCGGCGTCGTCACCAAGCCGTTCCATTTCGAAGGCGCGCGCCGCATGCGCCTCGCCGACCAGGGCATTGCCGAACTGCAGAAGTCGGTCGACACCCTGATCGTCATCCCGAACCAGAACCTCTTCCGCATCGCCAACGACCGCACGACCTTTGCGGACGCCTTCGCGATGGCCGACCAGGTTCTCTATTCGGGTGTTGCCTGCATCACCGACCTCATGGTCAAGGAAGGCCTCATCAACCTCGACTTCGCCGACGTCCGCTCGGTGATGCGTGAAATGGGCCGCGCCATGATGGGCACCGGCGAAGCCTCGGGCGAAGGCCGCGCACTGGCCGCTGCCGAAGCCGCGATCGCCAACCCGCTGCTCGACGAGACCTCGATGAAGGGCGCCCAGGGCCTGCTGATCTCGATCACCGGTGGCCGCGACCTGACACTGTTCGAACTCGACGAAGCTGCAACCCGTATTCGCGAAGAAGTCGACCCGGATGCCAACATCATCCTCGGCGCGACGTTCGACGAAGAACTCGAAGGCCTGATCCGCGTCTCGGTCGTCGCCACCGGCATCGACCGTACGGCCGCGGAGGTGGCGGGTCGTTCCGCCGACTTTCGTCCGGTAGCAGCCAAGCCGGTCGTTCGTCCGTCGGCCGCCATTCCTGCTCAGCAGCAGCAGCCGGTCGCCCAGCACCAGCCGGCCCCGGTTCATCAGCCGGTAATGCAGCAGCCGGTCGCCCAGCCGGTGCAGCCGGTTCAGCAGCAGCCGTCTGTCGATCACATCGCGGCTGCGATCCGTGAAGCCGAAATGGAGCGCGAGCTCGATATCGCGACCCGCGCCGCCCAGGCACAGGTCCAGGCTCCGGCTCAGCAAGCGCATGAAGAGAACTTCCGTCCCCAGAGCAAGCTTTTCGCCGGTGCAGCACCGGTAGAGGCCGCTCCGGTGATGCGCCAGCCGCAGCCGCAGATGCAGCCGGTTCAGGCCCAGCCTCAGCCGCAGCCGGTGATGCGCCAGGAGCCCGTTGCTCCGGTCATGCGCCAGCAGCCGGAACAGGTTCGCATGCCGAAGGTCGAAGACTTTCCGCCAGTCGTGAAGGCCGAGATGGACCGTCGCGCCCAGCCGGCAGCCCCGATCGCGGAAGAGCGTGGCCCGATGGGTCTTCTCAACCGCATCACCAGCTCGCTTGGCCTGCGTGAGCGCGAACAGACCCCGGCGGCCGCCGACATGACGGCTTCCGCACCGACCGCTGCTTCCCAGCAGCGCCGGCCGCTCTCGCCGGAAGCGAGCCTCTATGCGCCGCGTCGCGGCCAGCTTGACGATCACGGTCGCGTTTCGCAGCAGGCGCGCCCGCAAGAAGATGATCAGCTCGAAATCCCGGCGTTCCTGCGCCGTCAGTCGAACTGATTGGAAGGCCCGTTCCTTCACCTTGCCGAATGCCCGGGCAACTGCCCGGGCATTTTTGCATTTTCTTCATCATTTCAGATGTTTGATCCGATGTTACGGACCGTCGCAAATACGTAACAAAGCGAAACGAACAGTGATTTGGAATGGTGCCTCCAAACTCCTATTTTCAGACTCGGAATTGGGGACGCATGCGATTCGATCAAGCGCTGTCTGTTCGAAACGCAGAGGATCGGATTTTGCTCCGAGACTCTCGGGCGCCTTGTTTGTGCCCTGAAGTTCGCTGCGTCCGCCAGCAGGTTTTGGCCATCGGCCACAGGTATTGAAAGTGACGAGAATGGGAATCGAATTGCTCGGGTTTCAGACGACGATTGCAAGCCCGGTAACGCTGAAGGGAATTGGCGTTCACTCGGGTGCGGAAGTGTCGATCACCTTCCATCCGGCGGAAGCCGATGCGGGCATTGTGTTCCAGCGCGTTCTCGCCAATGGCCGGATCAGCGAATACAAGGCGGTTTCCTCGCAGGTCGGCAACACCGATCTCTGCACCGTTCTCGGCATGTCGCCGGCGACATCGATCGCCACGATCGAACATGTGATGGCGGCGATTTACGCGCTCGGCCTCGACAACCTGACGGTCGAAGTTCACGGCGCCGAAATGCCGATCATGGACGGCAGCTCCGAACCCTTCATCGACGCGATCGAACAGGCGGGCGTTCGCGCCCTTGCGGTCAAGCGTCGCTACATCCGCGTCGTCAAGCCGGTGCGCATCGAATCGGGCGCGTCCTGGTCGGAGTTCACGCCCTATGACGGCATGCGCTTCGAGGTCGAGATCGACTTTGATTGCCCGCTGATCGGTCGCCAGGCGTGGAAGGGCGACATGACGCCGTCCGTCTTCAAGCGCGAACTGTCGCGGGCCCGCACCTTCGGCTTCATGCGTGACGTCGAGCGGCTCTGGGCTGCCGGCTTTGCGCTCGGCTCCTCGCTCGAAAACTCGGTCGTCATCTCCGACGACAACACTGTCATCAATGTCGAGGGCCTGCGCTACACGGACGAGTTCGTTCGTCACAAGACGCTCGATGCGGTCGGCGATCTCTCGCTTGCCGGCGCGCCGTTCATCGGCTGCTACCGCTCCTACCGCGGCGGCCACAAGATGAACGCCAACGCACTGAAGGCACTTCTCAGCGATCCGACGGCCTATGAAGTCGTCGAAACGGCGACCCCGCGTCAGCGCACCCGCGCCCGCGACATGGTTGCAGTCGCAGTTCCGGGCTTTGCGCCCTGGTCCGCATAAACAAAAAAAGTCATCATCTCCTCCAGTCGCCGGCCGAAAGGCCGGCATTTTCATGATAGGGCCGCCACAAATTTGCATGAATCACCGATCATGACGTTGCGGTCTCAAGGTAACTTGCTCTAAAAGCGCATGTCTGGCGGGGTCCAAGCCCGCAGCGTGGAACGGGAATATCCGATGGTTCTTGCAGTTTCTGTTGATCTGAGAAAGTCAGCGCGCGTCGCCGCCGTGATCGTCGCGGCCATTGCCGGCAGCGCCCTGATTACCGCCTGCCAGAACGATCCCGATATCGACATCACCAAGTTGACGGCGGAGACGGATCCGCCGGAAGTGCTCTACAATCAGGGCCTTGCCAACCTCAACGCCGGCAAGACGACGGAAGCGTCGCGCAAGTTCGAAGCGCTCGACCGCCAGCATCCGTTCTCGGAATACGCCCGCAAGGCGCTGGTCATGAACGCCTTCGTTTCCTACCGAAACGGGCAGTACCAGGAGGCGATCAACGCCACCGGTCGTTACCTCAATCTCTATCCGCAGTCGGAAGACGCGGCCTATGCGCAGTACATCCAGGGACTGGCTTATACCAAGCAGATCCCCGCGGTGACGCAGGACCAGAAGCCGGCGATGAGGGCGATCGAGGCCATGCAGGCCGTCGTCGATCGCTATCCGGACTCCGAATATGTCGACGACGCCAAGTCGAAGATCCGCTTTGCCCGCGACCAGCTCGCCGGCAAGGAAATGCAGGTCGGCCGCTACTATCTCGAGCGCAAGGAATATCTCGCGGCCGTATCGCGCTTCCGCGTCGTCATCGAGCAGTATCCGAACACCAACCAGGTGGAGGAAGCACTGGCGCGCCTCACCGAGGCCTATTACGCGATGGGCGTGACCACGGAGGCGCAGACCGCTGCTGCCGTTCTCGGCCACAACTATCCGGACAGCCAATGGTACGCCGATTCCTTCAAGTTGCTGCAGTCTGGCGGCCTGGAGCCGCGTGAAAGCGGCAACTCCTGGATATCGCGCGCTGCCAAGAACCTCATCGGCGCCTGATCCTTATCGGCGCCCGTCAAGGAAGATACGAACCCGGATGCTCGCCCAGCTTTCGATCCGCGATATCGTCCTGATTGAACGGCTTGATCTGGCTTTCGACGCCGGGCTCTCGGTGCTGACCGGTGAAACCGGCGCCGGCAAATCCATCCTGCTCGACAGCCTGTCGCTGGCCCTTGGCGGCCGTGGCGACGGCTCGCTGGTGCGCCATGGCTCGGACAAGGGGCAGGTGACGGCGGTCTTCGACGTGCCCGCCGGGCATTCGGCGCGGCTGATGCTGCACGAAAACGGCATCGACGATGATGGCGACCTGATTTTCCGCCGCGTGCAATCCGCTGACGGCCGCACCAAGGCCTATGTCAACGACCAGCCGATCAGCGTCCAGCTCATGCGCCAGCTCGGACAGACGCTCGTCGAAATTCACGGGCAGCACGACGATCGCGCGCTTGTCGACATCGACGCGCACCGCACCTTGCTTGACGCCTTCGGCGGCACCTCCGACGAGGCGCAACATGTCGGCAATCTCTATCGCGCCTGGAAGGACGCCGAGCGCGGTCTGAAGAAGCATCGCGAACGCGTCGAAGCTGCCGCGCGCGAGGCGGATTTCCTGCGTTCTTCGGTCGAGGAACTGGAAAAGCTCAGCCCGCGCGACGGCGAAGAGGACGAGCTTGCCGAGAAGCGGGCGCGAATGATGAAGTCCGAGCGCATTGCCGGCGACATCAACGAGGCCTCGGAGTTCCTGAACGGCAATGGTTCGCCGGTTCCGCTGATTGCGTCGCTGGTAAGGCGCCTGGAGCGCAAGAGCCATGAGGCACCGGGCCTGCTCGAAGAAACGGTGGAACTGCTCGACGGTGCGCTGAACCAGCTTTCCGACGCGCAGATGGCGGTCGAGCGCGCCTTGCGCAACACCGAATTCGACCCGAAGGAGCTGGAACGGGTGGAAGAGCGCCTGTTCGCGCTACGGGCCGCCAGCCGCAAATATTCCGTTCCGGTCACCGAACTGCCGGCGCTCGCCGTGCGCATGATCTCCGATCTTGCCGATCTCGATGCCGGCGAGGAAAGACTGAAGCAGCTCGAAAGCCAGGTCGGCGTTGCCAAGGCCGCCTTCGATGCGTCGGCGCGCTCGCTCTCGGAAAAGCGCCAGCGCACGGCGTCGGCCCTTTCCGCCGCCGTCATGGCCGAATTGCCAGCGCTGAAGCTCGAACGTGCACGCTTCATGGTGGAAGTTCAAAGCGATCCGGCACAGGCGACGGCCGAAGGCATCGACCTCGTCGAGTTCCACGTCCAGACCAACCCGGGCACCCGGCCGGGGCCGATCATGAAGGTCGCCTCGGGCGGCGAGCTTTCGCGCTTCCTGCTGGCGCTGAAGGTGGCGCTTGCCGATCGCGGCTCGGCGCCGACGCTCGTCTTCGACGAAATCGACACCGGTGTCGGTGGTGCCGTGGCCGATGCCATCGGCCAGCGGCTGAAGCGGCTTTCCGGCACCGTCCAGGTGCTTTCCGTCACCCACGCGCCGCAGGTGGCGGCGCGGGCCGCAACGCATCTGCTGATCTCCAAGGGCCCGTCCGCCGAGAAGGCCGAGACGATCGCGACCCGCGTGGCCCGCATGGACGACAAGGCCCGCACCGAGGAAATCGCCCGCATGCTCGCCGGCGCCTCGATCACGGAAGAGGCGAGGGCGGCAGCGGCACGGTTGCTGGCGGGTAACGGCTAAGCTCTCTCTTTTCTTTCCCGATAGTTGCTCTACAAAACGACTCCGAATCCGGAGTCGTCGCGCATGTCCAATGAATTGAAACCCGTCGAGAATCTCAACGAAACGGAAGCGGTCGCGGAGCTGGCGTTTCTCGCCGCCGAGCTTGCCCGCCACGATGCGCTCTATCACGGCCAGGATGCACCGGAGATTTCGGATGCGGACTATGACGCGCTGAAGCGGCGCAACGATGCGATCGAGGCGCAGTTTCCGGCGCTCATCCGCGAGGACAGCCCGTCGAGGAAGGTTGGGGCGGCACCCTCCGTCACCTTCCAGCCGGTCGTCCACGCGCGGCCGATGCTGTCGCTCGACAACACGTTCTCGGACGAAGACGCCCGCGATTTCGTCGCATCGGTCTATCGCTTCCTCGGACAGCTGCCGGACAACTCAATTGCCTTCACGGCGGAGCCGAAGATCGACGGTCTGTCGATGTCGCTGCGCTACGAGAACCGCCGGCTGGTGACTGCGGCAACGCGCGGCGACGGCACGACCGGCGAAAACGTCACCGCCAACATCCGCACCATCGGCATGATCCCGCAGACGCTGCCGGCGGGCGCGCCCGATGTGGTCGAGGTGCGCGGCGAAATCTACATGGCGAAATCCGACTTTGCCGCGCTCAACGCCGAAATGGCGGCACTCGGCAAGCCGCTCTACGTCAACCCGCGCAACACCGCTTCCGGCTCTCTGCGGCAGCTCGACGCCAAGGTGACGGCCAGCCGCAAGCTGCGCTTCTTCGCCTATGCCTGGGGCGAGATCTCGGAGATGCCGGCCGATACGCAAATGGGCATGGTCGAGGTGTTCAAGTCCTGGGGCTTCCCGGTCAACCCGCTGATGCAGCGGCTGACGTCTGCCGACGCGCTCTTGGAGCACTACCATCACATCGAGCGCGAACGGCCGGATCTCGACTACGATATCGACGGCGTCGTCTACAAGGTTGATCGCCTCGACCTGCAGGCGCGTCTCGGCTTCCGCTCGCGCTCGCCGCGCTGGGCAACAGCGCACAAGTTCCCGGCCGAGCAGGCCTTTACCCGGCTGACGGCGATCGACATCCAGGTGGGCCGGACCGGCGCGCTGACGCCGGTGGCACGACTGGAGCCGATCACCGTCGGCGGCGTCGTCGTCACCAACGCGACGCTGCACAACGAGGATTACATCAAGGGGCTCGGCAATTCGGGCGAGCCGATCCGCGAGGGCCGTGACATCCGCATCGGCGACATGGTGATCGTGCAGCGCGCCGGCGACGTCATCCCGCAGATCGTCGATGTCGTCATGGACGAACGCAAGGAGGGGAGCGAACCTTATCGTTTCCCGACGACGTGCCCGGTCTGCGGCAGCCATGCGGTGCGCGACATCAACGAGAAGACCGGCAAGGTGGATGCGGTGCGCCGCTGTACCGGCGGTTTCGTCTGCCGCGCCCAGGCCGTCGAGCACCTCAAGCATTTCGTCTCGCGCAACGCCTATGACATCGAGGGCCTCGGCTCGAAGCAGATCGAGTTCTTCTTCGAAAGCGAAGACCCGACGCTCAATATCCGCACGGCGCCCGATATCTTCACGCTGGAGAAGCGCCAGGAGGCGTCGCTCACCAAACTCGAAAACATCGACGGCTTCGGCCGGGTCAGCGTGCGCAAGCTCTATGAGGCGATCAACACGCGCCGCTCGATCGCGCTTCACCGCTTCATCTATGCACTCGGCATCCGCCATGTGGGCGAAACGACGGCGAAGCTGCTTGCGCGCTCCTATGGCAACTACGAGCACTTTGGCACGGCGATGAGCGAGGCGGCCACCCTCTCCGGCGACGCCTGGAACGAACTCAACAGCATCGACGGCATCGGCGAGGTCGTCGCCCGCGCCATCGTCGAGTTCTACAAGGAGCCGCGCAATCTCGAGGTGGTCACCCGGCTGCTTTCCGAGGTGACGCCGGAGGCGGCGGAAGCACCGGTTGCAACCGACAGCCCGGTCGCCGGCAAGACGGTCGTCTTCACCGGCTCGCTCGAAAAGATGACCCGTGACGAGGCCAAGGCCAAGGCCGAGAGCCTGGGGGCCAAGGTCGCCGGATCGGTATCGAAGAAGACCGACATCGTCGTCGCCGGACCGGGTGCCGGCTCCAAGCTAGACAAGGCCCGCGAACTCGGCGTCGAGACCATGGACGAGGACGAGTGGCTGGCGCTGATCGGGGGGTGAGCCGCGGATCGGCCGGGCGAGAAGACTCTGTCATGTCCAAGCGGATGCCGAAGCGTCGATACCTCATCACAAACAAAAAACCGCCCGGGAGGCCTGGGCGGTTTCTGACGTCTTGATCAGTTCGGCAATCAGCCCTGCTGCTGCGCCGCCTCCTGGTCCATCCACATGAATTCCCAGACGTGACCGTCGAGGTCCTGGAAGGAGATGCCGTACATGAAGCCGTAGTCGATCGCCGGCTTCCAGGGCTTGGCGCCGGCGGCAAGCGCCTTGGCGAGCATGTCGTCGACTTCGGCGCGGCTCCCGGCCGAAAGCGCGGTGATGACTTCGGTTCCCTTGCGGGCATCGCTGATCTCGCCGGTGATGAAGTCGCGGAACTTCGGCTCGGTCAAAAGCATGACGAAGATATTGTCCGAGATCACCGTGCAGGCGGCGGTGTCATCGGAGAACTGCTCGTTGAAGGTGAAGCCGAGCGCGGCGAAGAACGCGCGCGAAGCCTTCAGATCCTTGACCGGCAGGTTTACGAATATCATGCGCATGAATTGCTCCTTGGGAATGGATTTTGTGTTTACGCCTCAGATCATTTCACACCATCCGTGAAATGATCCAACTCTTTGAAATTGCGCAATTCCGGACGGAAAACCGCTTCGCACTTTTCCTGGAATTGCCCTAAGGACGAATGCCGGCCGACGATCCCGACACCGGCTCAAAGATTTTTTAGAGCCGGGCTGATGTGGGGCGCAACCCTGGGCATTCAAGAGTCCTAGCAAGGGGGCGCGGCCGGCCGGTCCGTATTCCGTTACCCCCGATAGCGCAGTGCCTCTACCAGCACCGCAAAGGCCGGCGAGGACTGGCGGCGGCTGGGGTAATAGAGGTGGTAGCCGGGGAACGGGTCGCACCAGTCTTCGAGCACGCGGATCAGCCGCCCTTCGGCGATGTGGGTGAGGGCCGATTCCTCTGGTACGAAGGCGAGGCCGAAGCCGGCGAGGCAGGCGGTGAGCCGGTGGGCGAGGCGGCTGAAGACCAGTTGCCCGTCGACGCGGACCTTCAGTTCGCGGCCGTCCTTTTCGAACTCCCATGCATAGATGCCGCCATAGGTCGGAAGCCTCAGGTTGATGCAGCGGTGCTGGGTCAGGTCCTGCGGGACGACAGGCTTCGGGTGTTTCTCGAAATAGCCGGGCGCGCCGACGACGGCCATGCGCATGTCCGGCCCGATGCGCACGGCGATCATGTCCTTGGCGACCTGTTCGCCGAGCCGGACGCCGGCGTCGTAACGCTCGGCGACGATATCGGTGAGGCCATAGTCGATGATGATCTCGACCTTGATATCGGGATAATCGGGCAAGAGTTTTTCGAGCTTCGGCCAGAGAACGGTCTCGGCCGCGTGCTCGGCAGTGGTGATGCGCACGGTGCCTGCGGGCTTGTCCCTAACGTCGCTCAGAGCCGAGAGTTCGGTTTCCAACTGCTCGAAGTGGGGGACGAGGGTGGCAAGCAGCCGCTCGCCGGCCTCGGTGGGGGAGACGCTGCGGGTGGTGCGCGTGAGCAGGCGGACGCCGAGACGTGCTTCGAGCGCCCGCATGGTGTGGCTGAGCGCCGATTGTGAAACGCCGAGCTGGGCCGCGGCCCGCGTGAAGCTGCGCTCGCGCGCAACGGCCGCGAAGGCGAGCAGGTCGTTGATGTTCTCGCGCAGCATTCATGAATCCTTCTCATAGGTTCATGCCGTTTATACCATCTAATCGCTGGCGGCAGCCATGGCTAGATTGTGCGCAGCAACAGAACAGGCGGCGGACGGTCCCGGTTCGCCAAGGAGACAAACGATGGATATCAGCAGAAGCGGCTCGCAACCTTCGGCCAGGGGGCCAGAGGACTGGTTCAGCGGAACCGTACGCATCGACCCGCTGTTTGCCGTGCGGGAGCCGGCGCGCGCGGCCGGCAATGCCGTCACCTTCGAGCCCGGCGCGCGCACCGCCTGGCATACGCATCCGCTCGGCCAGGTGCTGATCGTCGTTTCCGGCTGTGGCCGGGTGCAGCGGGAGGGCGGACCGATCGAGGAGATCCGGCCGGGCGATGTCGTGCGGTTCGAGCCGGGCGAGAAGCACTGGCATGGGGCAGCGCCGACGACAGCCATGACCCATATCGCCATCCAGGAGACGCTCGACGGCAAGGCCGTCGACTGGATGGAAAAGGTGACGGACGCGCAATACGGCGCTGCGCAGGCGGAGTAGGCACGACGATGGACGTCACCTCTGTGAAGAACGATCCCACCCGCAAGACGGCCGTGCTGGCGATCATCATCGTCAGCTACCTGATGATCGTGCTCGATATTTCGATCGTGATCACCGGCCTGCCGAAGATCCGCGACGAGCTGCAGTTCAGTGACGCCGGGCTTTCCTGGGTGCACAGCGCCTATACGCTGGCCTTTGGCGGCTTCCTGCTGCTGGGGGCGCGGGCGGGTGACATTCTCGGCCGTCGCCACATGTTCATTGCCGGGCTTGTCATCTTCACGGCAGCCTCCGTGGTGATCGGGCTGGCACCGTCGCCGGAATGGCTGCTTGGCGCACGCGCCGTGCAGGGCTTCGGCTCGGCGATCCTGGCGCCCGCCACGCTGGCGCTGATCCAGACCCATTTTTCCGAAGGACCGGAACGCACGCGGGCGGTCGCCTATTACAGCTCGGTCGCCGGCATGGCGCCAGTTTCGGCATGGTGCTCGGCGGTCTGCTTGCCGGCTGGCTCAGCTGGCGGGTCGGCTTCTTCATCAACCTGCAGATCGGCATCGCCCTGATGCTCGCAGCGCGCAAGTACGTCGGCGCGACGGAACGGCGCACCGGCGAATTCGACCTTGCGGGCGCGGTGAGTTCGACGCTCGGCATGACGGCGCTGGTCTATGGCATCGTCCGCTCGGCGGAAGAGGGGGCGCGCGATCCGCTGACGCTCGCAACCCTCGCCTTGGGCCTTCTGCTCATTGCCGTGTTCGTCGCCAACGAACGGCACGCCAGGCAGCCGATCATGCCGCTCAGGCTCTTTGCCAGCCGCGAGCGCGTCGGCGCCTATCTGGCGCGCGTCCTGTTTCTGGCGGCGATGATCGGTTTCTTTTTCTTCTTCACCCAGTATCTGCAAGGAGTCCTGCACTTCGATCCGCTCGCCTCCGGCCTTGCCTTCATACCCGCCACGCTCGTCAACTTTGTCGCGGCGATTTCGGTGCCACGGCTGACCCCTCGGTTCGGCAATCGACGTCTGCTTGCCTTTGGCCTGATCTCGGCTCTGGTCGGCATGATCGCTATCAGTCAGGTTTCGGCGGATACGTCCTATCTCTTCGGCATGGCGCCGCCCTTGATGCTGATCGGGTTTGGCCAGGGCTTCACCCTGAGCCCGCTGACGGTCGCCGGCATTGCCGGTGTGGCGCCCGGTGACGCCGGGGCTGCCGGCGGCGTCGTTAATGTCGCCCACCAGCTCGGCAACTCGCTCGGTCTCAGCGTGCTGGTCGCCGTCGCCGCCTTCGGTGCCGATGGGCTTGGTGGCAGCGCTCTGCTCGCCCATCGGGTCGATAATGTTCTCATCGGCTGCACGGTCCTACTGGCGCTGGCGCTTGCCGTCGTCGCGCTGATCGTACGGCCGCACAATGCGAAGCGCGTGGAGCGTCCGGCGATCGGACGTTCCGTCGCCTGCCAGAATTGCCACCCGGTTTCCCCAGACCTCGCGGCCTGATCAAGGAGCAAGACAATGCAGAAACGCAAGCTTGGAAAGAGCAACCTCGAAGTCTCGGCCATCGGCTTTGGCTGCATGGGCCTCAGCTACGGCTACGGCCCGGCAACGGAGCGCAGTGAGGCGATCCGGCTGATCCGTGCGGCGCATGAGCTTGGCGTCACCTTCTTCGACAGTGCCGAGGCCTATACCGGCAACGAGGATCTGGTCGGCGAGGCGCTGGCGCCGATCCGTGACCAGGTGGTGATCGCCACCAAGTTCGGCTTCGTCAATGGCGACGTCAGCCAGGGCCTGGACAGCCGCCCCGAACGCATTCGCGAGGTTGCCGAAACCGCACTGACGCGGTTGCGGACCGACCGCATCGATCTCTTCTACCAGCACCGTGTCGATCCCAACGTGCCGATCGAGGATGTGGCCGGCGCAGTGAAAGAGCTGATTGCGGAAGGCAAGGTCGGGCATTTCGGTCTGTCGGAGGCGGGCGCCGACTCGATCCGCCGGGCCCATGCAGTCCAGCCGGTGAGCGCACTTCAGAGCGAATACTCACTCTGGTGGCGGGAGCCAGAAACCGAAATCCTGCCGCTGCTGGAAGAACTCGGCATTGGTTTTGTGCCCTTCAGCCCGCTCGGCAAGGGTTTTCTCACGGGCGCGATCAATGAGGATACGACCTTTGACCAAAGCGATTTTCGCACGATCGTGCCGCGATTTTCGCCGGAGGCGCGCAGAGCCAATCAGGCGCTGGTCGATCTCCTGGGCGTGATTGCCGAGGCCAAGGGTGTAACGAAAGCGCAGGTCGCGCTTTCCTGGCTGCTGGCGCAGAAGCCATGGATCGTGCCTATCCCCGGCACGACGAAGCTGCATCGGCTCGAAGAAAACCTCGGTGCTGCCGATGTCATCCTGACGTCCGAGGAGCTTGGCGACATCCAGGCGGCGCTCTCCGCCGTCGAAGTGCAGGGCGCGCGCTATCCGCAGCATCTGCAGCAGCGCGTTGGGAGATAGGCGGCGTGCCGCGTAGGTGATGGCCGTCGCTTGCTGAAACGGGCATCGCGTTCTCGGCGTAAGTCGCGGGGAGAACTCGGCTTTGACACCACCCTCCCTCATTCCTGTGCTCGTCACAGGAATCCTCTAGCAGTTCCGTGGAACTGCGGGATCAGCCCAAGTCCTTGGGCTGAGAAGTCCTTTGACCCGACAGACGTCGGGTCGCTGGATCCCCGCCACGAGGGCGAGGATGAGGGAGAATGAGGCGCCTTTCGCGCCCCCCGTGAGGACTTTGGATAGCTCCGAAATGCTTCGAGTGCAGCCGACTATTTCAGCGTGCACACGCCATTGGCGCCGCCCTTACCGGTGTAGGAGACGCTGGGTGAGCCGTCGGGATTGATGCTCAAGGAGATGGTGACGCCGGCACCGTGCGCCTCGTAATAGTTCTCGTTGAACACCTTGAGCTTGGTTTCCTTGCCGTTGATGTAGATCGGGCCGCCTTCATCGGCGTGGAACTCGATCTTGCCGGGGCAGGTGGCGTTGACGAGGGGGATCTTCGCTTCCGCCGCACCGGCGAAGGCAAGCAGCGGGACAAGAATGCCGAGAAGGCGCAGGCCGGGTTTCATCTCGCTCTCCAGCGTGGGTTGCAGTGGCGTCGATGGCCAACCGTGACAGGCTGCCGATGGAAGTCAAGCACGGCTGAGCGTCATCAACCTGTCATCAATCCGATTGTTTTTTTGCGCTGCACAAGATAGAGGATTGCAGCCGAATTTTGTGCAAATGCCTTTTCGCGGAGCAGGGTCGTCGCCAGTCCCGAAGGCAGCGCGCCAGCACCCTTAAGGGCAGGGCGCCGGCGCGGATTGGAGGGTCCGGACATGAAGACTTTCACCACGATTGCCGAGCTGCGTGCAGCACTTGCCGAACATCGCCGGGCAGGCAAATCGGTCGGTTTCGTGCCGACCATGGGCTACCTGCATGTCGGCCATATGGAGCTGATGCGCCGCGCGCGTGAGGAAAACGACATCGTCGTCGCCAGCATCTTCGTCAATCCGCTGCAGTTCGGTGCGAATGAGGACCTTTCCAAGTACCCGCGCGATCTCGCCCGCGATCAGGCGATGCTGGACGAAGGCAAGGTCGACTATCTCTTTGCGCCCGGTGTTGCCGACATGTATCCGCGGCCGATGGAGACCGTCGTCGATGTGCCGACGCTTGGCAGCGAACTCGAAGGCTCGGTTCGTCCCGGACATTTCGCCGGCGTTGCCACCGTCGTCACCAAGCTCTTCAACATCGTCCAGCCGGATCGCGCCTATTTCGGCGAGAAGGATTTCCAGCAGCTGCAGATCATCCGCCGCATGGTCGCTGATCTCGCCCAGCCGGTGACGGTCATCGGCGTGCCGACAGTGCGCGAGGCCGACGGGCTCGCCTGTTCGTCGCGCAATGTCTATCTGACGGCCGAGGAGCGCCGGGCTGCGGCAATCGTGCCGAAGGCGCTGGAAGAGGCGCAGCGCCTGGTGGCGTCGGGCGTCAGCGACGTGGCGGCGCTCGAAAATGCCGTCACCGAATTTCTGTCGAGCGAACCGCTGGCCAGGCCCGAGGTCGTGGCCGTGCGCGATCCCGAAACGCTCGAAACCATCGAGACGATCGGCGACCGGCCGGTGCTGCTTTTGCTCTTCGTCCGCTTCGGCACGACGAAGCTGCTCGACAACCGCGTGATCGCCCCGAAATCCGCGTTATTTGCAAAGGTTGCCTGACATGAGCGTCCAGACCGCCAAGCGCCGGCTCAGCCCCGCCAACATCGAAGCGCTGAAGGGCGAGCGCCCGATCGTCAGCCTCACGGCCTATACGACGCCGATCGCAAGGCTGCTCGATCCGCATGTCGATTTTCTGCTTGTCGGCGATTCCGTCGGCATGGTGCTTTATGGTCTGGACACGACAGTCGGCGTGACGCTCGAGATGATGATCGCTCACGGCCAGGCGGTCATGCGTGGCTCGGAGCGCGCCTGCGTCGTCATCGACATGCCCTTCGGCTCCTATCAGGAATCGAAAGAGCAGGCGTTTCGCAGCGCCGCGCGTATCCTCAAAGAAACCGGCTGCAGCGCGGTGAAGCTCGAGGGCGGTGCGGAGATGGCCGAGACGGTCGAATTCCTCGTCAGCCGCGGCATTCCGGTGCTCGGCCATGTCGGGCTGATGCCGCAGCTCGTCAACACGACCGGCGGCTATCGCTCCGTCGGCCGCAACGACAAGGAAGTGGCGAAGATCCGCCGCGACGCCAAGGCGATCGACGATGCCGGCGCCTTTGGGATCGTCATCGAGGGCACGGTCGAACCGGTCGCCCGCGACATCACCGCGGAACTGCGTTCGCCGACCATCGGCATAGGCGCGTCTCCCGCCTGCGACGGGCAGATCCTCGTCTCGGACGACATGCTCGGCCTCTTCAACGACTTCAAGCCGCGCTTCGTCAAGCACTTCGCCGAGCTGGCGCCGGCGATTTCGAAGGCTGCCGAAGACTACGCGGCGGAAGTGAAGGCGCGCAGCTTCCCGGGCATCGAACACACGTTCCAGGTCAAGAAGTAGGACGCCAGCCCCGCACGGGCCTCCGAATTGCACCTGCAAAACGCACCGGTTTCCCGATCGGTGCGCATTTTGTTCAAGCCTTGTTCGGGCAAGGCATCATAAAATTCAATCAATGTATCAGCGCATTTGAATTGTTGCCGGGGGCGCAAGCGCCTATCAGTCCGGCACCGGCCGCACGGCGCTTTCATCGCCTCGGCCGGCGGAGGTTTCCATGACAAAAGATCAATTCTGGGAAGGCATGCGTGGCGGCTTTCCCATCATGCTGGCGGCGTCGCCCTTTGGCGCGCTGTTCGGGGCGCTTGCGGTCGACAACGGTTTTACGATTGCGGATGCGGTGTTCATGAGCGCGACCGTTTATGCCGGCGCCAGCCAGATGGTCGGCATCGAGCTCTTCGGCAATCATGTCCAGCCCTGGCTCGTCGTGCTTTCGGTCTTTGCGGTCAACTTCCGCCACGTGCTCTATTCGGCCTCGATCGCCAAATATGTCCGGCACTTCACCTTCGGGCAGAAGTTCCTGGCTTTCTTCCTGCTGGTCGATCCGCAATATGCCGAGACCGAAAAGCGCGGCGAGCGCGGCCTGCCGATCACCTTTGCCTGGTATCTCGGCTTCGGCCTCGTCATCTACATTCCCTGGATCATCAACACGCTGGTCGGCGCGATCTTCGGGCAGATGATCGGCGATCCCAAGGCGATCGGCCTCGATGTGCTGCTGCCGGTCTACTTCATGGGGCTGGTCATGGGCTTCCGCAAGCGCGACCGCTTCCTGCCGATCGTCACCGTCTCGGCGCTTGCGTCGGTCGCCGGCATGCATTTCGTCGGCTCGCCCTGGCATGTGAGCATCGGGGCGCTTGCCGGCATCGTGCTTGCCGCCTGCCTGCCGCCGAGCGAGCGGGCCACCGCACCAACCGGCGTCGAGAAGGAGGCGTGATCATGGATCCGCAACACCTCAACCTCATTTATCTGATCATCGCAGCTGCGGTCGCGACCTTCCTGACGCGTGTCGGTGGCTACATCCTGATTACCCAGATGAAAGAGATCCCGCCGCGGCTGGAAGCGGCGCTCAACGCCGTGCCGGCGGCGGTCCTGACGACGCTGGTGGCGCCGGCCTTCGTCTATGGCGGGCTCGACGTGACGATCGCGATGTTCGTCGCCTTCGCCATCGCGCTCGGCCTCAACCTCTCGACCCTGCGCATGCTGGTCATCGGCTGGGTGGTGGTGATGCTGATCCGGCATGTGGTGATGTAGGTCATCCATCCGAGTCGCCCGTCTTATTTGGCGGCGAAGGCATCCTGGACTATCATTCTTCGGTTGCCGGAGAGGCACGACAGAGCCGCACGCGCCATCTGCGCTGCCTCTGCAAGGCGCGGCCTCCCGGCGGTGGAGGAGCGACCATGTTGAACAGGATATCGATTGCCCTTTTGCTGGCGCTCGCGCCGGCAACCGCCTTTGCCAATCAATGCCCGACCATGATGGCTGCGATCGACGCGGCCATGCCGACCGCCTCTTTGTCCGACGCCGACATGGCCAAGGTCAAGGAGTTGCGTGCCAAGGGCGAGGAACAACACCAGGCTGGCGATCACGCCGCTTCGGAGGCAACCCTTGGCGAAGCGAAGAAGCTTCTGGGCATCTGAACGAGAAACCGGGATTTCCGGAGACCAAGGTCTGGCAGGAGAGGCGCAGCACGGAATCGGCTGCGTGACGTCTCGTTGTCTGGGCTCCCGCGACAGCAGGAGCCCAGGCGGAACGCCTGACTCAGCGTGAAAGCGCTTCCGTTGCCGCCTTCAGCCAGTCGCGGGTCTCCTCGCTGGCAAGAAGTGGCAGCAGTTTTTCACGGGTCTCGGCGTGGTAGGCGTTGAGCCAATCCAGCTCCTCGTCGGTCAGGAGCGCCGGCAACACCAGGCGGCGGTCGATCGGGCAGAAGGTGAGGGTGTCGAAGCGGTGCATCGGCAGGTCGCCGCCATCCACCATCGTTGCCGGCTGCACCACCACGAGGTTTTCGATGCGGATGCCGAAGGCGCCAGGGCGGTAGTAGCCGGGCTCGTTGGAAAGAATCATGCCGGGCAGCAGCTCCTGGGTGGAAAGCCGGGCGATGCGCTGCGGGCCCTCATGCACCGAGAGATAGGAGCCGACGCCGTGGCCGGTGCCGTGGGCATAGTCGGCGCCCGCCTTCCACAGCGCGATGCGGGCGAGCGGATCGAGGTCGACGCCGCGCGAACCCTTGGGGAAGCGCGCCGTGCTGATCGCGATCATCCCCTTCAGCACCAGGGTGAAGAAGCGCTTCTGTTCTTCAGGAACCGCGCCGATCGCCACCGTGCGGGTGATGTCGGTAGTGCCGTTGATGTATTGCGCGCCGGAATCGATCAGGAACATGGTGCCCGCTTCGATCGCCTGGTCGGTGGCGGTGGTGACGCGGTAGTGCATGATCGCGGCATGCGCACCGGCGCCGGAGATCGTGTCGAAGGAAATATCCTTCAGCGGGTTCTGCATGCGCTCGCCAACGGTGGCGCGCGCTGCTTCCAGCTGGTTGGTGGCGGCGATCTCGCTGACCGTGCCGGGCTGCTGGCTGTCCAGCCAGGCGAGGAACTCGACCATGGCGGCGCCGTCCTGCAGGTGGGCGCGGGTCGAGCCGTCGATCTCGGCCTTGTTCTTCTGGGCGCGCGGCAGGCGGGCGGGATCGACCGCTTCCACCACCTTGCCGCCCTTGGAGCGGATCAGCTCGGAAATGGCAAAGGAGGCGAGGTCCGGATCGATCATGACGGCGGTGCCGGCGGCACCGAGCGCTGCCAGGCTATCGTCGAAAGTGGCGGGGGCGACGATGTCGGCGATCTGGGTGAGATAGGCTTCCTGCTCGATGCCGGTCTTGCGCTTGTCGAGGAAGAGCTCGGCGCGGCCGTCGGCATGGATGATGGCGCGGGCCAGCGGATGCGGCGTATGCGGCACGTCGCTGCCACGGATGTTGAAGGTCCAGGCGACGGAGGAGGGGTCCGTCAAGACCACGGCGCTGGCATCGGCCTTGGAAAGGCCCGCCGCGATTCTGGCGATCTTGTCCTTGGCGAGTTCGCCGGCATGTTCGATCGGCTGGATGCTGACCTTGCCGAGCGGTGCGGCGGGACGGTTCGTCCAGATCCTGTCGAGCGGGTTGTGATCGAGGAAAACGAGCGAGCCGCTGATGACGGCGAGCGCCTTTTCCAGCCGGCGGACTTCGGCGCCGGTGTGCAGCCAGGGATCGATACCAAGCTTGAAGCCCTTGGCTCCATGGTTTTCCAGCCACAGATGCGGCGGCTCGCCGATGAGATCGCCGCCGATGAAAACGCTGCCGTCGACCTGTTCCTTCAGCTGCGTGACGTAACGTCCGTCGACGAAGACAACCGCTTCACGCTGCGTGACGAGGGCAACACCGGCGGAGCCGGTGAAGCCGGTCAGCCACGAGAGGCGTTCGGACGAAGCGGGCACATATTCGCCCTGGAATTCGTCGGCGCGCGGCACGAGAAAGCCGTCGATGCCGAGGGCCGCGAAGGACGCGCGCAGGGCCTCGGTGCGCTCCTTGCCGAATTGCGGCGTGGAGGTGACTTCAAAAGACTGAAACATGGGGGAATTCCGGTAGATTGAGCGGCTAACCGCGGGAAACATGTGGGAGGCATGTTAGCGGAAATCGCCCGTGCCGGGAAAGAGGCGATATCCTGCGATCCAGTACACAGTGACGCTTCTGGTTGCAGTTTGGCTGGAGAGCAATTGCCCATTTACCATACATATGCGCTCAGCGCATGGCACCCATGCTAAGAAGCCTCTTTCTCTATCGGAATGATAGTTTATAAGCCGCCTCAACGAACACGGACGAACATCCGGTGGTTCAAAAGACTGCGGTTCCGAGAATAGTTGGTCATTCTGTTCTCCTCCTCCCTCAAGGGTGGCCAGCTTCGGAACGGTAGACGCCCGCTCGAGCACTCCTCCTCCTCAGGCTCGCGGGCATGGTTGGCCACAAGCCAACCAGCAGGCGATGCCCCTGGCATCGCCTTTGTTTCGAAAGGCCGCCCGTCATGATAGACGTGGCGGCCTTTTCGTTTTTCCGCTACTAGGTAGAACAGCGGGGCGACATTTTTGTCGTGCTCCCTATGCGTTTGATGGACGCCACGCTGCTTTTGAGGAGAATGGAAAAAGATGCGGTCAGAGCCTGCCACTGCAGACAAAGCAGTCAAACTTCTTCAAGGCGGCGACAGTCTGAGGCGTGTTTGGATCGTCCAGCGCTACGACGGCGTGTACGTCATCAAGCCCGAGGAATGGTATCAAAATGTGATCGAGGGGGAACTCGTCGCAGAAGGGTGGAAGCCGATTTACGGTGAGTTCGGCCTCTTTGGAGATGCAGATTTGGCCGAGCGCGAAGCGCTGGTCAGGTTTACGTGGCTGATGGAAACCCAACATCCTGCCCTGTGACAGCCCTTTAATGCTCACAATTCCCAGGCGGTCGTTGCTGCCTGGTGCGCGTTTATATGTCGACCCAAGCCCCTCACCCTAACCCTCTCCCCGCAGGCGGGGCGAGGGGACGTGCCCGAAGCCCGGCACACCCCCCCCGAGGGACGCGGGTCGCACGGCTTGGCGACAAGCCGGCGGTTGTGATTGGGCAAGAGAGCGCCGCAGGTCCCTTCGCCCCGCTTGCGGGGAGAAGGTTAGGGTGAGGGGCTATTACCTCAACAACGAATGGGACGTATCTGGCCTGACGGCACGCGTCTGTGACGGTCGCCCAGCCGTGGCGCCCGCATCACTTCTCCAGATGAATCGTCACCCAGCCGTTGCGCCAGATGGTGCGCACGTGGCGCAGGTGCTGGCCGTTGTAGTGGGCAAGCACCTTCCAGCGCTGTTCGGCGAGAATGCCGGACAGGATCACCGAGCCGCCGGGGGCGAGATTGGCGACGAGCTGTGGTGCCATCTTCATCAAGGGGCGCGCGAGGATATTGGCGATGATCAGGTCGAAGGGGCCGTTGGTGCTGAAGGCCGTCGAATGAAAGCCGGGGGCGGTGGCAAACGTCATGCCGGTGACGACGCCGTTGACGCGGGCGTTTTCTTCCGCGACGCGGGTGGCGATCGGGTCGATGTCGGTGGCAAGCACCGGCACGTGCATGAGCTTCCAGGCGGCGATCGCAAGCACGCCGCTGCCGGTGCCGAGATCGAGCACGTTGCGCACGGTGCGGGTGCGGGCAACCGTGGCGAGCACTTCGAGGCAGCCGGCTGTGGTGCCGTGATGGCCGGTGCCGAAGGCCTGGCCTGCGTCGATCTCGATGGCGATCTCGCCGGTTTTCACCTTGTCTCGGTCATGCGAGCCGTGCACCACGAAGCGGCCGGCGCGCACGGGCGCCAGGCCCTCGAGCGACTTGGCGATCCAATCGATATCCGGCAGCACTTCGCGCTCGATCGAAAGATGGGCGAAGTCTTCGGCAAGTGCGTCAGTGAGGCGTTCGTTCACGCTCTCCTCGTCGACTGCCATCATGTAGATCGAGGCTTCCCAGACATCGCGCTTCTCGTCGACTTCCGTCGTGCCGATGGCAAAGTCCTCTTCGCCGAAGACCTCGCTCAGGCGGTCGAGCACGGCTTCCGCCTGCTTCTCGGTGGTGGTGACGAAAAGTCTGATCTCGCTCAAGGCCCTGTCCTTCGGCTGGGAAATCCGCCGCCCGCATCAAACCGTGGAGGGGTGCGCTAAGCGTCGGCAATCGTGCGCTGTGCGCTATCACGATTGCCCCGCAAACGCAAAGCGCCGGGCAGGGCCGGCGCTTGCAATCGATCGGTCGAGGGCGCGTGTTAGCCCTTGGTCAGATTTTCCAGCTTCTTGACCGCCGTTTCCGGGTTTTCCTCATAGGCGATGGTGCCGGAGAAGTGGCCGTTGGCGTCAAGCAGGAAGACGGAGGCCGTGTGGTCCATGGTGTAGTCGCCGTTGGGCTGGGCAGCGTCGACCGGCACCTTCTTGGCGTAGACGCGGAAGCCCTTGACCATCTCCATCACCTTGTCGGCCGGGCCGGAAATGCCGGTGATGCGCTTGGAAACGTTGGAGACGTACTGGCCGAGGATTTCGGGCGTGTCGCGCTCGGGATCGACGGTGATGAAATAGGCCTGAAGCTTGTTGCCTTCCGGGTCGACCTTTTCCAGCCAGCCGTTCAGTTCGAACAGCGTCGTCGGGCAGACTTCCGGGCAATGGGTGAAGCCGAAGAAGAGCGCGGTCGGCTTGCCGGTAAACGCCTTCTCGGTAATCTCCTTGCCGTCCTGCGAGACCAGCGTGAAGGGAACGCCGAAGGGGCCGGTGGCGGCCTGCTGCTTCGACTGGGTCATTTCATAGGTCAGCCAGCCCAGAATGCCCGCCATGACGACGACGGCGGCCCAGAGGACGATGCGGATGGTTTTCATGCGTGCTACCGATTTTGTTGGGGCCGAAGACGGCCATGTCCGGTTGATAGGCCCTTGATACCGCCTTCACCGGGGCCGCGCAAATGGGACAATTGCCGCAGGTTGTGGCCGCGGAGCCTCTCGTTAAGGGCTGCCCCTCATCCCGCTGCCGCTACCTTCTCCCCGCCAGCGGGGAGAAGGAACCGCGTTGCGCACCCGTGCTCCACAGTGATTCTTGGCGCTCTGACGCAGCGATCGTGCTCGTCCCCTCTCCCCGCAAGCGGGGAGAGGGTTAGGGTGAGGGGCGGAGGCGGGCCTCGAAGCTGTTGGGCCGTCCTAGAAGCACCAGGAAAGGCCGGATTGGGCGAGCGCCAGGAAGATATCGGCGCCATTTTCGACCCAGCCGCGGAAGGCGAGCAGGAGCACAACCGCGATCGCAGCCGTAAGGGTTGCGGCAAGGGGAAGGCGGATCGAGCGCTGGGTCTTCGTGTTCATGGCGTCATCATAACATCTCGCGCGGCAAGGGGAAGCCGGGCGATTTGCCGGGTGCGCCCGTAGGCGCGTTCCGCCCGGTGCAGGAAACGGTGGAAAACCGCGTCTGGGGCTCCGGTCGATTGTGCCCGCAAATGCCGGGAAACCAGAGCTTGCAGCGCATATGCGCAAACATTGAAATAGCCGATTTCGCTGGGGATTGGGCGGCCGCCTTAGCGAATGCTTAAGGTCTGTTTGACACTGTTTTTCCACGCGGTCGGAGTGTTCGTGCTCCGATATGACATGAGGTCAGCCGGCTTTATCGGCCCCGGTTTTCCGTATCGATCGTAGGAGGACTCCGCTTCACGCGGATCCGTGACCATGGACTCCCTATGACTGCCACATCTCCCTCCCTGAAACGCAATCTTTCCGTGAGCCAGCGGCTGGCGACGCTTGCCGGCGCCGCTTTTGTCGGCTTTGGCTCCGTGCTCGGGGTGGGCTGGTACCAGGGCGGGCAAGCCAACAGCGCCTTGCAGGGCGCTGTCGCGGCGCAAAACGGGCTGACGACCGTCGATGAGGTCCATCTGGCGACGACCAATCTCGTGCTCAACGCGATGGATAGCATCATCGACAGAGAAGAGGGCGCGATCCAGCCGGCGCGGGCCGCCAGCATTGCCGAGATCCTGAAGCTGCTCGAAACGAAGTCCGTCGAGATCCAGGCGCTTGCCAAGCTCTTGGGCCGCAGCGAGGTGCTTTCGACCTTCGACGCCGATGTCGCGGAACTGCGCAAGGCGATCGGTACCGACCTGAAGACGCTGATCGAAGGTAAGGCTTCGGCCGACGACTTCGGCAAGATCGACGATTCGATCGATGGCGCCGGCGAACGGGTCGCCACGGCTTTGACCGGACTTTCCGAAGCGGCGACCGAGTTGGTGCAGACGCGCGTTGCCGAGGCGCGCACTGTGTCCGACCAGGCGTTCCAGCTTCAGGTGGCGGCTGGGCTGCTGGCGATGGCGACACTACTTTATCTGCTCTGGTTCCACGGCAGCACGCTCCGCGCCGGCATCCTCAGCCTGCGCAACGGTATGCAGCGGATCCAGAACGGCGATCTTTCAACCAAGGTCGAGGCGCTCGACCGGGGCGACGAAATCGGCGTGATGGCGCGCTCGGTCGATCTCTTCCGCCTTTCGGCCATCGAAAAGCAATCGCTGGAACAGAGCGCCGCGCTCAGC
Source organism: Ensifer sp. CCNWLY38 (assembly GCF_037120565.1). Classification (NCBI taxonomy): domain Bacteria; kingdom Pseudomonadati; phylum Pseudomonadota; class Alphaproteobacteria; order Hyphomicrobiales; family Rhizobiaceae; genus Ensifer; species Ensifer sp. CCNWLY38. Next base: position 380,670 of record NZ_JBBBBO010000004.1, read on the forward strand.
CGGCGCGAAATCGAAAAGGAACGCGAAGAGCAGCAGAGCGAGCGCGAGGAAGCGGTGCGCCGTATCCAGGCGGCGATCGACAATCTCGGCCGTGCCCTGACCCAGCTTGCCGACGGCGATCTAGCCGTTGCGATCGACCGGCCCTTCGACGGCGATCTCGATCAGCTCCGCCAGAACTTCAACCAGACGGTCGAGCGGCTGCGCGTGGTGCTTTCGAGCGTCAAGGAGAATGCGCTCTCGATCGAATCGAACGGTCGCCAGATGCGCACGGCCGCCGACGATCTCGCGCGTCGCACCGAACGACAGGCGGCTTCGCTGGAGCAGACGTCGGCAGCCCTCGACGAAATCACGGTCACGGTCCGCACCGCGACCCAGCGCGCCGAAGAGGCAAGCCGCATGGTCGGCGAGACGCGCACCAATGCGGAGGAATCCGGCCGCATCGTCGGCGAGGCGATCGCCGCCATGGCGCGGATCGAAAGTGCCTCGAACGAGATCGGCAAGATCATCAACGTCATCGACGAGATTGCCTTCCAGACCAACCTTCTGGCGCTGAATGCCGGCGTCGAGGCGGCCCGCGCTGGTGAAGCCGGCAAGGGCTTTGCGGTCGTGGCGCAGGAAGTACGCGAACTGGCGCAGCGCGCCGCCGGGGCCGCCAAGGATATCAAGGCGCTGGTCAGCCGCTCCGGCAACGAGGTCGGCAGCGGCGTCAAGCTCGTCCAGGCGACGGGCGAGGCGCTCGGCCGTATCGGCGCCGACGTGGCGCGCATCAACGAACACATGACCTCGATCGTCATGGCTGCGCGCGAACAGTCGACCGGCCTCAACGAGATCAGCACCGCCGTCGGCCAGCTCGACCAGATGACGCAGCAGAACGCCGCGATGGTCGAGCAGACCAATGCGTCGAGCCACACGCTGGCGCAGGACGCCGAGCGCCTGACCGGCCTCGTCGGCCAGTTCCGAGAAGGCCATACGATGCAGCGCGCCATGCCCACCCTGGCGCCAGTGGCACCACCGGCAAGGCCGGCAATTGCTCCGGTGCAGACGAAAACCCCTTCGGCGTCTGCCGTTCAACGGCCGGCCGCCAAGGGCACCGGCGAACCGGTGCCGCTGCGCAAGATCGGCACCGCTAAAATGGCCTCGTTTCCAACTCCATCTCCCGCAAAGGCCCTGATGGGCAAGCTCGCGGGCGCATTCGGCAACAAACCGGGCTCGGTGCCGTCGACGACGGCCTCCGGTGAAAACTGGGAAGAATTCTGATCATGACCAACGCACTCAAGCAGTCCGGTGCCTATCTCGAAATCGTGTCGTTTCATCTCGGCGACCAAGAATTCTGCATCGATATCATGGCGATCCGCGAAATCCGCGGCTGGGCGCCGGTGACGCCGATGCCGCACACGCCGCCTTACGTGCTCGGCCTCATCAACCTGCGCGGCGCGGTGATCCCGGTCATCGACATGGCCGCCCGCCTCGGCATGAAGATGACCGAGCCGTCGGAACGCTCGGCGATCATCGTCACCGACATCGCCGGCAAGCTGGTCGGCCTGCTGGTCGAGCAGGTCTCCGACATGATGACGATCAAGAGCGAAGCCCTGCAGCCAGCGCCGGAGATCATTCCGGAGGCGCAGCGCGCCTTCTGCCGCGGCATCGTCGCTCTGGAAAAGACCATGGTCTGCTTCCTCAACCTCGATACGGTCATTGCCGACGAGCTGGCCCAGGCCGCCTGAGTTCGACACCTGGCAGAATTGATGGGCACCCCGGCGGGATCTCCGCCGGGGTGTTTTTCGTTTCGGCAGGTAGTGGATCGCGCCGGTCAAGTTAAACTTCGGCAATGATCTTCACGCTTGGGCGATGCCAATGTGACAAATCGTCATGTGGCGAGCTGGAATACTTGTACTAACTTACCGTTGTTGCTGGGTGCCCGAACGGAGGCCGGGTGCTTGGTCCCGACAACAGGAGTTGGACTCATGACAATCTCTGTAAGGAAACTCATTGCAGCGCTCTCCGTAACCATGCTCATGGCCGGGCCGGCGCTGGCTGACAGCTACTATCAGGGCATCGACACCAACAATCCTCCCGGAACGCAGAGCCACAGGCCGCTGATGAATCGATCGGCCGCACCGGTTGACACGATGTCAACCGGCAGCATCAACCGACCCACCACACCGGCGCCCGTCTATCGCGATCGCCAGCCGTTTGGCGGATATAATGGTGGCGACGGCGAATACTATCAGGGCATCGTCCCGCCGAACTCCTACTAGAGTATCCCGCTCTCAAGTGGAGTCACTGGAGGCGGAAAGATGCGCTAGAATCAAAGTACTAGAGCGTCCTTTGTGCGTTCGTGCGAACGCACGGCGCTCTATGCACGCTGAAGCGGAATGAGGTGCTCCCAGACACTTCGCCCTGTTCCGCTCTGATGAGGTTTCGCAAGCGCCCGTGAAGGGGCGGGCGCTTCGCAGCTTTGGGACGGACATCCTTGCCGGCTGACGCAGGCGGCAGGGAAGCGCTTACTGCGGCTTTCCGTTCTGCCAGGTCACCGTCTGGCCATAGAGCGGAATGGTGGTGATCGACATCTTGGCCGAGCCGTCGGTCAATTCACGCGAATGCGCGAGATAGATCAGCGTATCGTTCTTCCGGTCGTAAATCCTTGTGACCAGCAGGTTCTTCCAGACAAGCGACAGCCCTGAGCGAAACACTTCCTCGCCCTCCTTCGATAGCTCGATGTCGCCGATTTCGATCGGGCCGGTCTGCCGGCAGGCGATCGAGTTGTTCGATGGGTCTTCGAACCAGTTGCCGTTCTTCAGCCTGTCGATGACACTGCGGTCGAAATAGGTGACGTGGCAGGTGACGCCCTTGATCTTCGGGTCGGTGACGGCATCGATCATGATATCGTTTCCGAGCCAGTCGACGCCGACCTCGCCGACCGTTTCGGCGCGGGCGGGCAGGGCGGTCACCGTAAAGGCGGCGAGACCGGCGACGAAGAGAGCGCGAACAGCACGCAACATGGATGTCCTCCTGCAGCGACGCGCGTCACTGAGACGCGTGAGAGGCCGCCGTAGCGTTTCGATGGCTGCATGTTTCGTCCTTGGATCGTTTGCGGTCCAAGGAGACATGCATTGGGCCAAGCTCACATAGGTTCGGGAAGCGGCATTACAAGCCGCGGGGGTCAGTCAGCCGGTATCGCGCAGCAGCCGCGGCTCGAAGCTTCGGCTATCGGCGGCCCGCATCTGTGCGGCTGCAGCCGCGAGCGCCCGCGCGCTCGCGTCCGGCTGGAAGCGGCCGGCAATCGTGCAGCGGTCGCGCCCGTCGGCCTTGGCATCATAGAGCGCCATATCGGCGCGGATCATGATGTCGCTGATCGTGTCGCCCGGCACGGCCTCGGCAAGACCGATGCTCACCGTCAGCCGGATCGGCCGATCGAAGCGGCCGATCGGCGTGTCGCGCACCACGCGGCCGATCTCCTCGGCAAGCGTAAAAGCGGCATCCTCCGTGCAATTGGGCAGGACGATGCCGAACTCTTCGCCGCCGATGCGCCCCAGCGTGCCGCGGCCGGTGAGACAGGTGGCGACGGTGCCGGCAAAATGGCCGAGGGCGGCATCGCCGACCGCATGGCCATAACGATCGTTGATCTGCTTGAAGTAATCGAGATCCAGCAGCAGGAAGGATACCGGCTGTTGTCGTGCGAGACTGGTGGTGAGGGCGCGCTGGCCGAGATCAAGCAGGGCACGCCGTGACAGAACGCCCGTCAGCTCGTCGCGCGCGATCGTGGTCTTGAGCTCGGTGATCACCCGGTTCTGGATCATCAGGATGACGCCCAGGAACAGCGCAGGCAGGTAGAAGTAACGCATGACGGCGCAAGCGAAATCCCAGCTGACGGGTGCAGGCGCGACCGATGCGGTCGCGTGGGCGACAGGCGAAAACACGGTGACCGCGAGCAGCGTCGAGCAGCCGGTTGCCACGCAGGCGATGACGCAGAGCCGCTCTATCGGCCCGGGCGGCTGGCGCCGGTGCTGCGAACAGACGGCGATGATCAGCACGAAGGCGGCGGCAATGCCGATGACGGAGAGCGCATGCAAGGTGGGGCTCTCTGCACCGAATGCGGCAATCAACAGCGCGACGAACGCCATGGACGCGGCCGCGACGAGGGATGTCGAGGTGCGTCTTTGAACGCCGAGCGCGTGGTGAAAACCGAGGAGCACGAGCAGGCAGGCGCCGGCCAGAAACACGAGGCCGATCAGAGACAGAGGCTGCAGCGCCGGAAACGCGGAGAGCATCATGAACAGGGTCGCGGCACTGGCCACCGCACAGGCCGCGGCGAAGTCCGTGCCGCCCTCGACCATCGAGGCCCGCAGCGAAATCAGGACCGGGAGCATCGCCAGGAGTGCGATGATCGATATGGCAGGGAGAAAGCTCATTTCGAAACGGCCTGTCGTGCTAAAGTCAACAAAGGCGGCTTGCGTCTCAGCCAGATATGCAAGGCCAATTGGTAGCGAGGGCGCCTTAACGAAACCCGGTGAAATCCGATGCAATTTTACCGATTTGTCGGGATTGGCACGGTTGTTCAGATGCGCACCCCGGCAACCGACAGATGGTGGATCATCCCGGCCTTCAGGCGCGCCTGGACGATAGGTTCAAAGGTCCCCTCCGGCCGGGACGCGGGCTGCGCGAAACGACGGGCGGGCCGGGCGGACAGCAAGCACTGGGCGCGGGCGGAACCCGACCGAGTTTTCCTCATTCCGCGTCTGCGGGCCAACCTCCTCGTCCACTGGATGGGGATCCGACCCGCGGTCACGGTGGACACCTGGGAGAGATGAGGTGTTTACAGGAACATGGCTCTTCGAAGATAGGGCGGATGCCGGACGGCAGCTCGCCGAGGCGATCGCGGGCGAGACGCTGATCGATCCGCTGGTGGTGGCGCTGCCGCGGGGTGGCGTGCCGGTTGCCTATGAGATCGCCGTTCGCATCGGCGCGCCGCTCGACATCCTGATCGTGCGCAAGATCGGCGCGCCGGGGCACGCGGAATTCGGGCTCGGCGCGCTGGTCGACGGCGAGGAGCCCGAACTGGTTCTCAACCGCCAGGCGATCCGGCTTGTGCGTCCGGCAAAGGGTTATGTGGAGGCGGAAACCGAACGCCAGCATGCCGAAATCCTGAGGCGCCGCACCCTCTACTTCGGCGATCGCGCGCCGATCTCACCCAGGGAGCGCGACGTGATCCTCGTCGACGATGGAATTGCCACCGGCGGGACCGTGCGCGCGGCGATCAGGGCGTTGCGCCGGGCAAGCCCACGCCGCCTGATCCTTGCGGTTCCGGTGGCGCCGAAAGGCGAGCTTGCCGAGTTGCGCAGTTCCGTCGACCGCGTCATCTGCCTCGCCACGCCCTTTGCCTTCCGAGCCGTCGGCCTGCACTACCGCGACTTCGAGCAGACTAGCGATGAAGAAGTGATCGCGTTGATGAAGAAGGCACGGCGGGAAGACGAGAGTTGAATGCGTCGACGCTGGCGCCTCGGTTGCCGTGAACGCCGAAACCCGTCCGAATAGTTGCATGAAGCGCGCTGGCCGTATTGCAACGGCAGGCCTCACGCGCCACATTCCCGGCGCGAGATGTTGGCGGAGTGGGCGCCGGAGGAGGCGACCCTGAGGAGGGACTATGGCCGCGAAGCTGGAAATTGGAAAGACGCTCGAGGATTTCTGTCGTCCGGAGCGCATGGCGCTGGTCGTCTACGACATGCAGGTGGGTATCACCAGGCAGATGAAGAATGGTGCCGAGATTACTGGCCAGGTGCTGAAGGTGCTGGACGCAGCGCGGGCAGGCGGCTTTCCGGTGATCTTCCTTCGGCACCTCTCAATGCCGAAGCCGCTGATGGGCGCCTTCCAGATGCGCCAGGCGATGGCGTGGCAGCGGACGGACGATCCGGATGCGGTGCATCCCTGGTTCCTGCGCGGCACGCCTGGCTTCGAACTGGTGCCCGAACTTGCGCCTCGCGAAGACGAGGCCATCCTCGACAAGATCACGTTCTCCGCCTTCGAGGGCACGCCGCTTGCCATGATCCTGCGTGATCTCGGGCTCACCTCCTTTGCGATCTGCGGCATCGCCACCGAAATCGGCATCGACCCGACGGTGCGCCACGCCACCGACCTTGGCCTGGTGCCCATCGTGGTGCGCGACGCCTGCGGGGCAGGGCATCATGAGGCGGGTGAACGCTCGATGGAAAACATCGTCTTCATGGGCGATGCGATCATGACCGACGTTCAGGCCATCACCACGGCGATGACCAAGCGCTAGGGCGGCAGTGCCAGTCCATCCAATCGATCACAGGACCGATAATGACCGACGCACTTCGCATTCGCCCGCTTCAAGGGAACGACTACGAGCAATGGCTGCCGCTCTGGGACGGCTACAACGCCTTTTACGGCCGATCCGGCGAAACCGCGCTCGACCCGCAAATCACCGCCATGACCTGGTCGCGCTTCTTCGATGCCTATGAGCCCATGCATGCGCTGGTGGCCGAGAGCGACGGACGGCTGATCGGGCTCACCCATTACCTCTTCCACCGCAGCACGACGGCGATCCAGCCGAATTGTTATCTGCAGGACCTCTTCACCAACGCCGAGGCACGCGGAAAGGGCGTCGGGCGAGCGCTGATCGAGGGCGTCTACGAGGCGGCGCGGGCCGCCGGTTCGCCGCGGGTCTACTGGCAGACGCACGAGACCAACGAGACGGCGATGGCGCTCTACGACAAGGTGGCGGAGAAGTCGGGATTTATCGTCTATCGCAAGATGGTTTGAGGCGCTTAAGGCACGTCGCGATCTTTCAGATCGCTCCAGGCACTTTAAGTTTTCGGTATTTCGCGCGTCGTTATCGCAAAACCGCTGCGCACCTTTGCGCGACATGCTTGGGGCCGCGCGAACAGCGCGACAAAGCGGTGTGCGGCACCTCACATATCCGCCTTCGCGAGGTTGCCGACTTCGTTTGTACCGGGGCTCGGTAACTGCATGGTCCAGATTTCGGTCGAGCCGAAGCCCTTGATGTCTTCATGGCCCGAGCATTCGAAGCGGAAGTGCTCGTTCAGGCGCCGCCTGATCTCCGCGGTCGTCGTGATGCAGCCGGGCTTGCCGATCGCTTCCAGGCGCGCGGCGAGGTTCACCGGCGCCCCCCAGACGTCGTAGGCGTATTTCGTTCGCCCAAGCACGCCGGCCGTTACCGATCCCGACGCCATGCCGGCGCGAAGCCTCAGCATGACGCCATAGCGGTCGCCGATCTCGCGGGCAGCGGCGATGGCGCCGAAGCCGAACGCGGCGGCCGCCTTCTCGGGGGCAGGGTGTCGGGTCGGCACGCCGGCCACGGCAAGATAGGCATCGCCAATGGTCTTGATCTTCTCAACACCGACCGCCGCCGCCAGCCGATCGAATTCGCTGAAGAGTTCGTTGAGCAGGCTCACGGTCCTTTCCGGTCCCAGGCTGTTTGACAGGCTCACGAACTGGACGATGTCGGTCAGGACCACGGTCGCGTGCTCGAACTCGTCGATGATCGTTTCCCGCTCATTCCTAAGCAGGCGCGCCACGATCTCGTCCGGCATGATCGACGCCATGAGGCGGGCCAGCCGCCCTTGTGCTTCTCTCGCCAGGTGGAAGGCATAGTAGATCGTGGCGAAGCACATGAGGGTGAGGGTGACGATCGACGAGGAATAGATGAGCTGCAGGAAGCCGCTGGCGTCATAGATGCCTGACCGCGCCTCCGGGAACGCGATGGATGCCGCGATGACCGTGATCGTGGCCGTGGCGCTCAAGACCGCCACCAGGGCGACGTTCTGGAACCCAAGGATCGCGAAGGCGACCGGCGTTGCGCCGAGCAGCGTCAAAAGCACGCCGGAGTCTCTGCCGACATAGGAGGCGATCCACACGAGGATCACGACGCAGATCCCGAACTCCCAAAGCCCGGATGCCACGCGCCCGAACCGATGAAAGAGCGGCGTCAGCGCGGCGGCCGCCGCCAGAGCGAGATTGGCATAGACGAGCGGGACCAGACTTGGTTCGCCGTGCAGTGCGTAGATGAGAGCAACCCGTGGTGGTGACGACGATCACGCACGCCGCGACATTCGCAACGAGAATGCCTTGCCGGTCATCCTCGGCAGCATGTGAAGCGCCTACCTCCAGCAGGCCGCGAACAGCGCTCGTCCAGGACATGTCTCCATCCACTTCGCGTCGAGGGAGATCGGTACAAGGTTTCGTTCAAACGCGAGAATTGTGCCTGCAATTATTAGTGCACTTCGCCGGTCGACGCCATGAGATCGATGGTTGCGCGGTCACTGGGAATGCACGTGAGGAGAGCTCTGACCTCCTCACACCTTCTCGACAAACCCATCCAGCACGCGCTTCTGGCCGGCGCGGTCGAAGTCGATGGTGAGCTTGTTGCCTTCGATCGCGGCGATGTTGCCGTTGCCGAACTTCATGTGGAAGACGCGGTCGCCGACCGAGAAGCGCGAGGGTTCCGTGGCCGTCGATTTCGCCACCAGCTCGCCGTCGATGGTGCGGCCGCGCGGCCCGCTTTCGCCGTAGCCGATGCGCTCGACCGCGTGGCCGGAGCGGGTGCCCCAGTTGTCGCGGGTGGCGTCGGAACGGTGCTGCTGGGCGCGCTTCCAGCCCGGTGTCGAATAGGTGTTCTGGAAGGGGTCGGCCTTGTCGAAGCGTGACTGGCCGTAACCGCCGCGGCCATAGCCGCCATAGGATTGCTCGCTCTCGGCCACGTCGACATGGGCGGGCGGCAGCTCGTCGAGGAAGCGCGAGGGCAGCGTCGATTGCCACAGGCCGTGGATGCGACGGTTGGAGACGAACCAGATGTGGCAGCGGTGTTTGGCGCGGGTGATGCCGACATAGGCAAGGCGCCGTTCTTCTTCCAAGCCGGAGCGGCCGCCTTCGTCGAGCGCGCGCTGGTGCGGGAAGAGACCTTCTTCCCAGCCGGGCAGGAACACCGTGTCGAACTCCAGCCCCTTGGCCGAGTGCAGCGTCATGATCGAGACGGCGTCGAGGTTTTCGTTCTGCTCGGCATCCATCACGAGGGCGACGTGTTCGAGGAAGCCGCGCAGGCTCTCGAAGGCCTCCATCGAGCGGATGAGTTCCTTCAGGTTTTCGAGCCGCCCGGGAGCTTCGGCCGACTTGTCGTTCTGCCACATCGCGGTGTAGCCGCTCTCGTCGAGGATCTGCTCGGCAAGCTCGGTGTGCACAGTCGTTTCGAGCAGGCTCTGCCAGCGGCGGAAGTCGGTGACGACGTCGAACAGCGCCTTGCGCGCCCTCGGCTTCAGCTCGTCGGTCTCGATGATGTCGCTGGCAGCCGCCAGCATCGGGATATCGCGGGCGCGGGCATAGTCGTGCAGCGTGCGCACGGTGGTGTCGCCCAGGCCGCGCTTCGGCGTGTTGATGATGCGCTCGAAGGCGAGGTCGTCGGCCGGCTGACAGACCAGGCGGAAATAGGCCATGGCATCGCGGATTTCGAGGCGCTCGTAGAAGCGCGGGCCGCCGATGACGCGGTAGTTGAGGCCAAGCGTGACGAAGCGGTCTTCGAACTCGCGCATCTGGAACGAGGCGCGCACCAGGATCGCCATGTCGTTGAGATTGTGCTTCTGGCGCTGGAGCTGCTCGATTTCCTCGCCGACGGCGCGGGCTTCCTCTTCCGAATCCCAGGCGGCGTGCACCTGCACCTTTTCGTCGTCCGGATCGGTGCGGTCGGTAAAGAGCGTCTTGCCGAGGCGGCCTTCATTGTGGGCGATCAGGTGGCCGGCAGCGCCGAGGATATGTTCGGTCGAGCGATAGTTGCGCTCGAGCTTGATCACCTTGGCGCCCGGGAAATCCTTCTCGAAGCGCAGGATGTTGTCTACTTCCGCACCGCGCCAGCCATAGATCGACTGGTCGTCGTCGCCGACGCAGCAGATATTGATCTGCTGCTGTTTGTTTGCGCTCACGCTGTCGCCGCTGCGCGGCTCGCTCCGCGGGGGCGCGCCATCAGGCGCGGCGGCCGCTTGGCCTTGCCGGGCTGCACCCGGATGAGCTGCGGCACTCGACGGCTTCGGACGCTGGGCGAGCAAGCGCAGCCACATGTACTGCGCCGTGTTGGTGTCCTGGTACTCGTCGACGAGGATGTAACGGAACTTGTCGTGATAATCCTTCAGCACGTCCGCATGGTTACGGAAAATGCGGATCGGGTGCAGGAGCAGATCGCCGAAGTCGCAGGCGTTCAGCGTCAAAAGCCGGTTTTGGTAGGCGGCGTAGAGTTCGCGGCCCTTGCCATTGGCAAAGGCGCGGGCGTCGCCCTCGGGGATCTGGGCGGGATCGAGGCCCTTGTTCTTCCAGCCGTCGATCATGCCGGCGAACTGTTTGGCCGGCCAGCGCTTGTCGTCGATGCCTTCGGCCTGGATGAGTTGCTTGATCAGCCGCACCACGTCATCGGTGTCGAGAATGGTGAAATCGGAGCGTAAGCCCACGAGCTCGGCGTGACGGCGCAAAAGCTTGACGCCGATCGAGTGGAAGGTGCCGAGCCAGGGCATGCCTTCGACCGCATGGCCGACGAGCACGCCGATGCGCTCCTTCATCTCGCGCGCCGCCTTGTTGGTGAAGGTCACCGCAAGGATCTGCGAAGGGAAGGCGCGGTTGGTGGAAAGGATGTGGGCGATGCGGGTCGTCAGCACGCGGGTCTTGCCGGTGCCGGCGCCGGCAAGCACGAGCACGGGACCGTCAAGCGTTTCGACCGCCTCGGCCTGTTCCGGGTTGAGGCCGGAGAGATAGTCCGGGCGCGGCTGGGCGCGATCGCGCGCAGCCATGGCGCGCGCGGCAATGCCGCCGGCGGCGGGGATACCTCCGGGGGCTGGCGGCTGCTTGCGCGGCGCCGGCTCCTCGTCGAAAAAAGGAATGTCGTCGAAACCACTCATCATGCGGCTCAATGTAGTGATTCGGTGGGGAAAGGCCAGAAAGGATGTTCTTCTTTTATTCCGTTTTCTGCGCCAGCCGCACCAAGCCTGTGGAAAGACAGGCGATTTCGAGACCGCTTATTCTTGGTCGCACGTTTTGATTTGTCGCTTGTCGTATCGCAAAACCGCTGCGCACTTTTGCGCGGTGTGCTTTATCCAGCCGTTTTGTCGAAGACGGGGTCGACCGGGACCTGCAGCGCCGTCGCAAGCTGGTTGGTGCGGGCCGCGAGCGAGATCACCCGCAAGAGGTCCGCGTGCTCGGCATCGCTCATGCCCTTCGCCCTTGCTGCGGCGGTATGGGAATGGGCGCAGTAGCCGCAGCCATTGGTGACGGAGACGGCGATATAGAGCATCTCCTTCACCAGCGGATCGAGCGCAGAAGGCGTTGCCATCACCGCCTTGACGTCGCGCCAGGTCTTCTCCAGCAGATCCGGGTCGAAGGCGAGCCACAGCCACATATTGTTGATGAAATCGGATTTGCGCGTGGCGCGGATATCGTCGAACACGGCTTTGACGCGCGGGTCGGCTTCCGGGTTCTTCGGCGGGGTAACGGTGCTCATGGGCTTTCCTCCATGGGGGTTGCCGGCGGCCTTGCGCCGCCGGATTGAAGCGTATGGATCAAACAAGGGCGAAGACGCGCGCCGGGCCGCCGGTGCCGCCGCGATGTTTCGGCGCGCCGAGGATGAGCGTCGCGCCCTTGGCCGGCAGCTTGTCGAGGTTGGCGGCAGCCTCCAGCCCCCAGCGACCCTCGGGCAGCCAGGCATAGTGCGTGGCGAAATCCGGCGAGGGGCCATGGTCGAGCGAGAGCGTATCGACGGCGATGCCGGCGGCCTTGCTCTCCTCGATCAGATACTTCGCCGCCTCCGCGTGAAAGCCGGGGAAGTGCAACTTGCCGTTGCCATCGGCATTGCGGAATTTCTCCGTGCCCATATGCGCGGCCCAGCCCGAAAGCATGGCGACGCAGGCGTTTTCCGGGATCTCGCCATTGGTGGCGACCCAGGCCTTGAGGTCGTCGGGTGTCACCTGCGCATCGGGGTCGGCGCCAGCCTTTTCGCGGATGTCGACGATGCAGAGCGGCACGACGAGTTTTTCCACCGGCAGCTCGGCGACCGACAGGCCATCGGCGGAAAAGTGCAGGGGCGCATCGACATGGGTGCCGGTGTGTTCGTTCACCCGCAGTTCGAACAGATTGAACTTTTCTTTGGCGTAGCTGAACTTTTGCTCGCGGAAGAACTGCTGCTGGCCGAAGAAGGTCGGGAAATCCTCGTGCAGCTCGTGGGTCAAGTCCGTGACATTACTATGTCCCTGAGCCAATGCCGGGGGTGCCGCACCGGTGCTCGCCACGGCAAGGCCGGCAGTTCCAACTGCTGCGGCCTTGAAGAAGCTGCGGCGCGACAGCATGCGCGCCTTCACTGTTTCCATCACACAGACATCGCACATCGCTCTTGCTCTCCTTCAAGAAACTTGAAAACCAGACGGCGAAACCGCTCGAAAACGCGGCCGGCGGTTGCAGGATAGCGCGACAGAAGCCGCTGTAAATGCCGACCTATGCAGCAAAGTGCGGTTCACGCTGAAAGCTGCGGTACAAATGCTCCGCACGTCATCATGCCGCCACCAAATTCGCTTTTATTACAATTGCGTAATGATGGCATTCCGTCATTGCCCCGACGCGCGCGAACGGGGATACTCCGCCCATTCGGAACGAACCGCCGGCCGCGCCGCGCTGGGGCGTGTTTTATGCTTAATCTGGAGACTTGAATGCGGGTTTGGAAACAGCTTGCGGTGAGCGCCGCTGTGCTTCTCGTGGGCGCAACCGTCTGGGTACGGTTCGTGCCCGGCGCAGGTGAAACGCTCGCCGCCATCGGCGTTTCGCACCCGCTGATCGATGCCTTGTCCAAGCCCGGCGCCGGCGGCGGCGAGGGCGGCGAGCGCGGAAATGGTCGCGGCCAGGGTGGCAACAATGCCATCCTCGTCATGGTTCGCCCCTCGGCGACCGCTGTCGTCAACGACCGGCTGAACGCGATCGGCAACGGCGAAGCGATCCACTCTGTCACCGTGACCCCGACGGCCACCGGCAATCTCACCGAAATCCTGGTGCGCTCCGGCGAAAAGGTGGCCCAGGGCCAGGTGATCGCCAGGCTCGACAGCGACGACCAGAAGATCGCCGCTGACCAGGCGCGGCTCAACCGCGACAGCGCCCGCGAAAAGGTCGAGCGTTATCGCAACCTCAGCACGGCGCGGGCGGTGACGGCGGTGGAAGTGCGTGATGCCGAGATCGCGATGCAGACCGCCGAACTGGCGCTGAAGACTGCCGAACTCGACCTCAAGCGCCGCGATATCGTCGCGCCGTCCAAGGGTGTCGTCGGCATCATCACCGTCAATGTCGGCGACTATGTCACGACCACGACGCCGATCGCCGTTGTCGACGATCGCTCGGAAATCCTCGTCGATTTCTGGGTGCCGGAACGCTTCGCCAACAAGATCACCGTCGGCCAGCCGGTCACGGCTTTCGCGATCGCCCAGCCGGGCAACCAGCTCGACGGCGCAATCCACGCGATCGACAACCGCCTTGACCAGGCAAGCCGCACGCTGCGTGTGCGCGCACGGCTCGAAAACCCCGACGATATGCTGCGGGCGGGCATGTCCTTCTCCGTTACCGTCGCGTTTGACGGCGACACCTATCCGACCGTCGATCCGCTGGCGATCCAGTGGAGCTCGGAAGGCTCCTACATCTGGCGCGTTGCCGGCGATAAGAGCGAAAAGGTGCCGGTGAAGATCATCCAGCGCAATCCGGACAAGGTGCTCGTCGACGCGGCCCTTAACGAACGCGACGAGATCGTGACCGAAGGCGTGCAGCGCCTGCGTGACGGCGGCGACGTGCGCATCGCCGGTCGCGAGCGCAGCCAAGAACCTGCGCAGAAGGTCGCGGAGGAAACCAAGTGAGCGGCGGCGAAGGGCACAGCAAGACGTCCGCCCGCGAGCGCGGCAAGACCGGCTTTACCGCACTCTTCATCCGCCGGCCGATTTTCGCGCTGGTGGTCAACACGCTGATCGTCGTTGCTGGCCTTGCCGCCTGGAACGGCATCGAGATCCGCGAGCTGCCGCAGGTCGACCAGCCTGTCATCTCGGTGACCACCACGCTCGATGGCGCCGCCCCCGAGACGATGGACCGCGAGGTGACCTCAGTCGTCGAAGGTGCCGTTTCGCGTGTGCAGGGCATCCGCGACATCTCGTCGACCTCGTCCTTTGGCCGCAGCCGCGTGACGCTGCAATTCTCCGACACGACCGATATCGGTCAGGCCTCCAACGACATCCGCGACGCGCTCGGCCGGGTGCGCAACCAGCTTCCGGACAATGTCGACGAGCCGAGCATCGTCAAAGCCGACGCCGACAGCCAGCCGATCATGCGGCTGGCGCTCACCTCCGACACCATGTCGATGGAAGACATGACGCTGCTCGTCGAAAACGAGATCAGCGACCGGCTGGCTGCCGTCGAAGGCGTGGCCGACGTCGCCGTCTATGGCGACCAGGAGAAGATCTTCCGCATCGACCTCGACCAGGCGAAGCTCGCCGGGCGCGGGGTGACGGTGGCAAACCTCCGGACAGCACTTGCCAACGCCTCCTATGACGTGCCGGCCGGCAAGCTCACCAGCGCCAGCCAGGATATCTCCGTGCGCGCCACGGCCGACCTGCAGACGCCGGAGCAGTTCGAAAACCTGATCCTCGTCAACAATGTGCGCCTACGTGACGTGGCGACCGTGACGCTCGGTCCCGATACCGGCACGACGGCGCTGCGCTCCAACGGCCGCCAGGGCATCGGGCTTGGCATCGTGCGCCAGGCGCAGTCCAATACGGTCGATATTTCCGAGGGCGTGCGCAAGGTCGTCGATACGATCCAGACGCAGATCCTGCCGGAGGGCACACAGCTCAGGATCACCAGCGACGATGCGGTCTTCATCAACGGCGCCATCCATGAGGTGGAGATCGCCCTGATCGTCGCGGTCTTCATCGTGACGCTGGTCATCTACCTGTTCCTGCTCGACTGGCGGGCGACGCTGATCCCGACGATCAGCATGCCGATCGCGCTGATCGGCACGGTGGCGGCGATCTATCTCGCGGGCTTCTCCATCAACATCCTGACGCTGCTTGCGATCGTTCTTGCGACCGGCCTCGTCGTCGACGACGCCATCGTGGTGCTCGAAAACATCGTGCGGCGGCGCGCCGAGGGGCTCGGTCCACGGGCAGCGGCCGTGCACGGCACGCTCGAAGTGTTCTTCGCGGTGCTGGCGACGACGGCGACGCTTGCTGCCGTCTTCGTACCGCTGTCGTTCCTGCCGGGGCAGACGGGCGGTCTTTTCCGCGAGTTCGGCTTCGTGCTCGCCTTCTCGATCCTGCTTTCCTCCTTCGTGTCGCTAACACTCTGCCCGATGCTTGCCTCGCGCATGCTGACGAAGGAGCAGCACACGGTGCCGGGGCCGATGGCGCGGTTCGGGGCACGCGCCGCCGGCTTCTACCGGGTGACGCTTCGCGCCTGCCTCAATTCGCCGCTGATCGTCTTTGTCGTTGCCGCCTTCTTCACGGTCATGGGGGCTGCCGGCTTCCTGACGCTGAAATCGGAGCTGACGCCGAGCGAGGACCGCTCGCAGGTGATGATGCGCATCAACGCGCCGCAGGGCGTCTCACTCGACTATGCCCAGGCGCAGATGCGCCGCATCGAGGACGGCCTGCAGCCGCTGGTCAAATCCGGCGAGATCGACAACATCTTCTCGATTTCGGGGCAGGGCGGTTCGGTCAACAGCGGTTTCATGGTGCTGACGCTCGCCTCCTGGGAGAAGCGCGACCGAAGCCAGCAGGAGATCGTCGCCGAGATCAACAGGGTGACGGCGCGCATTCCCTCAGTTCGCGTCTTTGCGATCCAGCCGAACAGTCTCGGCATTCGCGGCGCCGGCAGCGGCCTGCAGGTGGCGCTCGTCGGCAACGACTACAACAAGCTCGGCGATGCGGCGGCGAAACTGGTGCGCCAGATGGAAGACACCGGCCGCTTCGAGAACGTCCGGCTCAACTACGAGGCCAACCAGGCGCAGCTTTCGATCACTATCGACCGCGAGCGCGCCTCCGACATGGGCGTCGATATCGGCGGCCTCGCCTGGGCGCTGCAGGCCATGCTCGACGGCAACAGCGTCGTCGATGTCTACGTCGACGGCGAATCCTACCCGGTGAAGCTCTTGTCCTCCACCAATCCGGTCAACGACCCGACCGATCTGCAGAACATCTTCCTGAAGGCTGGAGACGGCAAGATCGTGCCGATGTCGACCATCGCCAGCGTCGAGGAGATGGCGGTGGCGCCGCAGCTCTCGCGGGAATCGCAGCTTCGCGCCGTGTCGCTTTCGGCCGGCCTGAAGTCCGACCTCGCGCTAGGGGAGGCGCTCACCATGGTCGAGCAGATGGCCGAACCGCTCTTGCCGCCCGGTTCTCGCATCATGCCGCTTGCCGAAGCCGCGACGCTCAACGAAAACGCCAACGGCCTCTTCGTCACCTTCGGCTTTGCCCTCGTCATCATCTTCCTGGTGCTCGCCGCCCAGTTCGAAAGCTTCGTCAGCGGCCTCATCATCATGTCGACGGTGCCGCTCGGACTTGCCTGCGCCGTCTTTGCGATGATCATGACCGGCAATACGCTCAACATCTACAGTCAGATCGGCCTCGTCATGCTCGTCGGCATCATGGCGAAGAACGGCATCCTGATCGTCGAATTCGCCAATCAGCTGCGTGATCGCGGCCAGGACGTGCGCTCGGCGATCGAGAACGCTGCCAACGTCCGCCTTCGCCCTGTGATGATGACGATGATCGCCACCATCGTCGGCGCCGTGCCGCTGGTGCTGGCAAGCGGCGCGGGCGCGGAAGCGCGCATCGCACTCGGCTGGGTGCTGGTCGGCGGTCTCGGGCTGGCGGTGATCGTCACGCTCTACCTGACGCCGGTCGCCTACCTCGTCATCGCCCGCTTCACCAAGCCGCATGCGGACGAGGAGCGCAAGCTGCACGAGGAGATGGACGCAGCGGCGGCGCTGGAGGCGCACTGAGCCGGAAGCGCCCCTCCGCCGGGCCTTGCTATTCGAGCCAGGCGGCGACGAGAAAGATCGTTGCCGCCAGCCCGCCGAGCGCGCTTCGCCCGGCATGAAGCCTGCCCCAAAGCCGGAGCAGGTCGCGGCTTTCGTCTCCGGTCTCCTCCGGCCGCGTTGCCTCCAGCTGGCGATTGACCGGCATGACGAAGAGCAGCGTATAGGGCCAGTTCATGATGATGATGGCGGCACCCATGCCCCAGAGGATATGGCCGGTCTGCCCCCATGCGGCGGCACCGAGCAGCCCGGAGACAAGAGCGAGCGTCGCCTGCATCTCGAAGCCCCTGCGATAGGACGGGACCCACTGCACCAGTGCCGCACGATCGTCGAGATGGAGCCGTGCGGGATGTTCGGCCCAGTTGATGTAGATGGCGGCGCCGAAAAAGATCGACGCGGTGAGCAAAGCGAGCAGACCCGGCATTTGCCTCTCCTTCCTTCGTCGCATCATCATAATCCACGACGGGCCGAACAGCAGGTGTTTTCTGCGGCTTTTGCCCTCATACGTGGCATTGCCGAAAGGATCTTCGGTGGTTCGCCCGCCGTCAGACGACGCATCGAGATGGCGCGACGCACCGGCTTGTGACACTCCGGTCTCACGTCAGGCGTTTTCCTGCGCTACGTTCCCCAAGAAGTGCGCGAGCGTCTGGACAAAGTGATTCCGATTTGCACAGTAGCGCCTTGAAATGACTGCGCTTCCCGGGCATCTGCAAAGGGGATGCCGCAGATGCAGGAGGAAGGACGTTTTCCGTGGCATTGAAGGCGATCAGAGCTGGCGTGAGAAACGAGGCCGGAATCACGGCGGCGAAGGAAGAACTGGCTGCCCGCTTCGGCGACCGGTTCCAGACGGGCGAGGCGATCCGCGCCCAGCACGCCCACACCACCACCTACATTCCGGCACAGCTTCCCGATGCGGTGGTGTTTGCCGAAAGCGCCGAAGACGTTCGTGAGATCGTTCGGATTGCGGCCCGGCACAAGGTGCCGCTGATCCCCTTCGGCACCGGCTCTTCGCTCGAGGGCCATATCAATGCGCCGAATGGCGGCATCTCGGTCGATCTTGCCCGCATGAACAAGGTGCTGGAGGTCAATGCCGAGGATCTCGATTGCCGGGTGGAGCCGGGCATTACCCGCGAAGAGCTCAACACCTATCTGCGCGACACCGGCCTGTTCTTCCCGATCGACCCCGGTGCCAATGCCTCGATCGGTGGCATGGCCTCGACGCGGGCTTCGGGCACCAATGCGGTGCGCTACGGCACGATGAAGGACAATGTGCTGGCGCTGACGGTGGTGACATCAGACGGGCGCGAGATCCGCACCGCGCACCGGGCGCGCAAGTCTTCGGCCGGCTACGATCTGACGCGGCTTTTCGTCGGCGCGGAAGGCACGCTCGGCATCATCACTTCGATCACGCTCAGGCTCCAGGGCATCCCGGAGGTCATTTCCGGCGGCGTCTGCCCGTTCCCGACGATCGAAGACGCCTGCAACGCGGTGATCCTCACGATCCAGTCGGGCATTCCCGTAGCGCGCATCGAGCTTCTCGATGCGCTGCAGATGAAGGCCTGCAATGGCTATTCCGGCCTTTCCTATGCCGAAACGCCGACGCTCTTCGTGGAATTTCACGGCAACGCCGAGAGCGTCGAACTGCAATCGCGCCAGTTTGGCGAGATCGCGGCGGAGTTCGGCTCGTCAGGCTTCCAGTGGACGACCAATCCGGAAGAGCGAGCGCGGCTCTGGAAAGCCAGGCACAATGCCTATTGGGCGCAGAAAAGCCTGATCCCGGGTGCGGCGATCCTGTCGACCGACGTCTGCGTGCCGATCTCGCGGCTGGCCGATTGCGTCGTGGCGACCCAGGAGGACAGCGCCGCCCACGGGCTGACGGCGCCGATCGTCGGGCATGCGGGTGACGGGAACTTCCATGTCGGCCTGCTGTTCGACGACAAGGACGCAGCCGACGTGGCGCGGGCCGAGGCTTTCGTCGAGCGGCTGAACGCCCGGGCGCTCGCAATGGATGGAACCTGTACCGGCGAACACGGCATCGGCCAGGGAAAGATGCCGTTTCTTGAAGCCGAGCTTGGTGACGCGCTGGACCTGATGCGGCAGGTCAAGCGTTCGCTCGATCCGGACAATATCTTCAACCCAGGCAAGATCTTCGCCTGAGGCGGAACCCCGCGCGGGGGCGTCAGGTTTTGGCCCAATTTTTCGGGCAATGCGCCGGCGCCAAAGTGTGGTACTGCATAGTTCCGAAGTCGGAATCGACCCTGACCGAATTATGCGGCAAATCAGAGCGTCAGGGCGCGAGCCTCTGGCGGTCAAGTGATGCGCGGCGCGCAACGCGCCGATGAATTGTATGGGAATGTAGGCACGGTGCTTTCGCGAATTCTGCTTGCCGTCGGTGGACTTGTGGTCGTTGCGCTCTTCGCGGCGCTGATCGCTCCGTGGTTCATTGACTGGACGGATTTTCGAAAGGAGTTCGAGCGCGAGGCGAGCCGCATCATGGGCAAGCCGGTCGTCGTGCATGGCAGCGTCGATGCGCGGCTGATCCCGTTTCCGACCGTGACGCTGAACGACGTGCGCGTCGGCGCCAGCGAAGACGGTGAGCCACTGATCCGGGTGGCGCAGTTTTCCATGAGCGCGGAACTGGCGCCGTTCCTGAGCGGCGAGGCGCTGATCTTCGACATGCGGCTCGACCGGCCGAAGGCCAAGGTAAGGCTGTTGCCGGATGGTACGCTCGACTGGGCGCGCGGTCGCCGCACCTCGATCCCGGCCAAGACCGTCGTGCTCGAAAACGTCGAGATCATCAATGGCCAGATCGAATTTGTCGACGAGCAGACCGGCCGAACCCGCCGCGTAAGCGGGCTTGCCGCCGATGTTTCCGCCCGCTCGCTTACCGGTCCCTGGAAAGTGGAGGGGCGTGCGGCGCTCGACGGCGAAGCCGGCAGCTTCTCCTTTACCAGCAACGAGGTGGACGCAGCCGGGGCGCTCAGCCTCAAGGCAAGGGTGACGCCCGACAAGCGCCCCTTCGGCGTCGAAACCGATGGCGCGCTGAAGATCGTCGATTTCAAACCCGTTTACAGCGGCCGCTTCACCCTGACGGAAAACCGGCAGGGCGAGGAGAAGGATGACGCGCGGGCGCCGTTGCGCATCAACGGTGATTTCCAGCTTACCAACGAAAGCATCCGCGTTCCGGATTATCGCTTCGAGGTAGGCTCGTCGGACGACCCTTATGTGGTGACCGGCGAGGCGACGCTCGACACCGGCAAGGACCAGAAGTTCCTGCTGATCGCCGACGGCCAGCAGATCGACGTCAGCCGCATCGGTCCGAGCCGCAATGCCAAGACCGGCCGCGATCCTGCGATTTCCATGCGCCAGCGGCTGGAGGCGATGCTCGCTATTGCGGCCGACATCCCCATTCCGCAGGTGCCGGGCCGTGCCAGCCTGAAGCTGCCGGCGATTGTCGTCGGCGACACGACGGTGCGCGACGTGCGCATCGACGTCCAGCCCGATGGCGCCGGCTGGGTGATCGACAATGTCGTGGCGCTCTTGCCGGGGCGCACGCAACTCGAAGCGAAGGGGCGGCTGAACCTCAAGGGACAGCGCAGCTTCCGCGGCGACCTGCTGCTCGCCTCCAACCAGCCCTCCGGTCTTGCGAACTGGCTGGCGGGCTCGGTCGACCCGGCGATCCGCAAGCTGAAGACCGCCGGCTTTTCGGCCAAGGTGAACCTGACCGATACGCTGCAGCAGTTCGAAAACCTCGAATTGGCGGCAGGTGAGGCAAGCCTGAAGGGTCGGCTCGAGCGGCAATCCTTCGCCGAGCAGCAGCCGAACCTCTCGCTGCAGCTCAAGGGCAACCGCATCGATTTCGAGGCGCTTCAGGCGCTGACTGGACTGGTGGCGGGCGATGCCTCCACCGAGACGCTGCTTCAGCATGCGATCGCCGCCGACCTCTCGGCCGACGAGTTCTCCGCCTTCGGTGAAGAAGCCAAGGACGTGCAGGCGGTGTTGACGCTGAAGAACGGCCAGCTCCAGGCCGAACGCTTGGCGATCGGCTCGCTTGCCGGCGCTCAGCTGGCTTTCTCCGGTCGGGCTAGCGGCGATCTGGAAAAGCCCGTCGTCTCGGCCAAGATGAAACTTGCCGCCAAGAACCTGACGCCATTCCTGGAAATGATCGGCCGGCACGCGGTCAATCATCCGGCGCTCAGGCAGCTGATCAAGGCCGGGCCCTATTATAGCGACGCGGCTTTCGACGTGACGCTGACGGCCGGCAACAAGGAAGGCAATGCGCCGGCGACCTTCGGCATCTTCGGCACGGCGAACGGCACCAAGATTGCGGCCAGCTACCAGGCGCCGGATATGGTGCAGGCTCTGACCGGCAAGGCGATGCTGCTCGAAGCGACGCTTGAAAACCCTGAAACCCGCCTGCTTCTCGGTCAGACCGGTTTTGATCCCTTGCCCTTCGATGCGGACGCCAACGGCATCCTCTCGCTCAAGCTGCAAAGCACCGAAGGGTCGAAGGCCAACGGCACGGTGACCTTCACCACCGAGAAGTCGTCGCTGGCAGCCAAGGGCAATGTCGATCTTTCCCGCGACCGCTTCCTCGAAGGCCAGGCAAAGGTCACGCTCCAGACCCAGGACGTCGAGCCCTATCTGCTGCTGCAGGGGGTCGCGCTGCCGCAGATGGGGAGCGGCCTGCCGCTGACGATCTCGGCCGATGTTGCCGCAAGCCCGGAGGCAATCGCGCTGACGGCGGTCGAGGGCAAGGCAGACAACAACGCCTTCACCGGCACCTTGACCGTGGACCGCAAATCGCCGGGCGCCGCCACTGGCCAGCTCACCGTCGATACGCTCGATCTTGCCTGGCTGGGCGAGGGCATCCTGGGCGCGGTCGAGGATGCGAACGGCGCGTTCTCGAAGAGTGCCCTGGCGCAGCCGGCCTGGACCGGCCTCAACGTCGCGCTCGACGTGCAGGCAGGAAAATTCTGGCCGGGCGTCTATGGCGCGGTCACGAGCTTTGCCGGCAAGATGGAGTGGAAGGGCGACGAGCTTTCCCTGACCGATGCCACCGGCGACTGGCTGGGTGGCAAGCTTGCCGGGCGGGTGCAGGTCGGTAACGCCAACGGCTCCGGCTTCCTGCGTTCGCGCCTGGACGTCAAGGGCGGCGACCTGGCCCAGGCGGGCTGGACCCATGCCGGCGCACCGGTGGCGACCGGGACATTCGATCTTTCCGTCGCGCTGGAAGCATCCGGCGCGACACCGGAGGCGATGGCCCATGCGGCAAGCGGTTCGGGCACCGCGACCTTCAACGGCATGACGCTGAACGGCGTCAATAGTGCGGCTTTGCCGCAGTTGATTGCTGCTGCCGATGGTCAGAAGACCCGGATCTCGGCGGATAGCATCCGCAGCGCGGCGGAAGCGGCCGTGTTCTCCGGCCAATCGGTGGTCGGCGTCGTCAAGGCTCCCTTCAGCGTTGCCGGCGGCGTGCTGCGGGTGCAGAACGTTACGGCCGGCGATGGCAGTGCCGCCTTCATGGGCGGAGCAGCGCTTGACCTTGCGGCCGGCCGGATCGATGGCGGCATCGACCTGACCTTCCGGCCCGGCGAGGAAGCGCTTGCCGGTAGCGAACCGCGCGTGCGGATCGGCTATGCCGGCCTGCTGGAGGCGCCGGGCGTCAGCCTCGACGTGGCCGATCTGGCCAATTTCCTGTCGCTGCGCGCCTTCGAACGCGAGCGCCGCCGGGTCGAGATCCTGCAGGCGAACGTGCTGGAGAAGCAGCGGCTGCGCCGTGAAGTGGCGCTTTACAAGGCGAAGGCGGAAGCCCGCGAACTTGAACGGCGACGTGCCATTGCCGAAGAGCGCCGGCGTGCTGCCGGGGCAGCGGAAGCGGCCCGCGTCAAGGCCGAAGTGGAAGCGCGCGCCGAGGCCGAGCGCAAGGCCGAAGCGGAGCGCAGGGCCGAAGCGGAACGGCAGGCCGAAGCTGCACGCCGGGCACAACAGGGGCCATCGCGCGTGCGCGGTGCCGGCCAAGAACAGCAGCCGATCCCGCCGCAGAGCGGGGCCGACGATGTCCAAGGCGGCAGCACGGGGCCGGCACCCGGCCAGAGGCTGGACTTCGACGTGCTGCCCGACATCACGGTGCAATAACCAGCGCTCAAATCTGAAACGACAGGCCCGGCTCCTGACGTGGTTTTCCGCGCGTTGCGCCCGTGCAGGGTCCGGCGGGCCTTGCGGGCCTACCGAGGGCGGCAACAGGCTCCAGACGAGCTGGAGCATTTCACTGTTTCATTGAAACAGTGAAATGCTCCAACTGTTTGAAATTGCGCAATTCCGGACGGAGAACCGTTTCACACTTTTCCTGGAATTGCTTTAGACCGCGACGTCGTGTTCTTCGTGCGCAGCTTCCCAGACTTCCCGCGCCGCATCCAGGTTCATCAGTGCAATCCCCAGGCCAACAATCAAATCCGGCCAGGCTGACTGCCACAGGTAAGCTGTCGCCAGTCCCGCGCCGATGATGGCGACATTGGCGAAAGCATCGTTGCGGGCCGACAGGAACGCAGCCCGTGTGAGGCTGCCGCTCGTATGACGGTAAGCGACGAGAAGGTAGGCGCAGAACAGGTTGATCAGGAGAGCGCCAAAGCCAGCCAGGGACAGGGCAAAGGGCTCAGGCGGGATTGGATCCATGAACTTCGCCCAGGCCGTCCATAAGAAAGCCAGCGCAGGGACGAGCAGAATGAATGCCATCGCCATGCCGACCCGAGCGCGGTTCCGCGCCGTCCATGCCAGCGCAAAGAAAATCAGAAGGTTCACGGACGCATCTTCGAGGAAGTCAACGCTGTCCGCCAAGAGCGAGACCGAGCCGATGGCCAGCGCAACGACGAATTCAACCGCAAAGTAGCCCAGGTTCAACAAGGCGACGAAGAACACGACGCGGCGAAGATTGTTGTCCACTGAAGGGTTCCTTCGCTGACGAGATTTACCATCGGCAATTTGACACACTTGCTGCCATCAGATTGCTATCCGTATCGTTGCGTTTCGACATATGTATCGTTCATGGAAAATTCTGCCCACACGTCCCCCGCTGCTCGCAATACGCCGGCTGCATTTTTTGGAGGCGCAACTATCGGCGCACTCGGTGGCGTAATCGGTCTTGGGGGCGCCGAGTTCCGCTTGCCGCTGCTCATCGGGATGTTCAACTTTGCGGCCCTGGAGGCCGTCATTCTCAACAAGGCGATGAGCCTGGTTGTCGTCGCGTCGGCCCTTCCGTTCCGGGCTGCGACCGTTCCGTTTGCAGCGATCGCGGCAAACTGGTTCATCGTTGTGAACCTGCTCGCGGGGAGCCTGTTGGGCGCGTGGTTTGGTGCCGGCTGGGCCACGCGTCTCAAGTCCGAAACGCTCTATAAGGTCATTGCGGTTCTGCTAGTTGCGATCGCGGTCGTTCTGGTTGTCGGCCATGACGCGAGCAGCGGCCAGCCGCTCTTGACTGGAGGGGCGCAGCTTATCGCCGGCGTGCTCGCCGGTTTCATGATTGGGATTGTCGCCTCGCTCTTGGGCGTCGCGGGTGGCGAGCTGCTTATTCCGACACTGGTCCTGTTGTTCGGCGCGGACATCAAGCTCGCCGGAAGCCTCTCACTCGCCGTGAGTCTGCCGACGATGCTTGTCGGGTTCACCCGCTACAGTCGCGATCAAAGCTTCGCCGTTCTTGGAAAGAACAAGCGCTTTCTGCTGGTCATGGCGTCGGGCTCAGTTTTGGGTACATTCATTGGCGGATTGCTCTTGGGTGTCGTGCCCAATGCGGTCCTGCTGCCTGCGCTCGCCGTCATTTTGGTGATCTCTGCCCTGAAGGTCTGGCGACATGCTTAATCAGACCTGCCACGTTTCCGCAGATGCGCTCGCCGCCAGATAGCGGCAATGCTTCCGGTTTTCGCTGGGGATTACGCCCGTGTAGCGCCGAATGCGACAAAGTTTAACAATTTCTGAAGTCCTTTCTCCACGATTGATAACTAAATTAGCAATCTGTTTTGGAGCGCAGAGAGGGGCGCGGCCAATTGGCCGCATCTAGCTCCAACTCATTGGAATCGATGACGCCTTTTGCTTTGGGGCCACCTGGCTCCGAAGTCGTCGTGATCTGTTGAGGGGGCAACGAACAAGATGCAATGCGATCTGAAGAACAAGCTCGTCCGCATCCTTAAGGACGAAAACGGCAACTTTGCCGTCATGACTGCTCTGGTGATAATACCGTTGTTCACGGGCGCTTCCGTCGCCATCAATCTCGCCCGCATCAATCTAGAATCCGCAAAGATGCAGGACGCGCTCGACGCGGCCGCCTTTTCCGCGGTCAAGTCCTATGGCGAAGGGGAGGATGAAGCCAAAGCGAAAGATCTGGCGAACAGCACCTTCTTCGCCAATTTCGGCATGCCGGAGATCGTCGACGAGATCGGGTCGGAGAGTTCGACGCCGGTGGCGACGCAGGCGTTCAATGTTGCTTTCGGCGCCCTTGGCGTCGAAAGCACGGCGACGACGACCTATGCGCTCAAATACGCTCCGCTGTTCTGGGGCCTTCAACCCTATACGATCAATCGCGAAAGCGTCGCCGCGCGCATGCCGGGTAGGGAAGCGTGCATTCTTGCACTCCACCCGACCGCACCCCGGGCGTTCGAAGTGAGCGGCAGTGCCACTGTCGATACGTCAGGCTGTACGATCACGTCGAATTCGAGCGATGCGCAGTCGATCTATCTCAGCGGTTCGGCCACCTTGAAGGCCGAATGTCTTTATGCGGCGGGCAAGGTCTCGGCGACGCTTGCCCATCTCGAACTCGCCTGCGGCAAGGCAGTGGAAGATGTTCTGCCAATCCCGGACCCCTTCCGGTTCAAGAAAATGCCGACGACGGGGAGCTGGGTGAACCTCGCCGGATGCGGACAGAACTTCGTGGCCGGCGGTGGCGGCAACGGCGACTGCAACGGCACGAGCAAGACGCCGAACAACGCGCCCGCCGGCTATACCGTCGAACTGAAGCCCGGCACCTATGGCAGCCTGGAGATCAAGGGCAAGGTTCTTTTGCGGCCGGGCTCCTACATCATCGATGGCGGCACCTTGAAACTCGCCAGCCAGTCGGTGCTCACGGGTGAGGGCGTCACCTTTTTCCTGCTGAACGGTGCCCAGCTCGATATTCACGGCGGCGCGACCTTCAATGTCACGCCATTCCTGACGGGCGACTGGGCAGGCTTCTCGATCGTTGCCGCCAGGAACAATACGGCGACGGCGACGATCAACGGCAACAGCGCCTCGTCGCTTGCGGGCATCATCTACATGCCGGCCTCGCGCGAGATCCAGTATGCCGGCAATGGCTCCACTGCCGGCGAATGCGTGCGCATCGTCGCGCAGGAGATCACCATGATCGGCAACAGCAGCTTCAAGCTGGACTGCAAGCCGGTGCTTGCGAACAACACCATCAACAATCCGGGTGCAATTCGCCTGGTCAGATAGTCTGCGACCACTCTTGCTGCGCGACGTCTGCTACTGCATGTTTCCTTTAATCGTACCCGATTAAAGGACAAAACATGCAGCACTTCAAAGTGCTACAGCGACCTTTGCGCGTCTGATTGGACGCGCGGCGCTGTAAGCGGTCGGGATCCGCGCCGACAAACGTGACGGCTGGATCACCACCTCTTGAACCCGGCTGCCCGACAACCGGATTCTACGCGTGCGAGTGCTTCAGAAGCGTATGGAAACGCCGAGGATCGGGCCCTGCTGCACCGTATCGAAGATGAAGCCGTCGTTGTCGTAATCGACGCCGACCGCACGATAGCCGGCGACAGCCGAGATGGTGTCGCTGAAGCGGTAGCCGAGGCCGAGCCCTACATCCCAATCGATATCGGCGCCGCCAGCACCGACGATCCCCCAGCCGGTCAGGTAGATTTCCGGCGTCATGTAGTAGGCTCCCCGCAGGCCCACCATGCCGTCGACCCAGGTTTCTCCGTCTTCACGGCTGACGCCGTCGAGCGGCCCGCCATGGAAGGAGATGGTGGTATCGACCGACCAGACCTTGGCGCCGCCGACAACGTCAAGGTGCGATTGCTGATCCTCAAACACCGTATAGCCAACGGCGATAAGGCCGGCGAAAGTCTCCGATTCGACATCCACCGTGTCGGTGAAAATTCCGCGCGCCTTGCCGTCGCCGGAAAGCTTGGAATAGATCAAGTCGGAGAAGATGCTGAAGCGGTCCTTGCGGGCTTCAATTATGCCCATGGCCGCAAAATCCAGATTGTCCCAGATGTCGCCGAAGTCGGAGTCGATATGGACGGTGGGAAGACCGAATTGCGCCGTGTCGCCGGAAATGCCTGCGATCCAGAAATAGGGGGCGACGGTAAACTGCCAGCCGCTCTCGGTTTCTTCCACCGGCGCCGTCGGCGCCATCAGCGGCGTGATATCGGCCGCATTGGCCGAAAGGCAGGACACCAGGCTCAAGCAGGCCGTAAGGCCGATACGCGTAGAGATTCTCATGATACGCCTCCCACAGTGGTGGCGACTCAGACTTGCCACCCTCGATACGCACATCTTTATATAAGTTGCTGCGAAAACAACCGAATTCGGCGGCGAACGGGAGCGGATGCGGGCAAAACCGGTGCTGCTGTTGCAAGGGCCACACAGTGGCGAACTGCATGTCTCCTTGAATCGACCTCGATTTAAGACAAATCAAAGTGCTACAGCGCCGCGCGTCTGATAACACGCGCGGCGCTGTAGGTGATTTCTTGTTGTTGGCGCAATGGGTTGCGCGTCAGTTCGCGTCAGGCGACGGCAGCGCAAGTTTCGATTTCAGCCATTCCAGCACGTAGACCCGTAGCGCCGAGGAAAGGTTGCTATCGGGCGTGCGCTGGTCGTCGATTTCGGCGATGAGTTGCGCGAGCGGCATCGCCCTTGTCTCGGCGATCGCCTTCAGTTCCTGCCAGAACGCGTCTTCGAGCGAGAAGCTGGTGCGGTGGCCGTGCAGGGTCGCGGAGTGCTTACGGATCATTGTCCGGTCTCTGGATCAAAATGACTTTGGGGCGGATCGCCCCGTAAACGGGATCGATTGTAATAAGTTGGAGCGTGCTGCGGGCGGAAAACCGCCGCACGCGGGCTGCGGGATCGATTCAACTGCTTGGCAATTCGATTCGGAAAGCGGTCGCAAGTCCTTGCTCCGGAATCGTTTTCTTCGGGAAGGGCGGCTCAGTCCTTGCTGTCGCCGCTTTCGTCCTTGGCCGGCCGCTCGAGGCGGCCCTGGTCAAGGCGGATCTCCGCCTTGTCGTTCAGCGCCTTTGTCAGGGATTTTTCAGCCTTGGTGCGGCCGAAGGAGATGCGGTTCTGTTCGGCCTGTTTTTCCTTTTCCGTGCGCTGCTGGCGCTTGCGGAACTGGCGCAGATTGACGACGTCGCCGGTCATGATCCGATGCTCCTTCAGCGCTGCGCGTCTTCAATGCGCAAAGGTCGCTGTAGCACTTCGCGTGGCTGCATGATCCCGGTCCCCCGATCGGCTGCGACCAGGGGGAGCTTGCAGTCGGTGGTGATCAGTTCTTCTTGCGGAAGGAATCGAGCGAAACGACGGAGCCGCCGCCGTTCTTCGGTTCGGTCGGCTTGTCTTCCTTGGCCGTGGCTTCGCCGTTTTCTTCCGGGACCGGATAGGCGGTGATTTCGGCCGATTCCACTTCCTCTTCCTCGCCGGCGGCGACATCGAACTCCAGCTCGAAATTGACCGAGGGGTCGTAGAAGCCGCGGATGGCGTTGAACGGAATCACCAGGCGTTCCGGCGTGTCGGAGAAGGAAAGCCCGATCTCGAAGCCGACGTCAGTGACCTTCAGCTCCCAGAACTGGTGCTGGACGACGATGGTCATCTGCTCGGGATACTTCGCCTTGAGGTGCTGCGAGATGCGCACGCCCGGCGCGCCGGTCAGGAAGGTGATGAAGAAGTGGTGTTCGCCGGGCAGATGGCCTGTCGTGGCGACTTCGGTCAGGACCTTGCGGATGACGCTGCGGAGCGCGTCCTGTGCCAGAATGTCGTAGCGGATGTGGTCCTGGCCCATGAGTGTCCCGTCTTTCCTCGAACTCAATCTTACTGCTTGCTGCCGGCTAGCCGCCGTCACGCTTCATTGCCCATCCACAAGGGACGAGTCAATTATTTGAGCATCTATAGACCATTTCGAGGCGGGGGAGAAGGTGAAGGCTTCTGTTGCCAGGTGCCTTCGGACCCCGCCTTACGGTGCTACCCGGAAGGACTTGATTTGAAGTGTCGCACCGCGATTAAGCAGCGAGACGTGCTTCAGCATAGTTGTCGTTTGCAACTATAAGTTTAGCCCGATAACGGTGGTACAATGCCGAGCAAAAAGTCGATCTTTACGCCCTTGTCGATCCTATTTCGCCCCCATCAAAAGCCGATCTGGTGAAGATCGGTTTTTGGTGGAGGCGCCGGGTACCGCCCCCGGGTCCAATGGGTTTATTTCATCGCCCGTTTATTGCCATAGCCGCCCGAAGACGGCACCGTTCATATAGGTCTTTCCGGTCTCCAAGAAAAGGGGGATGTGTCGGATATATGACTTTGTCTCGGACTGTGCCGGCACCGAACCGCCTTGACTTGACCGGCATCCATGAAAAACTCCCGCTGCTGCATGCGGCCGGCAATGTCCGGCTGCAGTTTCGAGAAACAAAGCAACCTGGAGGCCTCATGACGGACTACCTCGCAGATGTGCAGAAATACGACAGCGGCGCCGACGAAGCGATCGTGAACAAGATCGTGCGTCACCTTGGCATTGCGCTTCGCAACAAGGATTCTTCGCTCGTGTCGGCGACGGATCCGAAGGAGCTCGAGCGGGTCAAGGAAAAATGGTGCGAGAAGAAACTCGGCATCAGCGGCGCCGATGCGGATACGGCGATCGCCGCCACGGTCAAGGAGATGTCCGCCGATCGCTCCAAGTCGCGTGTTACCTTCTATTACCTGGTGGCGAAGAACCTCGGGAAGCTGCAAGCGCTGTAGATCACGATGGTTTGGGTCGATCGACCCAAACCATAAGCGTGATCGCCTCTCATAGTTAGAGCGGGATGCGGGCGGAGAAGCGCGTGCACTTTTCCTCATCCCGCTCCAGGGCAGCCGAATTATCCGGGATAATCGTCGCTTGGTCATTGGTTCGCCGCCGGCTTCGTCCTAAATTTAGGGCAATACGAATCGGCGGCGCCAGACCATGCAGCAATATCTCGACCTTCTCGACCATGTGATGACCAACGGAACCGACCGGGGCGACCGGACGGGTACGGGCACGCGCTCGGTCTTCGGCCACCAGATGCGCTTCGATCTCGCCGAGGGCTTCCCGGTGCTGACGACCAAGAAGCTGCACCTGCGCTCGATCATCCATGAACTGCTCTGGTTCCTGAAGGGCGATACCAACATTGCCTACCTCAAGGAAAACGGCGTCACCATCTGGGACGAATGGGCCGACGAAAACGGCGATCTCGGCCCGGTCTACGGCTATCAATGGCGCTCCTGGCCGGCACCGGACGGGCGTCACATCGACCAGATCGAAGGCCTCGTCGAGAGCCTGAAGACCAACCCCAACTCGCGCCGCCACATCGTCTCGGCCTGGAACCCGGCGCTGGTGGACGAGATGGCGCTACCGCCATGCCACTGCCTGTTCCAGTTTTACGTCTCCGACGGCAAGCTCTCCTGCCAGCTTTACCAGCGCTCCGCCGACATCTTCCTCGGCGTGCCCTTCAACATCGCGTCCTACGCGCTTTTGACGATGATGGTGGCGCAGGTGACGGGCCTGAAGCTCGGCGATTTCGTGCACACGCTCGGCGATGCGCATATCTACCACAACCATTTCGAACAAGCCCGGCTGCAGCTGACCCGCACGCCGAAGGCGTTGCCGCGGATGGAAATCAATTCTGACGTGAAGGACCTGTTTTCTTTCTGCTTCGAAGACTTTACGCTCGTCGGCTACGAAGCTGATTCAACGATCAAGGCGCCGATCGCGGTCTAAGGCACCGGGGCGAGGCGGACCCGCCTGCGCTCAAGCGACGTCTTGGCGCGTGCGGGGGGCCCCGCTGCCATGCGTGGACGTGGCCATGAGGCCGATTGGCGAGGGCTGCAGCGGCGAGTGACCGGGGAGGGCTGGCCCTCAAGGGAGGTACTGATGCTCACACTCATTCACGCGCCTCTATCCCGCTCGTCGCGCATCGTCTGGCTGCTTGAGGAGCTGGGTGCCGAATACGAGATTCGCTACGTCTCGATCCGCCGCTGGGATGGCTCCGGCGCGCCGGATGACAACAATCCACATCCGCACAAGCAGGTGCCGGCGCTCATTCACAACGGCGCGGTGATCTGGGAATCGGCGGCGGTCGTGCAATATCTGACCGACCTCTATCCCGATTGCAGCCTCGGCCGGCCGCCCGGTCACAAGGAGCGCGGCGCCTATCTCTCCTGGCTCGCCTATTATGCCGGGGTGATCGAGCCGACGGCGCTCGCCCATATCTCCGGCGCCACCATCAACAATCCGGCGCAGGCGCGGCTCTACAACGAAATGTGCGCCCATGTGATCGACGTGCTCACCCGCCGGACCTATCTGCTCGGCGAAACGATGAGTGCGGCCGATCTGCTGCTCGCAAGCGCGCTGCAATGGATGCGCAAGATCCTGCCGGAAAGCACGGTGGTCGACCGCTATATCCGCGTGGTGACGGACCGGGCGGCCTACGACCGGGCAAGGGAAATCGACAGCAAACCGCAAGGGTTCCATGACTGAAAAGCGTCCCATGACTGAAACGAAGAGCACCCATCCGAAGATATCGATCGTCGTCGCCGTTGCCGCCAACGGCGTCATCGGGCGAGACGGAGATCTGCCCTGGCGGCTTTCGACCGACCTCAAGCGCTTCAAGGCGCTGACGATCGGCAAGCCTGTCATCATGGGGCGCAAGACCTGGGCTTCGCTGAACCGTCCGCTGCCTGGCCGGGCCAATATCGTCATCACCCGCAACACGGATTTTGTCGCCGAAGGAGCCAGCGTCGTGCCATCGCTCGATGCCGCGATCGCGCTCGCGATCCGCGAGGCTCGGGCGACAGGTGCCGACGAGATCTGCGTCATCGGCGGCGGCGAGATCTATCGCCAGTCGATCGGCATGGCGGATATCCTGCATGTGACCGAGGTCCAGGCGGAGGTCGACGGTGACACGCGCTTTCCTGATATCGACGCGCAAGTCTTCGAGAAGGTGTTCGAAGAAGACCTGCCGCAGGGCGAAAAGGACAGTCACGCCATGCATTTCGTCACCTGGAAGCGACGTGCGACAGCCTGACGCGCCGGATCGTCAACTATTTTGAACCATTTACGGTGAACTCGGGCGTATCGCGTTGAAAGCGATGCGGCGGATACCTATAACGGTTTCACAGCATGAACGACCGTGCGGTGGCGCGGCCGTTCGGCGTGGAAAGTTTTCAAAAGAGAGGTTTTGATGCCCTGGAGCAATCAGAATGGCGGCGGCGGCCCTTGGGGCGGCGGCGGCGGTGGCAATCAGGGTCCATGGGGTCAGGGGCCCAACCGACCGCGTGGCGGCAAGGGCGGCCCACCGGATCTGGAAGAGATCATTCGCCGCGGTCAGGACCAGCTTAAGAACGTTGTTCCCGGCGGCTTCAACGGTGGCGTCTTCGCC
Organism: Ensifer sp. CCNWLY38; assembly: GCF_037120565.1. Classification (NCBI taxonomy): domain Bacteria; kingdom Pseudomonadati; phylum Pseudomonadota; class Alphaproteobacteria; order Hyphomicrobiales; family Rhizobiaceae; genus Ensifer; species Ensifer sp. CCNWLY38. The sequence goes on from NZ_JBBBBO010000004.1 coordinate 413,394, forward strand.
ATCATTGGCTTGCTGATCGTCGGTTTCGTGCTGATCAATTCGATCTATACCGTGCAGCCGGACGAGCGCGGCGTCGAGATGCGCTTCGGCAAGCCGAAGGACGAAATTTCGATGCCGGGCCTGCACTATCACTTCTGGCCGCTCGAAACGGTCGAGATCGTCAAGGTGACGGAGCAGCAGCAAAACATTGGTGGGCGCACTGGTGGTCAGTCCAATGCGGGCCTGATGCTCTCCGGCGACCAGAACATCGTCAATGTGCAGTTCTCGGTGCTCTACTCGGTCACCGACCCGAAGGCCTATCTGTTCAACGTCGAGAACCCGGCCGACACGCTGCAGCGGGTGGCCGAAAGCGCCATGCGCGAGGTCGTCGGACGCCGTCCGGCGCAGGACATCTTCCGCGACAACCGTCAGGCGATCGCTGCCGACGTGAAGAGCACGATCCAGGCGACGATGGACACCTATGGTGCCGGCGTCTCCGTCAACACCGTCGCGATCGAGGATGCGGCGCCGCCGCGCGAAGTGGCCGACGCCTTCGACGAAGTGCAGCGTGCCGAACAGGACGAAGACCGCTTCGTCGAAGAAGCCAACCAGTACGCCAACCAGGTGCTCGGTAAGGCCCGCGGTCAGGGCGCGCAGATCCGTGAAGAGGCGGCCGCCTACAAGGACCGCGTCGTCAAGGAATCACAGGGTGAGGCGCAGCGCTTCATCTCCGTCTATGACGAATATTCCAAGGCACCTGACGTGACCCGCAAGCGTCTTTATCTCGAAACGATGCAGGGTGTTCTCGGCAAGTCGAAGAAGGTCATCATCGACGAGAAGAACGGGCAGGGCGTTCTGCCCTATCTGCCGCTGAATGAAATTGGCCGGCCTGCCCAGTCGGGTGCAGCAGCAGCAGCGGGAGCAGCACAGTGATCAACAATCGTACCTCAGTCATCCTGATCCTGCTCGCCGTCGTCTTCGTCGGTCTCTATTCGTCGATCTTCGTGGTCAACGAACGCCAGCAGGCGATCGTCGTCCGCTTCGGTCAGATCCAGGACGTCAAGACGGAGCCGGGCCTCTACTTCAAGCTGCCCTTCGCCTTCATGGATGCCGATCGCGTGCAATATGTCGAGGACCAGGCGCTGCGCTTCGATCTCGACAACATCCGCGTCCAGGTCTCGGGCGGCAAGTTCTATGAAGTCGACGCCTTCGTCGTCTACAAGATCGCCGATCCCCGCCGCTTCCGCGAAACCGTTTCGGGCGACCGCGATTCGGCCGAGGCACGCCTGCGCACCCGTCTCGACGCATCGCTGCGCCGCGTCTACGGTCTGCGTGGCTTCGAAGCGGCACTGTCGGACGAGCGTGCATCGATGATGCGCGAAGTTCGCGCCGACCTCAAAACCGATGCAGAGTCGCTCGGCCTCAACATCGAGGACGTTCGCATCCGTCGCACCGACCTGACGCAGGAAGTCTCGCAGCAGACCTTCGACCGCATGAAGGCCGAGCGTCTCGCCGAAGCCGAACTGATCCGCGCCCGCGGTAACGAAGCCGGCCAGCGTCGCCGCGCCATCGCCGACCGTCAGGTCGTCGAGATCGTCGCCGAGGCGCAGCGCGATTCGGAAATCCTGCGCGGTGAGGGCGAAGCCGAACGGACGAGGACCTTTGCCGACGCCTTTGCGCGCGATCCGAAGTTCTTCGAATTCTACCGCTCGATGGCGGCCTATACCCAGTCGATCGGTAGCCCGGACACGACGCTCGTGCTTTCGCCCCATTCGGAATTCTTCCGTTATTTCAACGATTCCGAAGGTGCTGCGCCGGCCGGTCCCGCGCCGCAGCCAACAACCGGGAACTAAGCGGACGATGTCAGACTTTCTGACGGGATTTGCTTTCTTCCTGATCATCGAGGGGCTGGTGTACGCACTGGCCCCTTTGGTTTTGGTGGAAATGGCGAAGCGTTTGCCGTATGTCCCCGAACATCAGCTTCGACTGGCGGGGCTCTTTTCCGTGGCTGCCGGGGTCGGACTTGTATGGTTGCTTCGAGGATAATGCGAAATGCCACATAAACTGCTGATCCGGCTGGTCGATGCCGAATACGCGATCACCCGCCTCACTATCGGCTCCAGCATACCGGAATGGTTGCCGGGGCCGGGCTTCTGGACCGTGTCGAGCTCCCGCGAAGAGATGACGCTGGTCTGCCGAGCCGCCCGCGTGCCTTCCAGCGTCCAGAGTTCGCTCGGCTGGCGCTGCTTCCGCGTCGAACAGCACTTTGCCTTTGACGTTCCCGGCGTGCTCTCGTCCGTGCTCCGGCCGCTTTCGGCCGCCGGCGTCGGCGTCTTCGCCAATTCGACCTTCAGCACCGACTATGTCTTCGTCGCCGGTTCCGATCTCGACAAGGCGGTGCAGGCCCTGAAAGACCACGGGCACGACCTAACGACCTGACACGTCGCGCCTCCTTCCAAGAACGCGCAACCGCAACCTTCCGACCTCCAGCAGTCCTCTGCGCGGGGATCAGGAAATCGTGTGTGGACGCTTCCGAATTCCGCCTTATCTTCAGGAGAAGATCGAGTGTCGCGCGGTTTGCGGATTGCGTCGAAGGTTCCTGCTGCATAAGCGCTCATGCCGGTTCCGGTCGACGCAAAATTGTGCGAAAAATCAAAGTGCTATGGCGCCCGGCGCCGTAGGCAGGAGAGGTGGCGGCCAAGAGAAGCGGTCGACCATCGAACAGCCAGAGGAGCTTAAGCGACTTGTCCACGCGAACGAAATTCCGAGCTCACTCGCTTGGCGGCACCCTGGGCGTTCTGGCGCTCGCAAGCGCGCTTGCCTTCAGCACTACGGCGCTCGCCCAGAACACGGCCATTCGCCCGCCGACCAACGGTCCCGCTTCCGTTGCCGATCTCGCCGCCGGGCTGCTGGACTCCGTCGTCAACATCGCGACCTCGCAAAAGGTCAAGAACGACGACGACGCGCCGGCACCGCAGGTGCCGGAGGGCTCGCCCTACCAGCCCTATTTCGACGAATTCTTCAAAGGGCAGGGTGGCCAGGGCGGTAACCGCCAGCGCACCGTCGATTCGCTCGGCTCCGGCTTCGTCATCGACCCCTCGGGCTTCATCGTCACCAACAACCACGTGATCGAAGGCGCCGACGACATCGAGATCAACTTTGCCAATGGCAGCAAGCTGAAGGCCAAGCTCGTCGGCAAGGACACCAAGACCGACCTGGCCGTGCTGAAGGTGGAGCCGAAGACGCCGCTGAAGGCGGTGCCTTTCGGCGATTCCCGCAAGATGCGCATCGGTGACTGGGTGATGGCGATCGGCAATCCGTTCGGCCTCGGCGGCTCGGTATCCGTCGGCATCATCTCGGCGCGCGGCCGCAACATCAATGCCGGCCCCTATGACAACTTCATCCAGACGGACGCGGCGATCAACCGCGGCAATTCCGGCGGGCCGCTCTTCAACATGGCCGGCGAAGTGATCGGCATCAACACCGCGATCATCTCGCCGTCGGGCGGCTCGATCGGCATCGGCTTCTCGGTACCGACGGAGCTTGCCGCCAATGTCGTGCTGCAGCTCAAGGATTTCGGCGAGACCCGGCGCGGCTGGCTCGGCGTCCGTATCCAGCCGGTGACCGACGATATCGCCGAGAGCCTGAAGATGGCGACGCCGCATGGCGCGCTCGTCTCCGGCATCATCGAAGGCGGGCCGATTGCCCATGGCGAGATCAAGGCCGGCGACGTCATCGTCAAGTTCGACGGCCGGGACGTCACGGAGATGCGCGATCTGCCGCGCGCCGTTGCCGAAAGCCCCGTCGGCAAGGCGGTCGACGTGGTGGTCGTCCGCGACGGCAAGGAGCAGACGGTCAAGGTGACGCTCGGTCGCCTCGAAGATGGCGATGAGGTCGCTGCCGCGCCGGCGGCGACAACCAACGACGAGACGCAGAAGCCGGACAAGCCCGAAGCACCCCCGCTGCCCGCGACCGATGTCGTGCTCGGCATGAAGCTTGCGACGCTGAACGAGGAGACACGCAAGAAATACGGCATTGCCGAAGACGTGGACGGCGTTGTCATCACCGAGGTCTCGCCGAATTCGGCGGCGGCGGAACGCCGTGTCGAGCCGGGCGACGTGATCGTCGAGGTCGGCCAGGAGGCGATGGATACGCCGGGCGACGTCGCCGATCGGGTGGAGGAGCTGAAATCGAACGGCCGCCGCAACGCGCTCTTGATGCTCTCCAGCAAGACCGGCGAACTGCGCTTCGTCACGGTGCGGGTGGAGTAGGCGAGCCCGCCACGATGGCCAGCCGCCGCCGCGTGTTTTGCTGCTGTCCTGCCGCCGATTGTCGAGTCTTTTCAGTGCGATCGGCGGACAGGCTTGAAGATAGAATCCACCTGTTCAGTTTTTGATTCAGATCTCTTCCGGTCGTGGTTTGCAGCCGCCCCTCATCCTGCGTTCGCGACCAGAAAAGGGCGTGCGGTTGTCCGCGTTTCTTTCGGAGTTGGATGCGATTGTGGCGACGAGCGGCTGGCGCGGGTAGGGCAGGTATTGATTTCCCCGCAAGGTTGTCCTTACACCTAGCGAACTGGGGTCGAACAGATCCCATTTCGCCGGGGGAATCTGATGACGGACAGCGTTGAAAATGTCGTATCGCGCGCAGGCTTCTGGCGACGAGCCATAGCATTCCTCATAGACTTTATGGTTGTCGCCCTGCCGATGCAGGCTGTGGTCGTCGTTCTGTTCATGCTAACCGGCGGAGCCGTGCAGGCCAGTTTTGGTTTCCAAAGTACGGTTTGCGAAGATATTGGTGATCTTCCGATAGCGCCTACGCCACCGCCACCAGCCGATTACAATAGCGTCGTTGAATGCCGGGTTACGTTGGCTGGGTTCGACCTGAAAAGAACTTTGACGGTCGGCAAGATTACCGTTGAAGCTGGGACCACGACCCGGATTTCGCAAACCTATTATCTGGGAGCAGACGGGAAACAACGCGACGTCTGGCCCGTCGATTTCCTCGGCTTCATTGTATTCCTGGCGTATCTCGTGGTGCTGGAAAGCCGCCGCGGCGCGACGCTCGGCAAGCAGTTGCTTTCTATCCGAACGGCGAGCCATCGGGATGCCTTCGCCGTTGGCGTACCTGTCCGTTCGGCTTTGCTGCGTTACGCCGTGATGTTTGCTGCGGTCGTTCCCGGTATGCTGGTGACGTTGGGATTTGAACTCGCTGTGGCACGTGGGGCCTGGGACCCGTTTGTTCTGCTCACCCACCCGGTCTTCGTCGGCGCCAATATTCTCGCAGGGCTCATATTCGTCGGATGGTTTGCTTGGATTACCGTGAGTCTCATCCGAAAGCGGGACCCCGTTTACGATCGTGCTGCCGGAACCTCGGTCTGGGTGCGGAGTTGAAGCGCCGCAGACTAACAGTCGTCACTCTCTGCCGCTCGAGGGTGCGTGCAGGACTTCCTGCGGGCCGGCTGGAAGGTCATCAGCCGCAGGGCTTCGAACAGGATGTCGATAATCGCAAGCATGGCCGCACCTCCTTTCTGACCTGTATTTCACCGCACTTGCCCCTGTCCCTCAAACGAGTTTACTGTCGGCTTCGGATAACTTGAGGTTATGCATGAAGCGCGGACGATTGCCCCTGACGGCGCTGCGGAGTTTCGAGGCGGCGGGACGGCTGGAGAGCTTCACGCTGGCCGCCGCCGAGCTTTTCGTTTCGCAGGCCGCGATCAGCCGGCAGGTGCGCGAGCTCGAGGACCTGATCGGCCGGCCGCTGTTCGAAAGACATCACCGCAGCGTCCGGCTGACGGCCGATGGCCGTGTGCTGCTTGGCGTGCTGACGTCGGCATTCGACATGGTCGGAGAGAGCCTCGATGTGCTTTCGGGGCGGCGGCTCTCGCAGACGCTGAAGGTCAGCGCCGAGCCTTCCTTTGCCGGGTGCTGGCTGGTGCCGCATCTGCAGGAGTTTCAGGAGGCGCACCCGGAGATCGACCTGGTGATCGATGCGGAATCCCGGCTCGCCGAGTTTCGCAGCAGCGACGCCGACATCGCCATCCGCCATAGCTTGACCGCCGTTTCATGGCCGCGGGTGGAGGCGCGACCGCTCGCGAAAGTCGAGATGATCCCGGTGATCGCGCCGGCGCTCGCCGGCGCCGGGCAGCCGCTCGATCGCCCCGACGACCTGCTGCAGCACGCGCTTCTGCATGAGGATAGCCGGCAGCTCTGGGAACAATGGTTCGCGACCGCCGGTGCCGCGCCGGTGAAGCTCGAGCGCGGCGCCATCTTTGCCGATGGTTCGATGGTGCTGCAGGCGACGCTCCGTGGCAGCGGCGCAGGGCTGATCGACCGCGACCATGCGCGCGATGATGTGATCGCCGGGCGGTTGATCCAGCCTTTCGAGGTATCTGTGCCCTATGGCGCATTCTTTCTCGTGGCGCGGCGCTTCGATGCGCTGTCGGATGCGGCGAAGGCGTTTGTTGAATGGATCGAGCGGAGCTACCCGGGCGCCGGGCGGGAGAGGTGAGGCGCGCCAAGGGCGTTGCAGTCTGCCCGCACTGCCCTGCCGGCACCTTCTCCCCGCCTGCGGGGAGAGATGTCCGGCAGGATAGTGAGGGGCAATCCTGTCGAAAGAAGGCGTCGTTACTTCGCGTTCCGCTTCCGCCACTCGGCGGCGCTGGTGGCGTAGAGCACGTGAGGGACCAATGTCGGCTGATCGGCGGGGACGCGGGGGTGGTCGAAGTCGCGGGAGGCGTCGCGGTGCATGCCGAGCCGTTGCATGACCGCCGTCGAGCGGGTGTTGGCGTCGATCGCGAAGGAGACCACCTCGTCGAGCCCCTTCTCCTCGAAGGCGTAGCGCAGGAGTTCGGAGGCGGCTTCCGTGACAAACCCCTTGCCCCAATAGGACGGCGCCAGTCGCCAGCCGATCTCGACCGTTCCCTTGGGCAGGTGCGGCTCCAGGTCGGTCAAGGCGAGGCCGCAGAAGCCGATCGGCCGGTCGTCGGCTTTCAGCGCTATCGCGAAGAAACCCAGACCGGTCTCGGCGATGCCGCGGCCGACACGATCGAAGAGGGCGTCGGCTTCCGCGCGGTTGCGGCGGAAGGGGAAGAATTCCATGACCTTGGGATCGCTGTTGATCGCGAAGAAGAGATCGCGGTCGCTTTCCTTCCAGGCGCGAATGCGCAGCCGCTCGGTCTCGGAGATGATCATCCGACGAAATCCGTCTTGCGATAGCCCTGCAGATAGAGAAGGGCGGTCAGGTCGCCGTGGTCGATGCGGACCTTGGCCTGTTCGGCGACCACAGGCTTGGCATGCAGCGCCACGCCGGTGCCCGCAAGCTGGATCATGCCGAGATCGTTGGCACCGTCACCAACGGCAAGGGCCTCGTCCGTCGAGATAGCGAGGCGGTCGGCGATGTCGATGAGGGCATCGACCTTGGCCTGCTTGCCGAGGATGGGATTAGCGACCTCGCCGGTCAGGATGCCGTCTTCGGCGATCAGCGTGTTGGCGCGGTTCTCGTCGAAGCCGAGCATCTCGGCGATCGGTCCGGTGAAGACGGTGAAGCCGCCGGAGACGAGCGCGGTGTAATGCCCCTTGCTCTTCATCGTCGCGATCAGGGTGCGTCCGCCTGGCGTCAACGTGATGCGCCTGGCGATCACCTCGCCGACGACGCTGAGTGGCAGGCCCTTCAGAAGCGCGACGCGCTCGATCAGCGCCGGCTCGAAGGCGATCTCGCCGTTCATGGCGCGGGCGGTGATGGCCGCCACCTTGTCCTTGAGGCCGACTTCGGCGGCGAGCTCGTCGATACATTCCTGGCCGATCATGGTCGAATCCATGTCGGCGATCAGCAGCTTCTTGCGGCGGTTCTCGGCGTCCTGCACGGCGACATCGATCGGCGCGCCGCCGATCACACCGCGCAGCAGGGTTTCGGCCGCATCCGGATCGGTGCCGTCGGTGAGCGCGATGTCACAGGCAACGCCATCGGCCAGCCAATAGAGGCCGGACGCCTTGACGGCATCGGCGGCGGCTTCCGCGAGTGCTGGCGTCAGAACAGGATTTGACGGATTGGCGATAAGCGTGGCAACGAGAGCCATGGACAATAACCTTGAAACCGAGAGCGACGCGATCCTGATAACCGGGCCGACCGCCAGCGGCAAGTCTGCGCTTGCGGTCGAACTGGCGCGCCGGCACGGCGGCGTCGTGATCAACGCCGACAGCATGCAGGTCTACGACACGCTGCGGCTGCTGACAGCGCGGCCCGACGATAAGGATATGGGCGGCGTGGAGCACTGTCTCTACGGCCATGTACCGGCGGCATCCGCCTATTCCACCGGCGCCTGGCTGCGCGAGGCGCAGGCGGTTGTGGCGCGGCTCAAGGGCGAAGGGCGGCTACCGGTCTTCGTCGGCGGTACCGGGCTCTATTTCAAGGCGCTGACCGGTGGTCTCTCCGATATGCCCGAGATCCCGGCCGCGATCCGCGAACGGCTGCGCGAACGGCTGAAGGCGGAAGGACCCGAGATCCTGCATCGCGACCTTGACGCCAAGGATCCGGAGACGGCGGCGACCTTGAACGTCGGCGACGGCCAGCGGATCGTTCGGGCGCTCGAAGTGGTGGAGGCGACCGGCAAGCCGATCCGCTTCTTCCAAAAGCAGAACGGTCCGATGATCGTCGATCCGGACCGGGCGGAAAAATACGTGGTGCTGCCGGAGCGCAAGCTCCTGCACGACCGCATCAACCGCCGCTTCGAATTGATGCTTGCCGGCGGCGCGATCGATGAAGTGCGGGCGTTGCTTGCGCTCGACCTGTCGCCGGAAATGCCCCTCATGAAGGCGATCGGCGTCAGCCAGATCGCGGCACTCTTGAGGGGCGAACTGGACGAGGCCGAGGTGATCGAGATGGGTGCTGCGGCAACGCGGCAATATGCCAAGCGCCAGATGACCTGGTTCCGCAACCAGCTCGACGAGCGCTGGCGGCGGATCGAGAGCGCCGAGGCCGTGTTGTCGAGCGGAGGGGCCAACTCCCGATCATGAAAAACGAGCAGAAATCACTTCCCGACAGCGCGGAAATCCGCCTTTCTCCCGATGAAGCCCTCGTACTTTTCGACCTTCTTTCCCGTTGGTGCGAGGAGAATGATGCTCCCGCGCCGGGCGCGGAATGCTTCGAAAGCACCGCTGAATGCGCTGTGCTGCACGGGGTGCTTGCGGATCTGGAAAAGCAACTGGTCGCACCTTTTGGGGCGGACTACGCCGACCTTGTCAAAGAGGCCCGTCTCCGGCTTGAGGCATCGTGGGACTATGCCGATTTGAGGGGCTGACACGTCAGTCTCGCTCGGCAGAACTGCGCTCAGGCCGCCAAATTCAGTTGCCACGAAACCCCGAAGCGGTCGTTGACCCAACTGAAGCGCTGGCTGAAACCGTAATTGTCGAGTGGCATCAGCACGGCGCCCTCCTCGGCCAGCATGGTCGCGAGCGTGATGATCTCGTCCTCGCTCTGGCATTCGACGAAGAAGGAGAAGGACGGGGTGAAATCAAAGGCGTGCTTGACCGGGCTGTCGATGCACTTGACCCTCTGTGCGCCGAGCCGGAAGAGCGCGACCTTGATGCTGCCTTCAGGACCCTGCTCGCCCAGCACCTCGGCATTCGGGAACAGCGACATGTAGAAGGCCATCGCTGCCTCCGCCGCGCCATCCTGGAACATCAAGAAAGGGGTTACGCTTGCGACCATGGCGGCCTCCTGACTTCGTTTTCGTTGAGTGCTTGAAGATCCGCCGGCTGTTTGCGCCACAGGATTGTGTGGACCAACGACGGGGCGCTGCAAAGGTTCCGCGGCATGCCAAGCGACCGCCGCGTTCATGCCTTTGCCGCCGAGAGAAAGAGGAAACGCGGCTTGATCGTGGGGCTCTGGTTGGCCCCGAGAAAGAGAGTGCCGGCCGCAGATGCATCGCAATCATTCTCAGGCAAGATTTTCCTCCCTGCGGGCGCACTTTTGGATGAGCGCCCGGATCACGAGGCAATCATGACCCGTACTCTATCGGTGCCCCAATTTCCCTGGCAAGGCGGGGTGTCGCGCAAGGGGCGACAGGAATTTGCGCTAGGTCTTGCGGATGATGCTGCCGAGCGGCCGTTTCAGCAGGCTTTCCCGGAGCGACCCTGCGCGCGGTCGATCGCCCGCGGCGGGCGGCGAATCGTGTGCTGTGGGCGGCGGCGCCCCGAAGCGAGGCGCGGGCTGCTCGGCCGCGGGCTTTTCGTTCAGAAGCTGTTGGCGGATCTGGTTGAAGCGCTCCAGCTCGGGATTGGGGGAAATGGTGCTGCGTGGAAGCATGTCCGGGCGGTAGGGCTCGGCAGAGAGGGCCTCGTCGGCGAAGCCATGCTCCGCCTCGCTTGCGGATGTGGCGCCGAGTTCGCTGTCCCAGCGCTGCTCTTCGCTGCCGGCCGTTGCGGCAATGTAGCTCTGCTGGAAGCCGGAAATATCCGGCCCGTTGATCGCCCGCATGCGGCTGACGATCGAACGCAGATCGACGGTCGGCGGCGCATCCTCGTCGATCCGGTCGACGATGCCGTGGGCGCGCGGCAGGCGCTCTTCGGCTATACGGTTGAAACGCATGCGCATCGGCACCGCGACGGCCTCGCCGAAGGCGATCGCTTCGCCGTTGCCGATCGAGGAGATGAAGCTGGTGGTCGAGGTCGAGGAGTTCGGAATGGCCGAACGGATGATCTCCTGGTCGCGGTCGTTGGCAAGCCGCATGGCAAAGACCGTCGAGCACTGGGAAAGGATCGTCGGGTCGAGCTCGCCGGGGCGCTGGGTGATGACGCCGAGCGAGACGCCGTATTTGCGGCCTTCCTTGGCGATGCGGGCAATCGCCTGGCGGGTCGGCAGGAAGCCGAGCGAGGGATCGGCCGGCACGTAGCGGTGCGCCTCTTCGCAGACGACAAGCATGTGAATGCCGCCATTGCTCCACAGGCCGATTTCGAAGGCCATGCGGCAGAGCACCGAAGCGACGGAATTGACGACTTCCGAGGGAATGCCGGCAAGTTCGAAGGTGGCGATCGGCTTCCCATCGCCGGGAATGCGGAAGATCTTGGCGATCGTGTCCTGGATCGTGTCGGTGATGGTGTTCGAGGAGAACATGAAATGGTAGCGCGGATCGTTGATCGCCGAGACGATCTTGACCTTCAGCGAGCGCAGATGCGGCTTGTCGTTGCGCCCCTCGAGCCGACCGATGCGTTCGTCGATCAGCGCCAAGAGGTCTGCGATGCGGTAAGGCACCGGCGTATCCGCGGTGATCGAGCTTTTCTCGGTCTGGCGCCGCATGAGGCCGGATTCGCCACCCCGGAAAGCCTTCTTCGCTTCGGGAATGATGTCGCGCAGCATGTCGAGTTCGTCGGGCGGTGCCGGGCGGCCGCGGAAGATCACCTCGGCGAATTCCTCGAGGCGGAAGAACCAGAAGGGCAGGTCGAGCGTGTCGGTGTCGATGACGACCGCAAGCTCCGGGAAGGCGGCGGCGAACTCGTTGTGCGGGTCGAGGATCAGCACGCGCAGCTTCGGATCCGAGGCGATCGCCTTGTTGAGCAGCAACGTGACTGCGGTCGATTTACCGACGCCGGTCGTGCCGACGATGGCGAAGTGCTTGGCCAGCATCGAGGGAACGTGGATCGTCGCGTCGAGGCTCTCATCCTGGGTGAGCTTGCCGATGATGCAGCTGTCGCTGCGGCCGGAATCGTAGATGCGGGCAAGGTCGGCCGCGCGAATGCGGTGCACGATGGCGCCGAGATAGGGATATTGGCTGATGCCGGCGGAAAACGCCTCGCGCCCATCGGCCCCCCTGTGGACCTCGCCCATCAGCTCGACTTCGATGCGGAAGGTGTTGTTGGCTTCCTCGCCCCATTCGGCTGAGGCGGTCTGCATGGAATAGACCAGCGCCACGACACGGTTTCTGCCGACGGAGATCGAGATCAGCCGCCCGACCGACCAGAGTTCGGTCAGCGACGTTTCGCCGTTTTCGGCGACGGCGGCGATGGTGGCGCGCGCGCCGTTGCACGCGACGACACGCCCCAGAAACCGGTTGCCGGGCTTCAGGCCGTCGCGGCGATCCTGCTCTCCTGCGCGGATTGAGGAATGAAGATCATTGTTCAGCAACGCAAAAACCCCGGCATCACGGTCGCTCATGTTAGCCGGGGGGATTTAACAAGTGGTTTCGCGGATTTGCGCGACGGTCAGCCCAGGACGTGGCGCAGGATGCCGGCCGAGGCGACACCGATCAGCACGGTCGGCAGCAGCGACAACCGGGTGGCGGCCACAAGCGTGACCGCCAGCGCGATCAGGCTTGCCGGTTTGTCGGAGACGAAGTCCGGAGCGATGACCGAGATCAGCACGCAGCCCGGTGCAGCCTCCATCACGGCGGTTGCCCGATAGCCGAGCGTGCGGCCGCGCAGCGCCAGATAGCCAAGCGCGCGGGTCATGTATGTGACCGACGCCATCAGCAGGATGGTGAGAAGAGTCGATGTGTCGATCATGGCTGCTTCGCAAGGAGATAGCTGGAGATGAGGCCGGAGAGCGCACCGGCTGCCACATACCAGGCGCCGGGGACAAACAGGTAGACGAGGGCGGCGGTCACGAGACTGACGAGCCAGGGGCGGGCGGTGCGCAGCCCGGTCCACATGCCCTTGAGCAGCACAAGGAACACCGCGGGGAAGGCCATGTCGAACCCATAGACCTCGACGTCGCCGATCATCGGGCCGATTGCCGCACCGACAGCGGTGAAGGCCATCCAGCAGGCCCAGAGCGCGATGCCGGCGCCGAGGAAGTAGGGCATGCTAAAGACAGACCGGGCACGCGCATCGGCAAGCCCCATCGCCCAGCTTTCATCACACATGAAAAACAGCGCCGGCAAAACCTTCCGTTTCGGTAAGGCGCCGAGAAAGGGTGCCAGCGCGGCCCCCATCAAAAGGTGCCGGCTGTTGATCAGGAAGGTGATGGCGACGATCAGCGCGATATGCGGCGGCGAGGTCCACAGATCGATGGCGGCGAATTCCGAGCCGCCGCCGAAATTGAAGCCGGTCATCAACGGGACCTCCGCCGGACTCAGGCCCTTCTGCGCGGCCTGTGCCCCAAGCACCAGCGCGAAGGGAACAAAGCCGATCTGCACCGGCACGGCTGCGGTCAGCCCCCGGAGGAATTCGCTGGCCCCGACAGGTTTTGCGACCTCGCCGAGGGTATCCAATTCTATGCTGCTCATGGCGTCTCCTTTGGTGGCGGAGACTAGCCATGCGGCCGCGCAATCGGGTTGCTTTTATGCTTCGTAATTGCGAAAATTTGGCATCTGTATGTAAAATGAGAGAGAAAAGAGGCATCCGATGCCAATCGAACTTGACGCCATCGATCGGCGGATTCTTGCCGCCCTGCAGCGAAACGGCCGCCTGCAGAACGTGGAGCTTGCCAGGGAGGTGGGGCTTTCGCCTTCACCCTGTCTCAGGCGCGTGAAGCTCCTGGAAGACGCCGGCGTAATCAGCCGTTACGTCGCGCTGCTCGACGCTTCCAAAGTCGGCATGGGCCTCACGGTCTTTGCCCGGGTGTGGCTGAAGGGGCAGGACGCCAAGTCGGTCGACGACTTCAACGAGGCGGTGAAGCGTCTGCCGGAGATCGTCGAATGCCACCTTATGGCCGGCGAATGCGACTTCCTGCTCCGGATCGTCGCCCGCGATCTCGACGACTACAGGCGCTTTCAGATCGAGCACCTGACCCGGATCAAGGGGGTGCAGAGCGTCAAGACGGATGTGCCCATGCAGAAGGTGAAGCTCTCGACGGAGCTGCCGCTGTGACCTGGAGCGTCTGCGCGGCGATCTCGTGGCGCGGCTGGTCAACGGTAGCGCGTGCGACTTGATAAAAGTCAATGCGCCTTTGCCGGAAGCGGAATAATCCTATGCCCTGACCAACAGCATCCAGCCGGAGATGGCATCCGGTTTAGGCTTGCCGGTTGGCGGGGGGAGGCGGCCATGGGCAGTGCATTTGATTACGTGCGCCGGACACCCATTCTCTGGCTTCTCGTTTTCGTCCCCCTGGCGATCGCGGGAGAGCACATCTGGCCGGGGGCACACACATTGCTCTTTCTCCTTTCGGTGGCTGCCATCGTGCCGCTTGCGGCCCTGCTCAGCCAGGCGACGGAGTCCGTCGCGGCACGAACCGGCGATACGATCGGCGCGCTCCTCAACGCCACGCTCGGCAACCTGACGGAACTCGTCATCGCGCTGATGGCGCTCGCCGCCGGTCAGTACCTGTTGGTCAAGGCCTCGATCGCCGGTGCCATCGTCACCAATACGCTCTTCATGCTCGGAGGCTCGTTCCTCTTCGGCGGACTGCGCTATCACCTGCAGGAGTTCAACCGGGTGAATGCGCGCTTCCTGGCGAGCCTTCTGTTCATGGCGACGGTCGCGGTTCTCGTGCCGTCGCTCATCGGCGCAGCCGACGGTCAGCCGCAGACGCCCTTCACCCAGCAATTGAGCGCCGGCCTGTCTGTTGTCCTGATCGTCGTCTACGGGCTCTGGATGCTGTTTTCGCTCAGGACCCATCGCGAACTTTTCATTTCCGCCGGCTCCGGGCATGACGGAGAGGAGGCGCATTGGCCGCTGGCGACCGGTATCGGCGTGCTTCTGGTGGTGACCGTACTGGTGGCGCTCGTCAGCGAGGTTTTCGTCGGCTCGGTGCAGGTGGCGGCGGAAGAGCTTGGCATGACGCCGGCCTTCGTTGGCTTCGTCGTCGTCGCGCTCGTCGGCGCCGCGGCCGAGATGGCGACCGCCTTTTCCGCCGCGCGCAAGGACCGGCTCGACCTGAGCGTCGGCATCGCGCTCGGCAGCGCGGTGCAGATCGCTCTCTTTATCGCGCCGCTGCTCGTGCTCTTGAGCTATGTGCTCGGGCCGCAGCCGATGGACCTGCAGTTCTGGCCGGGGGCCATCGTGATGATGCTGGTCGCGACGATGGCGGCGACGCTGCTGTCGAATGCCGGCCGTTCTGCCTGGTACATGGGCGTGCTGGCGCTGACGGTCTACGTGATCTTCGGCATGACCCTGTTCCTGCTGCCACCACAACAGCCGTGAGACGCGGCTTCCGTCTGGTCGACGATATCAAGGGATCTTCGGGCAATGCTAATCTTCCACGGCAACTGTTAATGCGCGGTGCACGAGATTTACTAGGCTTGACCTCAACTATAGTTGAGCTCCTACAAACCCTTCCATGACGACGCGCGGAGCATCATTCCCGGTTCTAGCCCGGCCCGGGGGAGCCAGGCGACAAGCGACATGGAGGACGGCATGACCGAGCAATTGCTTTTTCGAAACCTGATGAGGATCACCCCCGGCCATCTCGATCCGTTCCGCGAGGCGGTGCTGAGCGCAATCACCTTCGTTGAAAGGCACGCGCCGCAGCTGATGGTGCAGACCTTCATCGACGAGAAGGCGATGCAGGCGGTAAGTATCCAGCTCTATCGCAATTCGCAGGACGTGCTTCGACACTGGCAGATGTCCGACGCGCATATCCAGGATGTGTCTGCCCATTGCACGGTGGAGCGGCTCGAGGTCTACGGCAATCCGAGCGAGGCGGTGGCAAAGGGGCTTGCGCCCTTCATCGGTGACGGGCGCGGTTTCATCATGCCGCCGCTCGCGGGCTTTTCGCGCTTCTGAAGCAAATTCCGGTGCGAAACGGTTCCATGATCGGGCCAGCCGATTGCGTCACGCCGGCAGTCCTGCCTTCAGCAGGCCCTGGCGGAACAGGTCGCGGTGTTCGTCCAGCTCAAGCAGGAGGCCGCGCCGGATGAAGTCTTCCGTCGAGAAGTCCGGGCGCACCTGCAGAAGGCGGGCCTTCGTCTCCTCGGCGGCGGCGCTGCTGCCGGCCTGCGCATGGCAGGCGACAAGGCGCGCGAGCGTGAAGGGGCCGGGATTGGGCAACTCCTTGAGCGCCGCGGCCGCCTCTTCATAGCGGCCGAGGATATAAAGGGCGTTGCCGAGTGCAGCGCTATACCAGGGCGGCGGAAACGGGTTCAACCGGAAGCCTTCGTTGATCCACTCCATTGCTTCATCAAGCTTGCCGCGTCGCGCAAAGAGGCCTCCCATCTGCACCAGCGTATTGGCATCATTGGGGTTCAGCAGATAGGCGCGCCGATAGTGCCGCTCGGCCAACTCGAATTCGCGGCGATTGACGTGAATGAGCGCCAGCAGCCGCTGGCAACCGCCTTCGGTCTCGTCGAGCGAGACCGCCTTGCGCGCCATGGCCAGGGCACGGTCGAGAACGTCCTGCGGGGCATTGGCGTAGCCTTGCGCGGCGGTGATCGCGAGTGCCAGATGGGCGTAAGCCAAGGCAAAATGCGGGTCGCGGTCGACGGCCGCCTGGAACATGGCGCATGCCTGCCGGTTGTCTTCCGGCTCGTAGCCGCGAATATGCGCGAGCCCATGCAGATAGAATTCATAGGCCGCAAGGCTCGTCGGCGGCTTGCGGAGCGCCTGCCGCAGGTCGGCGCTCTCGATGTGCCCGACGAGGGTGGAGACGATCGTCCGGGTCACCTCGTCCTGCACCGCGAAAATATCCGTCAGGCTTCGGTCGTAATGGTCCGACCAGAGGTGTGCGCTGCTCGCAGCCTCGACCAGCTGCGCGGTGACGCGGATCCGCTCGCCGGCGCGGCGGACGCTGCCCTCGACGAGGTAGGTGGCGCCGAGCCGGCGGCCGATCTCCCTTCTATCGACACTCCGATCGCGGAAGCTGAAGGATGAACTGGCTGATGTGACGGAAAGCGAGCGGAACCGCGCGAGCCCGCCGATGATGTCCTCGCTGATGCCATCGCTGAAGAAGACCTGCTCCGCCGCGCCGCCGAGGTTCTCGAACGGCAGGACCGCGATCGACGTGTGCGCGCAGGCTTGCGAGGCCGCCGGCCCCATTGTCGGTGCGTCCGTCCAGTGCCAGACGCGGATGGCGCGCGTGATGTTCTTCAGCGCGATCTCGCCGCCGTCGAGGAAGGCCGATCGGTTCTTGGCGCTGAGTTGCCGATGGACGACATCGGCGATGCATATGCCACCGGGGGACGCCGAGGCCTGCAGGCGCGCGGCGACGTTGACGCCGTCGCCAAGGAGATCGTCTCCTTCAATGACGACGTCGGCGAGATTGATGCCGATCCTGACGAGGATGCGGTCGTCGGGAGGCTGCTCCAGCTGGTCGGAAGCGAGCGCCTCCTGCAGCGATAGGGCGCAATCCACCGCGTTGACGGCGGAGTCGAAGACGACCAGCGCGCCGTCACCCATCAGCTTGACGATCCGCCCGCTGCAGGCGGCGATGCTGGGAGCAAGGATGGACGTCTGCAGCCGCTTCACAGTGCCGAGCGTGCGAATTTCGTCAGCCTCCGTCAGACGGGAGTAGCCGACAATGTCGGTGGCCATGATGACCGCAAGTCGCCGCTCGACGCGCCCGTTTGCCATCCCGCTCTCCGCATGCTGTCTATATTTTAGCGTGTTCTCACTAGGGCCGGAAGATGAAGGCGTTCGCGGTCAAAGCGCGTTGCGATCTTTCAGATTCGCTCCTCGCGTTTTTTTCGATTTTTCGAATGTCGTTTCGCAAAACCGCTGCGTACTTTTGCGCGACTTACTCTAGCTGCGTCCCATCTGTTGCTGCAGAAATTCGATGAAGCGTTGGGTCTTGGCCGGCAGCAGCCGCGTTTCGGTGATGGCGTGGATTGCGACGGAGGTGCCTTCCCAGGCGGGCAGCACACGCTTCAACCGACCCTCGGCGAAATCGTCACCGGCAATGCGTTCGGCGAGCAACGCGATACCCTGACCGTTGACGGCAAGTGCGCTCATCATGCCGACATTGTTGACCGTGAAGCGGCCGCCGACCGAAACTTCGATCTTGTGGTTTCGGCCATCATGCAGCGTCCAGTCCGTTGCCCGCGGCATGCAGATGCAGTCGTGGCGGGCCAGATCCGCCGGATCCTGTGGCTCCCCAGACGCCGCCAGATAGGCAGGGGAAGCGTAGAGATAGCGTGCGTGGCGGCCGAGCAGCCGCGCAATCAGGCGTGAATCCTGCAGTTCGCCCGCACGGATCACCACGTCGAAGGGCTCCGCCACCAGATCGACGCGTCGCGGCGTCAGGTCGAAATCGAAGGTGATGCCGGGATAGCGCCGGGCGAATTCCGCGATCAGCGGCGTCATGTAGATGGTCGCGAAATCGACCGGCATTGAGACGCGCAGGAGGCCGCTCGGCTGCTCCAGCATGGCGCCAAGCTGCTCGTGCGCGAGGCGCGCTTCGTCGACGATGCGTTTGCTGCGCTCATAGTAGAGCTGGCCCGCTTCGGTGAGCTCGATCTTGCGCGTCGTGCGGTTGAGCAGTCTCAACCCGATCGCCTTCTCCAATTCGCTGATCCGTCGCGACAGGGTGGAGTTGGGCATGCCGACAACCTCCGCCGCTTTGCGGAAGCTTCGGGCTTTCGCCACTTCGACGAACAGTGCCATGTCATTCAGATGGGTCACCGTATTGCTCCATCAATGGAATAGTAATTTCAATCTTCCCAGATTTATCCCAGCGTCGGAATAGTGGACAAGGGCTGCAACACGATAAAGCGCCTCAACATGGAGAGCCCAATGAGCACGCTATTCAACCCTGTCCGTATCGGTCGCTACACGCTTGCCAACCGGCTGGCCATGGCGCCGATGACCCGCAGCCGCGCCGAATTCGATGGTACGCCCGGCACACTCGCCGCCGAATATTACGCCCAGCGCGCCAGCGTCGGCCTGATCGTGACCGAGGGCACCCAGCCTTCGGACGATGGCCAGGGCTATCTCACCACACCCGGCATCTACACCGATGCGCATGTCGCCGGCTGGAAGAAGATTACTGCTGCCGTGCACGAGAGGGGCGGTCATATCTTCTTCCAGCTCATGCATGCCGGACGCATGTCGCATCCGGACAACACGCCGCATCACCGCCAGGGCGTCGCGCCGTCGGCGATCGCGCCGGGGAGTGGCATGTTCACGGCGACGGGCATGCAGGATATCCCGACGCCGCGGGCGCTGACGTCAGAAGAGGTGCGCCAGACGGTCGCTGACTTCCGCCATGCGGCCCGTCGCGCAATCGAGGCCGGTGCCGATGGCGTCGAGATCCATGGCGCCAACGCCTATCTGGTTCATCAGTTCCTGGCGCCGAGCGCCAACACCCGCACCGACGAATATGGCGGATCGATCGAGAACCGCGCGCGCTTCGCGATCGAGGTGGCCGCGGCCATCGCCGAGGAGATCGGTGCGGACCGCACGGCCATCCGGCTTTCTCCCGGCCTTGCGACGTGGGGCATCGACGAGGGTGCCGAAGGGCCGGATCTCTATCGTTATCTGGTGGCCGAACTCGACAAGCTGGGCCTTGCCTATCTGCACATCATGCATGCGGGCGACGAGCCGCTGCTCGCCTCGCTTCGCAAATTGTGGATGCAGCCCTTGATCCTGAACAGGCCCGGCCGCGGACGCGACGAGATCGGTTCCGATCTTGCATCGGGGCTCGCCGATCTGGAGGCCTACGGCCAGATGGTGCTGGCCAATCCGGATTTCGTTCACCGGCTGAAAGCCGACGCGCCTATGAACGACGCCGACCGCATGACCTATTTCGGCGGCACCGCGAAGGGTTACGTCGACTATCCGGCGCTCGCCGCTACCGCCTGAAGCGGGAGCCTACTGCATGTTTTTGTCCTTTAACCGGCTACGATTAAAGAAACATGCAGTAGCTGCACGTCTTGATCACCCGACCATAGGAGCGCATTGAGCTTCTCGGCTGCGATTTAGCAGTAGTAGACGCCAACTGCGCAGCGGCGCACGGTGCGCCGCGCCACTCCGGCCACGCTGACCGGCGTAAGCGGACGCCCGACCCTGGCCTCGGCTGTCGAGACGAAACTGTACGAACTCGATGCTGGAATGCGCTCCGCCGCTTGCAGTGCTGGAAAGCCGACGATGCCGGCGAGCAGCACAATTCTCAATTTCTTTGACACGGTCATTGGCCGCCTCCTATGGCCAGATGGCCGGGCAGTTCATCAATATCGGTGAGTTCTTTCGGATCGACCTTCTTGGCGTTGGTCTCGTTCTTGAAGCCGAAATCGTCCGCAGCAACCTCACTGCCGGTCTTCCAGTCCCTGGTCTGGACGCTGTATTGCGGTGCCTGGTCAAGCTGATTGCTGGTGATGACATACCGGCAGGGATAGGGGCGCTCGCCCTGAGCGATCCAGATCTGCCAGTCGATCTCCTTGGTGCGAAATGCCAGATGATCGCATTCGGTGCCGCCGATTACGCCGCTGCCGAGGTCCTTTACGTCAACAACGTCGGTCATCAGCACATCGTAGACATTCGACAGAAGCAAATCGGCGCCAGGCATGGGCTTCTGGAGCTTTTCCCGCAACTCGTCGACGAGCTGGTCCAGCGTGCCGGTCTTCTCGACCTCGGTATAGAGATTGGCGTCCTTGCCGAGAACCGTGAGAGTCTTGCCGTCGAAGATCATCTCGACATTGGCGAAGCCGCCAGTGCGCGTCGCACGAATCTTGTCGGGCCGGGTGAGATCGATCGTTCCAGAACTCGCCAGTTGGAGCTTCTGGTGATCCTTGGTAACAACCTCGAGATTAGTATCATAACCAAAAGATATGGTCTTCTGCGCCGCCAAATAGTCGGACATGGCCTTGAGCAGGCTCTTGGCCTCAGCCTCCCCGGCCTTCGCGCCTGAAGGTGTTCCCATGCCAACGATTAATGCCAATACCGCAGCCGACACCGTCGCGGTGGAACGCACCACGGCTTTCTGCACAAGCTTCACCATCTGATTGTTCTCCCTCTATGCCGCACTCGGCTTACATGAGGTCGCCTCCCGGTAGCGATCGCTCCGAGGGTGGCGATAAGTGGCGTAAGAATAAATGGCAGACAAATGATCGCGCGGAGATTCACCTCGCGCGAGAGGTGAATCTCCGCGCCGAACCGTACGCTTGCAATCG
Organism: Ensifer sp. CCNWLY38; assembly: GCF_037120565.1. Taxonomy (NCBI): domain Bacteria; kingdom Pseudomonadati; phylum Pseudomonadota; class Alphaproteobacteria; order Hyphomicrobiales; family Rhizobiaceae; genus Ensifer; species Ensifer sp. CCNWLY38. Next base: position 434,341 of record NZ_JBBBBO010000004.1, read on the forward strand.
TAAGTCACGGATACTAGCAGGTTAATCAAATAGTGTCGACGCGATTGCAAGGCCGCTGCGCCGGCGTTCTGGTCGGCACGCGGCAGGCTGACATGATCTGGTGCCGGAATGAGCCGCTTCGGCACCTTGCCGCCCGGTTTTCTCAACCGGCCCCGGGCCGGGCGCCCCGGCTCGCGCAACAATGTTCCGCGCGAGAGCCTGATCGTGTAACTAAAAGCCGTTGACGCCTTGGGCTTTTGTGGTTATCAACTCGGCCCATGAAAAATTTCGCGGTTATTCTTGTGGTGGGACGGCGCATGGGCAGGATGGTGTAACCATCCGGCGGTAGCCACCCATGCGCTGAACGAGGCTCCTGACGGGGCCTTTTTTTATGCCTTCAAACAAGCTAAGCACCCAACTGGAAAAAGGGACGGAAGCAAGTCAATGAGCGGTACAGAAAACCAGATGACAGGCGCGGAGATCGTTCTCCAGGCACTGAGAGACAACGGCGTCGAGCATATCTTCGGCTATCCGGGCGGCGCCGTGCTTCCGATCTACGACGAAATCCACCAGCAGGACGATATCCAGCACATCCTCGTTCGCCACGAGCAGGGCGCCGGCCATATGGCCGAAGGTTACGCCCGCTCCACCGGCAAGGTCGGCGTCATGCTGGTCACGTCAGGCCCCGGCGCCACCAATGCGGTGACGCCGCTGCAGGACGCGCTGATGGACTCGATCCCGCTCGTCTGCATCTCCGGTCAGGTTCCGACCTCGCTGATCGGCTCCGACGCCTTCCAGGAATGCGACACCGTCGGCATCACCCGGCCGTGCACCAAGCACAACTGGCTGGTCAAGGACGTCAACGATCTCGCCCGCATCATCCATGAGGCTTTCCGCGTTGCCCAGTCGGGCCGCCCGGGTCCCGTCGTCGTCGATATCCCGAAGGACATCCAGTTTGCGACCGGCACCTACACGCCTCCATCAGCCGTTCCGACCCAGAAGAGCTACCAGCCGAAGAAGCAAGGCGATCTGAAGAAGATCGAGGAAGCGGTCGAACTGATGCGCAACGCGCGCCAGCCGATCATCTATTCCGGCGGCGGCGTCATCAATTCCGGTCCGGAAGCCTCGCATCTGCTGCGCGAACTGGTCGAACTAACCGGCTTCCCGATCACCTCGACGCTGATGGGCCTCGGCGCCTATCCGGCCTCCGGCAAGGCCTGGCTCGGTATGCTCGGCATGCACGGCACCTACGAAGCCAACATGGCGATGCATGACTGCGACGTCATGATCTGCATCGGCGCCCGCTTCGACGACCGCATCACCGGCCGCCTCAACGCGTTCTCGCCGAACTCCAAGAAGATCCACATCGACATCGACCCGTCGTCGATCAACAAGAACGTGCGCGTCGACGTGCCGATCCTCGGCGATGTCGGCACGGTTCTGGAAGACATGGTTCGCCTGTGGCGTGCTGCTTCCAAAAGCGCTGACAAGGCGCGTCTCTCGGACTGGTGGGAGATGATCACCAAGTGGCGCGCCCGCAATTCGCTCGCCTATGCGCCGAACGACGACGTCATCATGCCGCAGTATGCGATCCAGCGGCTCTTTGAGCTGAGCAAGGGCCGCGATACCTACATCACGACGGAAGTCGGCCAGCACCAGATGTGGGCGGCGCAGTTCTTCGGCTTCGAGCAGCCGAACCGCTGGATGACCTCGGGCGGTCTCGGCACCATGGGCTATGGCTTCCCCGCCGCCATCGGCGTCCAGGTCGCGCATCCGAACAGCCTCGTCGTCGACATCGCCGGCGACGCCTCGATCCAGATGTGCATCCAGGAAATGTCCTGTGCCGTTCAGTACGGCCTGCCGGTCAAGATCTTCATCCTCAACAACCAGTACATGGGCATGGTGCGGCAATGGCAGCAGCTCTTGCACGGCAACCGCCTGTCGCACTCCTACACCGAGGCGATGCCTGATTTCGTCAAGCTGGCGGAAGCCTATGGCGGCGTCGGCATCCGCTGCGACAAGCCGAGCGAGCTCGACGCTGCGATCCGCCAGATGATCGACACGCCGGCACCGGTCATCTTCGATTGCCGCGTTGCCAATCTCGCCAACTGCTTCCCGATGATCCCCTCGGGCAAGGCGCATAACGAGATGCTGTTGCCCGACGAAGCCACGGACGAAGCGGTCGCCAACGCGATCGACGCCAAGGGCCGTCAGCTCGTCTGAGTTAGGTAGAGGAACCAACCGAAATGAACGCACACCTTCAACCGACCGGCTCCGCCTACTTCATCGCCAAGGAGACCGAGCTCGCCGAAACCCACACGCTTTCGGTTCTCGTCGACAACGAGCCGGGCGTCCTTGCCCGCGTCATCGGGCTGTTCTCCGGCCGCGGCTACAACATCGAAAGCCTCACGGTTTCGGAAACGGAACACGAGGCGCACCTGTCGCGCATCACCATCGTGACGCGCGGCACGCCGCACGTGCTCGACCAGATCAAGAACCAGCTCGAGCGGCTGGTGCCGGTCCACCGCGTCGTCGACCTGACGGTGCGCGCCGCAAGCCTTGGCCACGACCGGCCGATCGAGCGTGAATTGGCGCTCGTCAAGGTGCACGGCTCGGGCGACCACCGCGTCGAGGCCCTGCGGCTCGCCGACGCTTTCCGCGCCTCGGTCATCGACGCCAACATCGATCACTTCGTCTTCGAGATCACCGGCAAGCCGTCGAAGATCGAGCAATTCATCGCCATCATGAAGCCGCTCGGCCTCATCGAAGTCTGCCGCACGGGTATTGCGGCCATGAACCGCGGCCCGCAGGGCATGTGATTTTTGCGGCGGGTGAGGGTGTGTCCTGGCGCCTGTAGCTGCCATCACACTTCAAACTTGGGCAGCCCCACGCTTCACGTGGGGGCTGCCCTTGTCCTTGAAGCTGGATCGCCCCTTACACTGCGTGCCGGGGTTGCCCCTCACCCTAGCCCTCTCCCCGCCAGCGGGGAGAGGGGACGGCGCCGGGTTTGCCGCGCCAGGTCGAACCTTCCAAAGCCGGAATAGCCACAGTCGGAGCACGATGCTTTTCGCACCGGGCGCTCGCCACGCGTTTCCTTCTCCCCGCGTGCGGGGAGAAGGTGGCCGGCAGGCCGGATGAGGGGCGCTTCCCTCACCGGGCGGATGAGGGGCTGTCGGCGCCCCGGCGGAAGCCGCCGGAAGCCACGCGCTGTTGACTTCGCCGGTATTTCTCGCCGACTAATCGCTGACAAAACAAGCAATATCAGGCGGCGGGGTCATGTTCATGCAGATGCAGGCGTTTGTTCTGACGCGATACGGCGGGCCCGACGCTGCCGAGCTGCGTGACGTTTCGCGTCCACAACCGGCGCGCGGCGAGGTGCTTGTCCGGGTGCATGCCGCAGGACTTAATCCTGTCGACTACAAGACGCGCGAAGGCATGCTCAAGGTCGTCCAGCGCTATCCGTGGCCTGTTGTCATGGGCAACGAACTTGCCGGCGTCGTCGAGGCGCTGGGAGAAGACGTCACGTTGTTCACGCCGGGAGATCGTGTCTTTGCGCGTATGCCCAAGGAGGCCATGGGCGGCTTGGCCGAGTATGCGGTCGTGCCTGAACAGTTTCTGGCAAAGATGCCCGCATCGATCGATTTCAACACGGCAGCCGGCGTGCCGCTTGCCGGCCTCACGGCCTTACAGGCGCTGCGCGACGAGCTTCATGTGAGCCAAGGCAGCCGGATCTTCATACCCAGTGGGGCCGGTGGCGTCGGCACCTTCGCCATCCAGCTGGCGAAATGGCTGGGAGCGGAGGTAACGACGACGGCCTCGCCCCGTGGCCGTGCGCTGGTCGAAGAACTCGGCGCGGATGTGGTGATCGATTATACGACAGAAAGGTTCGAGGAGCAGTTGCGCGACATGGACGGCGTCTTCGATCTGCTTGGCGGCGAAACGCTCATGAAGTCGTTCTGCGTGGTCAAGCGCGGCGGCAAAGTGGTCTCCATCGCCGGCATGCCCGAACCTGAAACCGCGCGAAAGGATCTGGGCCGCGGCCTGTTCCTGAGGTCGCTTTTCTGGCTTGCATCCTACCGGATCCGCGCCGTCGCCAGGAAACATGGCGTCGCCTACCGCTACCTGTTCATGCATCCTGATGGTGCCGAACTTGCCGAGCTCGCCGATCTCATCGAGGCCAAGACGATCAGGCCCGTCATCGACCGTGTATTTCCGCTGAAGGATGTTTCGGACGCCTTTGCCTATCTCGAATCCGGTCGTGCCAAGGGCAAGGTGGTGGTGGAGATAGGGAGCCGCTCCGGCTGACCCAAGTCTGCCGCAACGGCATCGCCGCGGTGAACCGCGGCCCGTAGGGACTATGATTTCCAGCGTGGGTTACACGGGCTGTCCGCCCCCCGGACAGCCCCTCACCCTAGCCCTCTCCCCGCAGGCGGGGAGAGGGGACGCGGTTGTGCGCTGACCGCCCGGAGTTCTTTCAGGGACGAGCAGGACGCCAACGGTTTTGTTGGGGCGAGCGGGCGCGGCGATTTCCTTCTCCCCGCAGGCGGGGAGAAGGTGGCCGGCAGGCCGGATGAGGGGCGCATCCCCTCACCGGGCGGATGAGGGGATGTCCTACTTTGACTTCGCCTTGGCTTCGCTCTCCCGCTTGAGGGGCCGGCTGACGGGGCAGACTTCCTGGGCAAAACCATTCAGCGTGTTGATCAGATTGTTGGTCACGATGGTGTAATGAACGAACTGGCCGCGCTTTTCCTTGGCAATCAAGCCGGCGTTCTCCAGCACCGTCAGATGCTGCGACACCGAGGGCTTGCTCATGTTGAAGCGCTCGGCAATCTCGCCCGCCGTCAGGCTGGAGGCTGAGAGATAGGCCAGTATCTTGCGTCGATGCAGCGACGATAGTGCGTTGAACACACGTTGCGCCGAGCCGCCTGCATCCTGGTTAAGCGTGTCGTCGTTCACAACATCTCCTTTGTCGCCGGCAGATCGATCAATAGGTAATTAGGATATTGCCTAAATACCTATTCGCGGGTAAATATGTAATTAGTTTATTTCCTAAATAACTTCTGCGCCGGTTGTTTTCAATCGGGTCCTTCAGTGTTGCCTGAAAACTGGTCTGGGTTTTGTTGTGGAGGGTGCCATGAATGTCGTGTCGACTGGCAGAATGATAGCGCAGCCCGATAGCGACCCGGTGAACGGCAAGGTCGTCTGGGTTCGAGGCAAGTCGCTCTGGATCTCCGGAATGACGCTCGTGGCCCTCATCGGTGCGCCAATGACGTTTTCGCTGGACGCCCTTGTGGTCTTCATCGTTCTGACGGCCCTTACGATCTGCCTCGGCCATTCGGTTGGCATGCACCGGCTGCTGATCCATCGCTCCTTCGAAGCGCCGCTCTGGCTCGAGCGCATCCTCGTCACCTTCGGTGTGCTTGTCGGCATGGCCGGGCCGTTCGGCATGATCTACGCCCATGACATTCGCGACTGGGCGCAGCGCCAGCAGGTCTGTCACGATCTCTTCGCCCACCGCCGACCTTTCCTTCAGGACGCCTTCTGGCAGATGCATTGCGTCCTGGCGCTTGATCATCCGCCGCGATTTATCATTGAAGACCGTGTCGCGCAGGATCGGTTCTATCGCTTCCTTGAAGTGACATGGATGCTGCAGCAAGCGCCGTTGGCGCTGGCGCTCTTCGTCTTCGGTGGCATTTCCTGGGTGATCTGGGGTGTGGCGGTCCGTGTTTCCGTCTCGCTTATAGGGCATTGGCTGGTCGGTCACTTCGCCCATCGTGGCGGCGAGCAGGGGTGGCGCGTCGATGGCGTCGCGGTGCAGGGCTACAACCTGCCGCGTTTCGGTCTGGTGACCTTCGGCGAAGCCTATCACGGCAATCACCACGCCTTTCCGGAATCCGCCCGGCTCGGGATCGAGGACGGGCAGATCGATCTGGGCTGGTGGTTCATCCGCCTGCTTTCGCGCCTGGGGCTGGCTTCGGCGATCAAGCTGCCGTCCAATACGCGAAAGCGCGCCGGTCTCAGACGCATCGTTGCAACTCCGGAAGGGCTGTCCGGCCAGAGAAAGGCCTGTCCGGTCCTGCGCGGGTTGCTGCGGTAATGCTCAAGCTGGCGGCTGGTTAGATCATCTCCAATGATCGCTTGCGCTTCGGCGGCGGGAAGGCGCGGTCGAGTTCGCCGAGGTCTTCCGCCGTCAGGTGAATGTCCATCGCGTCGCGGTTTTCGCGGGCGCGGTCCGCCGAACCGGTCTTGGGGATCGAGATCACGCCGGGACGGGTTTTCAGGAAGGCAAGCGCGATCTGCGATGGCGTCGCCTGATGCGCCTTGGCGATGTGGATGAGATCCGGATGGCGGAGCAGCCGGCCTTCGTCGAGCGGCGAATAGGCCATGATCGCGATGCCACGCTTTTGACACCAGGGCAAAAGGTCGAACTCGATGCCGCGGCGCGAGAGGTTGTAGAGCACCTGGTTGACGGCGACGTTCTTTCCGTCCGGCACCGACAACAGTTCCTCCATGTCGTCGACGTCGAAATTCGACACGCCCCAGGCGCCGATCTTGCCGGCCTTTTTCAGCGCCTCGAAGGCGGCGACGGTTTCGGCGAGCGGATAGCCGCCGCGCCAGTGCAGGAGATAGAGGTCGATATGGTCGATGCCGAGATGCTTCAGGCTGCGTTCGCAGGCGGCCTCAGTGCCGATCCGACTGGCATTCGACGGCAGCACCTTGCTGACGATGAAGGCCTCGTCGCGGCGCCCGCGCACCGCTTCGCCGACGATGCGCTCCGAGGCGCCATTGCCGTACATCTCCGCCGTGTCGATCAGCGTCATGCCGAGATCGAGGCCAAGCTGCAGGCTCTTCACCTCGTCGGCAGCCCGCGAAGCCATGTCGCCCATGCGCCAGGTGCCTTGGCCGAGAACGGGGACCTGGCGGCCGCCGGGTAGCGTGGTGGTCGGGATCGGGTCGTGCATGCAGTTCTCCTCGCGGGCCGGAATCGCCTACAGCGCCGCGCGTCTTTCAAGACGCGCCAAGGTCGCTGTAGCACTTTGCAGTACCGTATTTTTCTATCCTTAAACCGGAAACGCTTTCAGCAAACGCTGTAGCCGGCAATCTAGCGCATCCCATCGGTCTTTCGAGCCATCGCTCATCAGCCAGCAAGTCGCCCGCGCTCCTTCTCCATGCGCTGGAGGATCTCGACGAAGGCGCGCACGCGGGCAGGGCGGAAATGGGAGGGCGGATAGACGACATGGATGCCGCCCGCAGGCAGCGCCCAATCGGCAAGCAGCCGCACGAGGCGGCCCTCGGCGATATCGCCGCGCACCTGATAGTCGGGCAGCACCGCGACACCGATGCCGGCGACGACGCAGCAATGGGCGGAATCGGTGCTGTCGGCGGTCACCAGCGCCTTGCCGAGGATTGTCGTCCGTTCGCCGGCAGCACGCGTGAAGATCCAATCCAGCGGCGCCTTCAGCGCGCCATTGGCGATCCAGCTTGCCTCGGCCAGATGCTCGGGGTGCGTTGGCTTGCCGAGTCTTGCGGCATAGGCGGGTGAGGCGACGAGATATTGCTCGAATGTGCCGATGCGTTTTGCCCGTTCGCTGGAGTCGATGAGCCAGCCGGCACGGATGGCGAGGTCGAGCCGCTTTTCGATCATGTCGAGCACGGTGTCGTTGAAGCTCAGATCCACCCGCATCGTCGGATAGGCGTGGAGATAGGCGGCGACCGCGTTGGTCACGACCTTGGCGCCATAATCGAGCGGCGCCGTCAGCGTCAGCGTGCCGCTCGGGATTTCGGTTTCGGCCGATACCGCGCCGACGGCTTCCTCGGCATCGCGCAGGATCAGCGCTGCGCGTTCATAGAAGCGCTGGCCGGTGGCGGTCGGGCTCAGCCGCCTTGTGGTGCGCACCAGCAAGGTCGTTCCGAGTTCCTTTTCGAGCTGGGCGACCTGATGGCTGACGGCGGCCTTAGCGAGACCGAGCCTGTCAGCGGCGGCGGTAAACGAGCCGCTTTCGACCACGGCGACGAAATGGGAGAGGCGATTTAGGTTTACGGTCACGCGTATTTTCCGGTGATTGTCTGAATGCTTTGAACAATCTGTTCGCGGTACAGGGCTTTTTCAAGAGCGCGGGTGCCGCCATCTTTCCGGCCTGTTCCATAGACAGCCCAAGGAGACCCCATGCAGATCCAGTTGACCCGGCGGACCGCACTCAAGACTGTGGCGGCGGCCGGCGCCGCGATCCTCATCCAGCCGATCGGCAGCGCGCTTGCCAAGGCAGCCTCGAAGCTCCAGTGGCGCTACTTCCAGGCTGACGATGCCGGCTTCAACCGCACGCCGGTGCTCCTGACCGGCGAGAGTGACGCGATCCTGATCGATGGCGGCTTTACGCTTTCCGACGGCCGCGCTGTTGCGGAGGCGATCAAGGCGACGGGCAAGCGACTGACGACGATCTATGTGAGCTGCAACGACCCGGACTTCTATTTCAGCCTCAAGCCGGTCACTGGGGCCTTCCCGGATGCCAAGGTGATCGCGGCTTCGGCAACCGTCGAGGCGATCAAGGCCAATGTTGAAGGCAAGCTTGAGACCTGGGGACCGCAACTCAAGGACAACGGCCCGCAGACGCTTGCCGATGTGGTAATGCCGGAGCCGGATGATCGTACGTCGCTGACGCTCGAGGGCAACACGATCGAGATCGTGACGATCGAGGGGATGAAGGACCGGCGCTATCTCTTCGTGCCGGAACTGAACGCGGTCTTCGGCGGCGTGCTCGTCTATTCCGGCTCGCATGTCTGGGTCGCCGACGAGGCGACCGTCGAGGGCCGGCAGAAATGGATTGAAGCGCTCGAAACCATGGCGGCGCGCAAGCCTGAGGTCGTCGTGCCGGCGCACAAGAGTGATCGCGGGCCGGAAGGCGTGGAAGCCATCCGCTTTACCCGCGACTATCTCGCCGCCTTCAACGAAGCGGCCGCCGCGTCCAAGGATAGCGCCGAGTTGATTGCGGCGATGACCAAGCGCTATCCGGATCTCGCAGGCGTCTCCACGCTTGAGCTCGGCGCCAAGGTCGCCAAGGGCGAGATGAAGTGGGGCTGAGGCCGGGCGCCGTTCTTTGACAGGCGAGGCGGTGCGGCCCTTGCTGCGCCGCCAGTCGGTTCGCGCGAGCCGACAGAGGGCGAATGCACTGCAACTTGTCACCATGACAAGTTCGCGACTGGTGCCGGTCAATAGGTCAACTATGTTGACCCAATTAGACCGGAGGAAGCCATGCAGGCCGATACGCTTCTGGCGTTGTTTTTGTTTGCGTTCACCACATCGATCACGCCGGGGCCGAACAACATGATGCTGTTCGCGTCTGGCGTGAATTTCGGCTTCGTGCGTACCGTTCCGCATATGCTCGGCATCGGCGCCGGCTTCTTCCTGCTCCTGATCGCCGTCGGCTTCGGTCTCGGCGCGCTGCTCCACTCCGTGCCGCTCCTCTATACGGTCCTGAAATTTGCCGGCGGTGCCTATCTCGTCTGGATCGCCTGGAAGATCGGCACCTCGCGTTCCCTTTCCGAAGGCAAGGCCGGCGCCAATCCGATGACCTTCCTGGCGGCTGCCGCCTTTCAGTGGGTCAATCCCAAGGCGTGGGTCATGGCGGTTTCGGCCATGGCGACCTATACCAGCAGCGACAGCTACCTGTTCAGCGTGCTGGTCGTCGGTCTGGTCTTTGCGCTGGTCAACGTGCCGAGCGTGTCCACTTGGGCAGGCTTCGGCTCGGCGCTCAGGCAATGGCTGTCGGAGCCGTCGCGGCTGAAATGGTTCAACATCACTATGGCGGTGCTGCTCGTCGTCAGCCTCTGGCCGATGCTAAAATAGTGCGAATTGCGGCTTGGTGAGCATCAGCCAGAAGATGCCGGTCACGGCAAGGAAGGCCGGGAAACCGCAGGCAAACCAGATGGCGTAGAGCCGGTCGAATTCCCGTGGCAGCGACGCACCGTTTGCCGTTGCAAGACGGGCAAGATCGCGCAGCCGCAACTGGATCCAGACGACCGGGAGCCAGAAGAGACCGGTGATCACATAGAGGATCAGCGACAACACGATCCAGCCTTCCGTCAGCGACCAGCCGATGCTCGTCGCCAGCAGATAGCCGGTGATCGGCTGGATCACCACGGCCGTGGCGGTGAAGACCGTATCGGCGATGACCACCGTTCCGGCGACATGGGCGATCAGTCGCGCATCGCGGGTGCGCCGGGCCATCAGCATGAAGAAGGCGATGCCTGCGCCGGTGCCGAAGAGCACGGCGGCGCCGATCACATGGGCAAGGCGCAGCACATCTTCGAGCAGCATCAGCGTTCATCCAGAATGGCAAGCGTCGCAAGCGTCGCGAGGATCGAAGGCAGGACCTTGACGAGTGGTCCGAGCGGATCGGCCCAGAGTGCGGGTTCGACGAGGCTTGCAGTGACGAGATAACCGAAAGTCAGAGCGAGCATGCCCAGCAGCGCACGCTTCGCCAAGGGGCGGACGAGGACCGTGATGCCAAGGGCGATATCGGCAAGGCAGGTGGCAAGCGTCATCGCCGTTGCCGGGCCATCGGTGAGAAACCGCAGGAAATGCTGCCGAGCCGCGTCGAAGGCAAAAAGCGGTATCAGCCCGGACAGCAGCCAGACGAGCGAAAGCCCGACGACCATCAGCGGCTTCAACAGGTAAAGTCGGGCAAACCAGAGGTCCTGAACGCCCGATGGATTGGCTGAAAGGCTCTGGCGGGCGGACAGGAACGGGCCGGGGGCTCGGGTCCAACCCGCGGCAGAAACGCCGCCGGCCATTACCGAAAGTGCTGTCGAGCGCAGCGGCGAACGCCAGCCAAGCCTGCCGGCGATATCGGCAAGGAAACCGACGGGTGCTGCAAGTGCTGCGGGCAGCGAGACGGTTCTAGCGGCGGGCAGGCCAAGCCACTCACGGTGCAGTGCCACGAGTTCGCCAAGCGTCGGCGGTGTCTCGTCGCCAAGCACGAGATCGCTTCCTTCGGGCATCAGCCCGGCAACGGCCGCGCTGACGGCCTCGGCAACATCGCTCATCGCGACCGTTTCGACACGTGACCCCACATGCACGAGCGGGATGGCGAAGGGCAGCGCGGCAAGGGCACGCAGCAGCGCCGAACCGCCATGGGCGTTGCGGCCAAGCACCAGCGCCGGCCGAAGGATGACATGCGCAACGCCGCTTGCCGCAAGCGCCTTGTCGGCACGGAACTTGGTGGCGAGGAAGGCGCTGTCGCTGCCGGCGCCGCCCAATGACGCTGAGTTCTGGGGTGCGGAGATCTGGACGATCCGCACCGGCGATGCCTTCGCCGCTTCGTAAAGCGCCAGCATCGCCGTCTCCTGCGTCGAACCGACATCATCGGCCAAACCATCCTGCAGCGCGCCGGCGCAGTTGACGATGACGTCATGGGCCTCGACCAACCCTCGCCAGTCGCTGGCAGCGCGCATGTCGGCGAGGTCGGCGGCGAACCATTGCGCCTGCGGCCGTTTCAGCCGCGCGCGGGCGACATGGCGGCCGAGGCCGGTTACCATGTGTCCGTCGCTGACAAGACGATCGAGGAGCGCCGAGCCGATGAAGCCGGTGGCGCCGAGAATCAGAACCTTCATGGTGCTAGAATAGCGGAGGCGGTTGCGCGCGAAAGCATCATGTATCGTCAAAGTTTAGTCGCGACCGGACTTGTTACGATGACAATTCTGGTCGCCGGTCGCTGATGAAATCGATTTCGAATCCGGATTTCATCAGCTACCACTATCGCCCGAGTGAGGAGGCAGCGCCGTCTGCGCCCGAGGGGTGCGCCGGTGCCGAAAAGCACGGCGGCGCCGATCACATGGGCAAGGCGCAGCGGTGGTGTGAATTCTCGCGATCACGTCGCACCTCGCGGGAGGCTACTTCCCCCGCGATTTGTCAGCATTGCTCCCACATTCCCACCATCAGGGCACGAGTTCGATCTCGCTTAGCCGCCATTCCTTCGTGAAGAACGATTCCAGCGGACCGTAGAGACGCAGGAGCGTAAACCAGCCTTTGCCGGGCATGGTCTGGATCCAGTTGCCGCGTTTCACCCCCTCGGGTTGGGTTGGGCCGAAATAGATCGTCGTCGAGCCATCCGGTTCCGCTTCCGCGGCAGGCGATGGATAGCTCTGGCTGCCGGCGCGCGGGTAGCCTTGCGGCGTCTGTAGCATCGAGCGCGACTGGTTGTCGTAGAGAGTGAGAGACCAGAACGCGGCCGCCGGAATGTCCTTCGGCAGCGTGACCTTGTAGGTCTTGCCGCCGTCGAGGTCGTTCTTGTTGGCGTCCAGGAAACCCATGAGATATTGCGACCCGACCTTGGGGAGCCGCATGATCATGCCGGGCGAGTCGAGCGTGTAGCCGAAGTAGAAGGCCGTCTTGGAATCAAGGGTACGCGCGCCAGTCGGCGGTAGCGGGTCGAACAGGCCGTCCTTTGTGATCATCGGCGGCGGCGTTTCGAAATTCGCGCCACCCTGCCACAGCATGTTTCCCCACATTGAGTCTGGATAGTACGACCAATCAGGATGGGGCCCGCTGAAACGCCAATTCAACACACGGCTGGCCGCGTTTCCCACCGCTGCGGCGTCGGTCAGAATCTTTTTCATCCGCTCGTCCGGTTTGAATTCCTTTCCCTTCGTGATTCCGATGGCCGCCAATTGTCCGGCAAGCTCTGGATTATAGGAATCGGCTGGCTCGTCCTGAACGTTGGCGTTGATCATCTCGAAGAACGCGTAATCGCTTGGAGGGATCGTATTGAACGCTTTCCCGCTCGCCTCCACGAACTTGGTCTCTGGAACCTTCGCGTTCGCTTCGAGCTTGACCTTGCCTTCGAGCGCCGTCGCGATACTCGTACCAACGCCTCCGGGTGTGTAGGGATAGATCTTGATCGTCTTCTTGATGTTTTCGACGGTGGGCTTCGGATCGTTGTCTACAAGGTAACCGCGAGATGCATAGATGACCCGGTTCGTCTTCGACCGCGCCACGTAGAAACCACCTTCCGGAACCGGACCGTCATAACCAGGTGGTAGCAGCAGGTATCTTCCGCCTTCGCCGCGATCGGGACCGGGGAATCCGACGTCGATGATCCACTGAAACCACATGTCGTTGATTGTGCCGACCCCCATGGATGGCTGCTCGACCACCATCGGGCCCTTCGTGAGATCCACTATACTGAAGTAATAGACGGTATCGGCGTTGGCCGTGAGGAACAGCGACTTCGAATCCATCAGTTCAGGGTAAATGGTGACCGTATTGTCCTCTGCGCCGATGCTGAGAAGACCTTTCCGGATCGCGTAGGCGGATGCGCCGCCATAGCTGTTGAGGAACGCGTCAAGGGCGCGAGTGAAATCAAGCGTGTCATAAACCTTGTCGACGGTGTCTGCACTCGGCGCGCCATCCTTGAAATTGAGCGTACCAATGCGAGACTCTACTTTATCTGGGGTAACCAGAATCGGTGGGATTTCGGCCGCCGTCTGGCCGAAAGCTAGATTTCCGCCGTTGACGATGGTTGAGGCGACAAGAGCTGCAAATAGTGGAAGCTTGCTTCTGGTAGGTTTCATGCTGCCCTCCATTTGTTGAGTAAGACTCTGGATTGGCGCGGACAACACCACGTTGCCGGATGTCTATGGCGCGATGCACGTTTCCCGACTCCCGAGCATGCTCCGCGAGTACCTTTTGGACAAGTTTGTCTTCATGAGAGTTTGAGTCAGCGGGTCTGCAAATCGGACAGCGTGAACCCTTTCACGAGGCCGTGAAATAGCAATTACGTTACTGTAACATACGTGGAAAACGGCGCTCTTGCTGGCTTTAGCCTCGCGCGTTGGTGGATCCTACATAATAGAGCATTTTTCAATGCTGCCGATTTTCATGGAACCGGACTTGTTACGGTGACAATTCTGGTCGCCGGTCGCTGATGAAATCGATTTCGAATCCGGATTTCATCAGCTACCACTATCGCCCGAGTGAGGAGGCAGCGCCGTTTGCGCCCGAGGGGTGCGCCGTTGCGAGGAGCCAGGCAATGTCCGAACACCATCATGGTCACGATCACGACCATCATCACCACGACAACCATTTCACCGACATGGAAGCGCGGGTGAAGGCGCTGGAAACAGTGCTGACCGAGAAGGGGCTGATCGATCCGGCGGCGATCGACGCGATCGTCGAGACCTATGAGACGAAGATCGGCCCGCGCAACGGTGCCCGCGTGGTGGCGAAGGCCTGGGTCGACCCCGATTTCGCCGAGTGGCTGAAGCGCGATGCGACGGAGGCGATCGCCAGCCTCAGCTATACCGGCCGGCAGGGCGAGCACATGCGCGCCGTGTTCAATACGGCCGAGACCCACAACCTCGTCGTCTGCACCCTCTGCTCCTGTTATCCGTGGTCGGTGCTCGGCCTGCCGCCGGTCTGGTACAAGGCGCCGCCCTATCGCTCGCGCGCGGTCATCGACCCACGCGGGGTGCTCCAGGAGTTCGGTCTGACCTTGCCGGAGACGACGCGCATCCGCGTCTGGGATTCGACCGCGGAGCTGCGCTATCTGGTGATCCCGGAGCGTCCGGCAGATACGGACGGTTTCAGCGAGGAGGAACTCGCGGGGCTGGTGACGCGCGATGCCATGATCGGCACGGGCTTAGCCCTTTCCGGGGAGACGCTCCGATGAACGGTCCGCACGATCTCGGCGGCGCCCATGGCCTCGGGCGGGTGGCGCCGGAAAAGGTCGAACCCTATTTCCACGAGGAATGGGAAAAGCGGGCGCTGGGCGTCACGCTTTCCTGCGGCGCCTTCGGTGCCTGGACGATCGACGAAAGCCGGCATGCGCGCGAAAACCTGCCGCCGGCGACCTATCTTTCGGCGAGCTACTACGAGATCTGGACCCGCGCGCTGGAGACGCTGCTGAAGCGCCACGGCTTCGTCACCCAAGCCGAACTCGATGGCGGGCATAGGCTGGAACAGGGTGCGGCGCCGAAGCGGGTGCTGAAGGCCGAGATGGTGGCCGGCGTGCTGGCGAAGGGCGGGCCTTGCGACCGCCCGGCGGAAGGGCAACCACGCTTTGCTGCCGGAGACCGGGTGAAGACGAAGAATTTCAATCCGGAGACACACACGCGGCTGCCGCGCTACGCCCGCGCCAAGCTTGGCCGGGTGGAGGCGGTGCAGGGCTTCTTCGTCTTCCCTGATGACAACGCCCATGGCCGCGGCGAAAATCCGCAATGGGTCTATACGGTCGTCTTCGATGGGCCCGAGATCTGGGGCGAGGGCGCCGACCCGACGCTGACGGTCTCGATCGATGCCTGGGAGAGCTACCTTGAACACGTGTAAGGTGACGTCGCCGCTCGTTGCCTCGGCCGAGCTGCCGAGATCGCCGGAGGGCGATCCAGTCTTCGCCGAACCATGGCAGGCGAACGCTTTTGCCATGACCGTTCGCCTGCACGAAAAGGGCGTGTTCTCCTGGCCGGAATGGGCCGAGGCGCTTTCGGCCGAGCTCTACAAGCCTGGCCGCAAGGCGGACGCCAGCGACTACTACGATTGCTGGGTGGCCGCGCTCTCGCGCCTCGTCACCGAGCTCTCGCTCGCCTCCGGCCGCGAGCTTGAAGACCTGACGCAGAGCTGGCAGCGGGCGGCGGAAGCGACGCCGCACGGGCAGCCGATCGTGCTTGCCAACGACCCTGAGCGGCCCTGATTTCGAAGGCTCCCATGCGCGGGACTTTCGCAAGTTGATCGCAGACGGTTTTTCACGTAGAGGCTGCTAATCTAAACGATCTGGAGCTTGCCGTGGGCGAAACGCGATATCCTTTTTCCTCCATGGAGGCGGCGGCGGAGATGTTCAGAAGAACGCCGCTCGAACGTCTCAGCACATGGCTGGAAACAAAAAGGATGGCCCGACGGGAGAGGAAAAAGAGACGCCGGCACGAGTTGACGTGCCTGAGCGCGCGGGGCCCGGCGACCTTGTCGCCCGACGATATCCCGTTGATGTTCATCACCCACAACGACCTCAAGCTGATGCCGTCGTTCCTGGCGCATTACCGCAAGCTCGGGGTGACACGCTTCATCTGCATCGACGACGTCTCGTCCGACGGCACGCGCGAATACCTGGTGGCGCAGCCCGACGTCGACGTCTGGTCGTCCGTCGTCCGCTTCAAGGAGGCGCGGCGCGGGCGCGAGTGGCGGGAAACGCTGTTCGAGCGCTATGGCACCGGCCGATGGTACGTCAATGTCGATTCCGACGAGTATCTCGTCTATGACGGCTATGAGGAACGCGGACTGAAGTGGCTCATTCCGGCGCTGGAGCGCATGGGCGCCCGCCGCATGCTCGCCCCCATGCTCGATATGTATCCTGTCGATCTCGAGCGCGCCGACGTTGAAAAGCTGGAGCAACAGGCCCCCTGGGAAATTGCCGATCATTTCGATGCCACCGGCTACGTCATGAATGCGATGAAGCGGGCCTTCAGCGTCAAGGGTGGGCCGCGCTATCGCAAGTTCGGAACCGACCTGGAGATGGTCAAGTATCCGGTGCTGTTCTGGGACGGCGAGTGCTGTTTCGGGCCCAGCATCCATCAGCCCTTGCCCTATGACCGGAATTTTCCGGCCGCCATGGGTGTGCTGCTGCATTTCAAGTTCTTTGCCGACTATGCCGAGGTCGTCGATGCGGCCGCGGCAGGCGGGCAGTATTTCGATACCTCCGCCGTCTATGTGAAGATCAAGGAGAACATCGCAAACGCCGGCGGCCTGCAATTGACCTCGGATGTTTCGGTTCAGTTCACCGGATCGCGGCAACTGCTGGATCTCGGATTCATAACGCGGCTTGAGCGCGCCTGAAGCGCCGCTCGGCGAATGGTTTGGAGTGAGAATGGAGAAGGCGAAACTCGTCGTTCTGTTTCCGGTCTTCAATGGTGCGAAGACCTTGGAAAAGTGCCTGCAGTGCATCGCGGATCAGGATTTCAGGGATTTTCGCGCCATCATCGTCGAGAACAGGTCGACCGATGGTTCACTGGAAATCGCCAAAGCCTTCGCGGCGAAGGATCCTCGTTTCGAGGTGCTCGAGAACGAGGTGCACCTCAAGGCCGACGAAAACTTCCTCAAGTGCTTCCGCCTCGGTACCGAGCTCGGCGAATATTTCTGCCTCAGGGCCTGCGACGACTTCTCGACGCTCGACTACCTGTCGCGCCTCGTCGCCGCCCTGGACGCGGACGAGACCAAGCTGCTCGGGGTTTCGGACGTCCGGCGCTTCAACAACGGCAAGGGACGCCTTGCCACCCCCAACCGCGATGTCTTCAATTTTGCCCAGCGCGTGCGCGACGGCAAGCTCCCGCGCAATCTGAGCTATCCGTCGGAATGGGTGTACGGCATCTATCGGTCGGAAGGCAGCCTGGAGATCCTGCTCCGGCGCTATGCGGAGTTCAGCTATCCCTGGACCGGCGCCTCCTACATCATCACGGAGTTCGTGGTGCGCGATCTCGTCGCCTATGTGGAGGGGCCCGAGTTCCATTTCATCGAGGGTTCGGGATCGGTTCAGCGCTATGGCGCCAAGACCTTCCGGCAGAAGTTTGCCCAGCGCTGGGAGTACACCGTCGGTTGCTACCGGCTGAAGGACAAGCTGCCGCCGATGTCGCTGTGGACGCAGTTCCTGCTGTTCCGCATGTTCTGGAACGATGCGCGCCGCAAGACCCGCTACAAGCTGCTCGGCTTCTTCTGATCGGGCAGAGGCGCGCCGGAGACGGCGCCTTGTCGTCTCAGCTTCCCGTCGCCTCGCTCTTGTCGAACTGGCGGTAGCACTCGTCGGCCACCTGTTGCAGCAGGCTGCGCGGCACCTCGCCGGTGACGGCGTAGCCGATCGGGCCGTCGATCCAGTAGAAGGTCTCGACGCCGTCGACGCTGTCGATGCGGAAACTGGTCTCGCGGTTGTCGTCGTTGCGGCCGAGAAGCACGGTGAGCCTGCGTCCGGTGCCGTCCTCATACATGAACATCGCACCCGCCTTGCCATTGACCGGCAGCAGCCGGCCTCCGACCAGCGAGAAGCCGAGCGAGGAGAGATCGGGGATCGACAGCGGATGGTCGAGGCGTTTTCCGAGCCAGGTGGCGAGATGGCTCTGCTCGTCGGCACCGACCTCGACGGCGTGGCGCACTTCGCTGGCATAGACCAGGAAGGCCGATTGCGCTTGCCGCGGCAGGCTGTCGGCTGTCTCGATCGATTGGTTGCCGCCACGGGCGGAAAACAGAGATGGCGCGTAGAGGCCGGTCAGCGCGCCCGCGACAAAGAGGGCGAGACCGGCGGCGATGGCGCGCAGATGGCCGGTGGCGGATCGCCTGTCCTTGTCCGGGTCCGATTGCGGAAGATCGTTGCGGTTACTTTTCGAGAGCAAGGCGCGGTCGTTTGTGTCGCTGTGGGCATAGCCGGCGAAGAGCGCACGAAGGTCCACCGCCTGCGCCTGCCATTGCCTGACTTCTTCGGCGCGGGCGGGGTTGCTCTCCAGCCATTGCTCGATCCGTTCGCGTTCCCGTGGGGTTACGAAACCGTCGACATAGGCGTGCAGGTCGTCTTCGGAGACGGTGTTGAGATCTTCCGTCATTTCGGTCTCCGCATGCTGATCACATTGTCGTCCTTCATGGCTTCGGCCAGCTGGCGTCGGGCGCGTGAGAGCCGCGACATCACGGTGCCGATCGGAATGGCCATCATCTCGGCCACGTCCTGATAGCGATATCCTTCGATCACCACGAGCATCAGCACCGAGCGGTTGTCGGCCGAAAGGCCGTTCAGCGCCCGTTCGAGCTTGGAGCGTTCGAGTGGGTCGCTTTCGCGGTTCTCCGCCTCGAGCCCCAGATCCTCCTCCAGCGCCACCTGCGGGTGCATGGAGAGGTAGCGGTGCCGGTTGCGGCCGAGATTGGTCATGATGGTGAAGGCCCAGGCGCGCAGGTTGACGCCGCGCCACTGCGCGCGGCGCGCGAGCACCTTCTCCACGCAATCCTGCAACAGGTCCTCGCCATCCGGATCCGAGCGCACGAGGCTGCGGGCATAGCGCCTCAGCGCCGGCACCAGCGCCAGCACGTCCTCTTCGAACCGGTCGGATGCGGGGTTTTCGGCCCCCGCATCCGCATTGCCGCCATTACGGCTTTGCGACATCCCATTCGCCCTTCACGCCATCGCCGGTAATGTCACCCATCTTCTTGTCCTTGACGAAGAAATAGAGCGGCATTCCGTCCTTGGCCCACTGTTTCTTGCCGTCCTTGCGCTCGACCAGCGTATAGGCGCCTTCGGCCTTGGCGCTGGCTTCCGCCAGGAAGGGCGGCCAGTTCTTGGCGCAATTGTCGTAGCAGCTGGACACGCCGCCATGGTCGTCCTTGTAGGTATAGAGCGTCATACCGTTTTCACCGGCCAGTACCTTGCCTTTGGCCGATTCGACTTCCTTGACCGGCGGCGCGGCGAAGGCCGTGGCGCTGGCGGCAAGGAGCATGGCGATCGTCAATGGAAACGTTCTCATGGCAATTGTCCTTCCTCAAGATGATTTTCCTGTCCGGAAACGGGCGGATGCCTCCTCGTCCCGTACCGCAAGAGCCGCAAGCTTGCAGATCCAACCGTGAGACACGGTGCGCGGGGGATTTATTCCCGGAAAACTGGTGGCTGTTTCGGTTCCTCCATTTCGCTGCCGGAACCGACGCAAACGAAGCGACCGGCCGCGCGTTTGGCAATCGCGCAGCCGGCAAAAGGACGGTGATTTGCTGGAAGCAGCCCCTGTTCAGGGCAGCAGAACCACGGACCCGGTCGTGCGCCGGGCCTCCAGGTCCTCGTGGGCCTTGCGCGCTTGCGACAGCGGATAGGTGGTGATGGCGGAGGCGCGAACGATCCCTGCCTCAATCGCGCCAAACAGGTCTCGCGCCGCCGTCTCGTATTCCCTTCGGTCTGCGGTGTAATGCGCGATCGAGGGGCGGGTAACATAGAGCGAGCCCTTGGCCGCAAGTAAGGAGACGTCAAGCGGCGGCACCGGGCCGGAGGAGGCGCCGAACGAAACCAGCGTGCCGCGCGGGCGCAGGCAATCGAGCGATTTGGCGAAGGTTTCGGCGCCGACGGAATCATAAACGACATCGACACCCTGGCCGCCGGTGATCTCGGCAACACGCGCCTGAAAATCCTCCTCGGTATAGAGGATCACATGATCGCAGCCGTTGGCGCGGGCGATCTCGGCCTTTTCGGCGGAGCTGACCGTGCCGATGGTGGTCGCGCCCAGGTGCTTGAGCCATTGGCAGGCGATCGAGCCGACGCCGCCGGCCGCCGCATGAAACAGCACCGTGTCGCCGCGTTTGACCGGAAAACAGCGGCGGATGAGATACTCGACGGTCAGCCCCTTGAAGACGAGTGCTGCGACCTCAATGCTGTCGAGCGCGTCGGGCAGCGCCAGCGCCCGTGCGGCGGGCAAGTCGCGGTGGGTGGCATAGGCACCGGGCGGGCCGCCGACATAGGCGATGCGTTGGCCGACAGCAAAGCCCGCCACCCCTTCGCCAAGTGCCGTGACGACGCCGACGCCTTCGACGCCGAGGCCGCTTGGCAGCGGGAGGGGGGCGGTGCCGCGGCGATGATAGATGTCGATGTAATTGACGCCGATCGCGAGGTGGCGGATCTGGATCTCGCCGGGCGCGGGGTCGGCCAGCGCCTCGGTACTGAAAGCGAGTACCTCTGGTGCGCCAAATTCGGAAAATTGGAAGGCTTCAGTCTCGATCGCCATGCTGCTCTCTCCAAGGGATTACGCGGAATCTGCTTGATTTTTCAGCGTCGGTCGAGAAACCTTTGCGCAATCCGATTTTCCAAAAATGGAAAGCAAATGGACTGGAATGATCTGAAGTTCTTTCTGGCCGTCGCCAATGCGCGGTCGTTGAGTGCCGCGTCGGCCAGGCTTGGTGTGAGCGCATCGACCGTGTCGCGCCGGATCGAGGCACTGGAAGCGGCGTTGCAGGTTAAGCTCTTCCGGTCCCATCGCGACGGTTATGACCTGACGCCCGCCGGCGAAGACTTGCTGGCGCCGGCTGAGCGCGCCGAGGCGCAGATGCGCGTCTTCGAGCGCACGGCGCGCGAGAAGGACAGCGATCTCGCCGGGCCGGTCCGTATCGACGTGCCGGAACTGCTCGGGCAGGAGGTGCTGTTGCCCGGGCTGGCGGGGCTCTTGCAAAGCCATCCGGAGATCCGCCTTGCGATGCATTCGAGCGTCCGGCCGGTGCGGCTGATCGGCGAGGAGGCGGATATCGTGCTGCGCCTCGTCCGGCCGCAGCAGGGCAATTATCGTCAGCGCAAGATCGGCTCTCTCGCCTTCGGCCTCTATGCAGCACCCAGCTACCTTGAACGCCACGGCACGCCAGGTACGCCGGCTGACCTCTACCGCCACCGGGTGATCGGCTGGAGCGAGGAGTTGAGTTACCTGATCATGGTGGCCTGGGTCGAAACGCTCTGCCCCGGTCTCCAGCCGTCGATGCGTCTCACCTCCCTTGGTGCGCAGATGGTGGCGGTGAAAAACGGGCTAGGGCTCGCCGTGTTGCCTGCCTTTGCGGTCCAGTCGGCAGGGTTCGTGCCTCTGTTGCCGGAGGTGCAGCCCTTGGCCCCCGATCTCTGGATGCTGGTCCATGAACAGGCGGCGGAACTGCTGCGCGTGCGGCTGGTCAAGGAAGCGGTCATCACAGCGCTGGCGCGCTTCAAGGTGCGGTCGGGCGTGTAGATCCCGAGTGGCTCAAGCCCGGTCGGCGACGAAGCGGGCGAGCGCCG
The DNA here is from genome assembly GCF_037120565.1 of Ensifer sp. CCNWLY38. Classification (NCBI taxonomy): domain Bacteria; kingdom Pseudomonadati; phylum Pseudomonadota; class Alphaproteobacteria; order Hyphomicrobiales; family Rhizobiaceae; genus Ensifer; species Ensifer sp. CCNWLY38. Next base: position 456,066 of record NZ_JBBBBO010000004.1, read on the forward strand.
GGCCGATCATGGTGATGATCAGCAGGCGCGCGGTCTGCAGCGCCATGACGAAGGACAGATCGACATTGCTCGAGGCGGCAATGACGGCGATCGAGTCGAGCCCGCCCGGGCTGGTGGCGAGATAGGCGGTGAGCGGATCGATGCCGACGACCTTGATCAGGAGCACCGCGAGCAGGCCGGAGAAGGAGATTAGCACGATGATCGAGATGACCGTCGGCACCAGCGCGCGGCGCGCGTGGATGAGGATCTGGCGGGTGAAGCCAAGGCCGATGTTCCAACCGAGAGCCGCAAAACAGAGCGCCAGCAGCCATTGCGGCAACACGGTGGTCACGACGCCGGTGACGTTCAGCACGGCGCCGACAAGGAAGGGCAGCAGGAAGGCGCCGGCGGGCACGCGCAGGAAGCGACCGGCAAGGGCTGCGGCAAGTCCGAAGGCGATCGTCTCCAGGAAGAGCAAGCCGTCGATCGGCGCGAACCAGTGCGTGCTTTGCTCGGCTTCAGCCCCGGTAACCCACATATGCGCCACGAGGGTTGCGGTGCTGGCGACGAAGATCACGCGCAGATATTGCATGAAGGCGACGAGGCGGGCGTCGGCCCCATAGGCATCGGCCATCAAAAGCATGGTCGAGGCGGCACCGGCCGATGAGCCCCAGATTGCCGTCGTGCCCGGCAGGATGCGCATGCGGGTGATCACCCAGCCGCACAGCGTGCTGACGGCGATGACCGAAAGGATGACGGCGAGGAACAGCGGCCAGTTGCCGGAGAAGGTCACGAGCATGCCCGGCGTCATGGCGCCGGCGATCATCATCGCCAGGATGAACTGCACGCAGAAGAAGAGCTGCCGCGGCAGGCGGATCGTGCCGCCGTTCATGCCGACGAGTACTGCTGCGAGCATGGGACCCATGAGCAGCCCGGCAGGTAGACCGATGAATTCGAAAAAGGACGCAAGCACGAGGGAGATGGCCGAAAGCAGGCACCATTGCAGCCACGGCGCCAGCCGTCCGATGCCGACCTTTTCCGGAGAGGACGCGGCTTTGGGCTTGTCGGTCGTCACGGGCATTCTCCGGCATGACCCCGAAAAGGCGGAACGGCCATTCGTGGCCTGCCTCGACGGGCTTCGAGCGATGGTCGCCACTACAGCGCCGCGCGTCTTATGGGACGCGCAAAGGTCGCTGTAGCACTTTGAATTACTGCATATTTTGATCCTTAAATCAGATGGGATTTAAGGAAACATGCAGTGGCAGGGGCGCGGCGCCATCAATGTCCCGCTCGTTAGCAACAATGCGGCGTTGCATTCAAGGGGTACGGCAAGAAAGTGCCACAGCTATCGTCGGCCGGAAATGAGGCGAGCGATGTCGCCACACTCGCCGGGAGGGCTCGCGGCTGCGTGGAGAATGCAAGTTGGGAGAAAAAAACGTGAACAAAAGATCTCTGGTCCGGGTAGCGCGACAGATGCGGTCAGGCGAAAAGATATTGATTTTGCGTGGCAATTTCGTGAATTGTCGCGTAGTTCTCGCCAACCTGCCGTCACAGGGGCCGCGCAGCCCACAAATCCGGGCTTGCGTGTGCCGCCCGAATCCTGACACTCAGCCCCATGCAGTTCGCACCGCAACAGGATGAGGCCCTCAAGGCCGTTTCGCAGTGGCTGAAAGAAGGCCGCTCGCCGCTCTTCCGGCTGTTCGGCTACGCCGGCACCGGCAAGACGACGCTTGCCCGGCACTTTGCCGAACATGTCGATGGCGACGTGCTGTTTGCCGCCTTCACCGGCAAGGCCGCGCAAGTGCTGCGCTCCAAGGGTGCGAGCAACGCCAAGACCATCCACTCGCTGATCTACCGGCCGCGCGGCGAGGAGGAGGTTTCCGACGAGGAAACCGGCAAGACCTCGATCGCGCCGATGTTTGCAATCAACCGCCAGAGCCCGGTCGCCAAGGCAGCGCTGATCATCGTCGACGAATGCTCGATGGTGGACGAAGCGCTCGGCAAGGACCTGATGAGCTTCGGCACGCCGATCCTGGTGCTCGGCGATCCCGGCCAGCTGCCGCCGGTCTCGGGCGGCGGCTACTTCACCAATCAGGAGCCGGATTACCTGCTGACGGACATTCACCGTCAGGCGCGCGACAATCCGATCATCCAGCTCGCCATGCAGGTGCGCGAAGGCAACGAGATCATGCATGGCGACTACGGCACCACGCAGGTGATCGGTCGCGGGCAGGTGAACCAGGAGTTGGTGCTGGAGGCGGATCAGGTGCTTGTCGGCACCAACAAGACCCGCCGGCGCTACAACCAGCGCCTGCGCGAACTCAAGGGCTTTACCAGTGACTATCCGCAATCCGGCGACAAGCTCGTGTGCCTCAGGAACGATCCGGCCAAGGGCTTGCTCAACGGTTCGCTGTGGCAGGTGATGAGTTCGTCGAAGGAAACGGTGAAGCCCGGCATCAACCTGATGATCCGGCCTGAAGACGACGACATGGATCGCGGTGCCGCCAAGATCAAGCTGTTGAAGGCGGCTTTCGAGGACGTCGAGGGCGAGATCCCCTGGACGACGCGCAAACGCTACGACGAGTTCGACTACGGCTATGCGCTGACGGTGCACAAGGCGCAGGGCTCGCAGTGGAACAACGTCGTTTTGTTCGATGAAAGCTGGGCCTTCCGCGATACGCGGGAACGCTGGCTCTACACCGCGATTACCCGCGCGGCGGAGCGACTGACGATCGTTCGCTGACGCCTCGCACGCGCGTTGTTTCGAAAATCCTTTCTGGGTGTTATTTTGCGGCATGACCCGCGAAGCAGCCGTTGCGAGGGCGCAGGCCTATTTTGATTCCGGTGCCCTTCTCGAGGAATTGGCACGTCGCGTACGCATGCCGACCGAGAGTCAGAACCCTGACCGCGCGTCAGTGCTCGTCGACTACATCGAGACGGAGATCAAGCCAGCCCTGGTGGCACTTGGCTTTAGCTGCCGCACATTGTTCGAGCGCGATTGGCCGTTCCTTTTCGCCGAGCGTATCGAGGCGCCAGAACAGACGACGGTACTGGGCTACGGCCACGGTGACGTGATCCGCGGGCTGGAGGACGGCTGGGAGGAAGGACTGTCGCCCTGGCAGCTGACCGAGCGTCACGGCAGATGGTACGGACGCGGCGTCGCTGACAATAAAGGCCAGCATTCGATCAACATCGGTGCATTGCGGGCCGTGCTGGAGGCTCGTGGCAAGCTTGGCTTCAACGCCAAATTTCTCATGGAAATGGGCGAGGAGAAGCTATCGCCGGGCCTGCGTGAACTTGCCACGGCTCATAGGAAGCTGTTCCAGGCCGATGTTCTTATCGCCTCGGATGGACCTCGGCTGTCGGCCGGGCGGCCAACGGTTTTCCTCGGCTCGCGCGGTGCCATCAGCTTCGATATCTGGATCGACGCGCGCAAGGGCGGGCACCATTCCGGAAATTGGGGCGGCCTGCTTTCTGATCCGGCTATTCAACTCGCTCACGCACTGGCATGCATCACCGGGCCGACGGGCCAGATTCACATTCCAGAGTGGCTTCCCGGGGCTATTCCAGACAGTGTCCGGCGTGTACTCGCGGACTGCGATTTGGACACCGGCACCGACGAGCCGAAGATCGATCCGGCCTGGGGCGAGCCCGGACTGACATCGGCAGAAAAGCTGTTTGCCTGGAGTTCATTTACGGTGCTGGCTTTCGAGGCAGGTAACCCGCAGACACCCGTTGGCGCCATTCCTCCACGGGCCTGGGCGCGCTGCCAGTTGCGTTTCGTGGTTGGCGTCGATGTGGCGGGCGTGCTGCCGGCCCTTCGCCGGCATCTCGACTGCAACGGTTTTCATAGCGTACAGATTGCACAAGCAAGCGACGAAGTCTTTTATGCGACACGACTCGACCCGGAGCATCCATGGGTCCGTTGGGCGGTGGACTCGATCTCTCGCACGACGGGCAAGAAACCGGCGATCCTGCCGAATCTTGGCGGCTCCCTGCCGAACGACGTCTTCTGCGACATCCTGCAGCTTCCGACGATATGGGTGCCGCATTCCTATCCAGGCTGCTCGCAGCACGCGCCGAACGAGCATCTTCCTCTCAGCATAGCGCGGGAGGGCCTTGAACTGATGGCGGGGCTGTATTGGGATCTCGGCGAGCCGGGCGTCCCCGGCAGTCAAAGCGCAGGAAGGAACGGCTGAGCGTCCTCAAATCGGGATCGATTTAAGGAGACGATTTACCGTTTGGTCGCCATCCACAGCACATGCCGGGCACCGCCGCGCTTGCCGTTGGCGCGCACATTGACCTCGTCGGTGGCAAAGCCGACCTCGCGCAAGCGGCGGGTAAAGGCGCTATCGGGCGCCGAGGACCAGACAGCAAGCACGCCACCAGGCCGCAGAGCCGCCTGGGCGGCGCGAAGGCCGGTATGGCTGTAAAGGCTGTCGTTGGAGGGGCGCGTCAATCCGTCCGGGCCATTGTCGACATCGAGCAGGATGGCATCGTAGGCGGCCTTCTTCGAGCGGATCAGCGGGCCGACATCGCCGACATGGATATCGACGCGGGGATCGTCGAGCGTGCCCTTGTGGAGGTCCGCCATCGGCCCGCGCGCCCATTCGACGACGGCGGGCACGAGCTCTGCGACGACGACGCTGGCATCGTCCGGGAGCACGCCGAGGGCCGCCCGCAGCGTGAAGCCCATGCCGAGACCGCCGATCAGCATGCTGATGTTCTTGCCGCCGGCGATGCGCTCGTAGGCGAGCGTCGCCAGCGCCTCTTCCGAGCCGCTCAGCCGGCTGTTCATCAGTTCGGTCGAGCCGAGCATGATGGAAAATTCCTGGCCGCGCTGCTTCAGGCGCAACTCGTCGCCGTCTCCGGGAATGGTTGCGCGGTCTAGCTCTATCCAGGGAAGCATCGGGGTATCTCACTTCAGTCGTTTTGCGCAATTCCGGACGGAAAACCGTTTCACACTTTTCCTGGAATTGCTCATAGGCGCCTCGTAACATGAGCGCGGCGTTGAAGACATCCCATTGTCGACGATCCCGGGAGGATCGCCCACCGGATAGGCTTTGGCCGTGCCGCATCAGGCGCGGCGGCACCGCGCCACGCGTCAGGCGAAGACGAAAACCGGCGTAAGGTATTTCGGTTACTCCGCCGAGATCATTCCGGCGAGTACGGCCTTGGCGATGGCCTGGAAGCGGTTGTTGGCGCCGAACTTGCGGATGATGCCGGCTTCGAGCGTGAGCGCCGCTGCGACATCCATCTCCATCAGGCCGGCGATGCGCGGGGCCGGATAACCTTCGGCCATGAAGGTCAGGCATTCGCTCTCGATCGGGGAAAGGTGGACATGGTCATCTTCATCGGTTGCGGTGCCGCTGCCATCGCTGCCTTCGAGCAGTTCGGTGATGCGCTGCATCTGGCGGCGGAGGTTCGCCTGCTGGGCGGCGAGTTCCCGCCGCCGCGCCAACAGCGCCTCGCGAAACAGCTGGTCGGCGTCTGCCTGGTCTTCGGTGCCGGCAAGGCCGGTCAGAAGCTCCAGGATGGCGGCGATCGGCATGTCGATCTCGCGGCAGGCGTTGATGACAGCCATGCGGCGGATGTGTTCTTCGTTGTAAACCCGCATCGGCCCCATGCGCGCGGCAGTCAGAAGGCCTTTCTCCTCGTAGAAATGCAGGGTGCGGTGGGTGACGCCGAAGGCATCGGCCATATCGGCGATCGCCAGCGGGGCCGCCGGGTCGTGATGGGGAAGGGGAAGGATGGGCAGGAAGCCGACGCGTTCGGGCGCGGCGAGCATGCCTTCTGATTTCCAGTGGTCTCGCGGCATATCGATTGTCCCCGGTCTACAGGCCGCGCCTATCCGGCGCGTTGTCTCTGTAACGTTTGATTTTCCGCATATTTGACCTGAATCGAGACCGACCCAGGGTGTACACAGTCCGCGTCCGGAAGCGGCGGCGATCACCGGGTCTCATAGGTGCGGACCGCGTCCGCGTGCTGAGGCACTCGTTGACCGACAACGACAATGCCTACTGCTCGGCTGGGGCATCCCGCGTGGACCACGCGGCTCTACTCAGGACTTCGATGCTTGCCTGACGAGCAACCAGGCATCCATTCCCAACGCATGCGTGCACCGTATACGCGAATCGAATACATGACCAGTCTTTAATATTGGTAGGCTGACGACCGCTTTCCCCGACTGGTGGGGCCGCTGCCGCTGCCATTGCATGGCCCCCGGGTCGTTGCCGACCCAGGAAAACATGCAGAGATTCAAAGTGTTACGGTGAGCTTTCCGTCCTCGAAGATGCGGCGCACGCGGTCGCGAGGTCAGTGCCCGATAACCTTGAGCGGGCTGTTGGAACTCAGGATGAACAGCGGTTCGTCCCCGCGCAGCGGCGACAGCTTCTGCTGGCAGGACCAGGCTTCCTCGAAGGCACCCCGGGTCAGGTGCTTGCGATAGCGCTGGGTGGCGGCCATGCAGCCCATCAGGGGGCTTTCGATCTGCTCCTGGCGGGCGTGCTCGTAGATCTCGCCGTCGAGCGAAAACAGTTCCGTCGCCAGCGACATGCTCTCGTAAAGCAAGTCCGGCTCGGACGCGAGCCGCTTCCAGGTGATGAAGTCCTGGCGCAGGGGCACGTTCTCGCCATCATGGGAGAGGGTGACGCGGATGCCCTGCGCCGGCGCATCGTACCAGGTCACCTGCACGGTGAAGGACAGGGCGGAATTGCGCGAAACGGGGCGACCGGTGTCGCCGTCGGTGGCGCGGGCCAGCGTCTTGTGGCGCTGGGCCGCAAGGCGCAGCGCCGTGGCAAACGCTTTTGCATCTTCGTTTTCGGCGCCGGCCATCTTCACCTGAACCGAGGGCAGTACCCGCTCGGTCGCGTGGCGCGCGTTGAAGAGTTTTGCCTGCGCGTCGATGTCCAGCGTCATTTCCTGCGAGGGCATCGGCGCGAAAAGGAGCAGCGGCAGCACGGTCAGCACCGAGAGCGGCGACGAGAAGGGCGCCGGTGGCCAGGCGGACCGGTGCCCGGCAAAGCGCCGCTTCGTCGGTTTCGGCTGGCGGGGCGAGCTTTCCGCCTGATGCTCTTCCTCGTTGCGGGCGCGCTGGTACTCCGGAACATAGGTTCCCTTGGGAATGGCGATCCGCCATTCGTCGTCGGCACCGTCGCCCTCGTAGAAAGCCTTGAGCAGCTTGCGCAATTTGCCGGCGTGCACACGCACGAGCGGGTCGCTGTCGGCGTTGAAGGCCTGGGGCCGGTCGAAGACGTCGATCGCGATCGAGTAACCCTTGAGCTGATGGCCTTCGCCGGCCATCTCCTTCTCGACCACATAGGTGAGGAAGGCCCTGAGGCGCTCTGAACGCGCGAAAGCCTTGCTTTCGAGGATACGACGGAGGGCCCGTCGAATCGTCTCGTCGCAGGGTCTTTCGACCGTCGTCATCCGTTCTTGCTCCAGTGTCATGTGAACTAAAATCTATGAAATGCGATCGCGGCGCGGGCTGGGCCATTCGATCTGATTCGGAAAGTTAAGCCCTAAAAAGGTGGTTGTCAGGGTAGTAGACGCCAAATTTGAGTTTTTTCTGAAATAAACGTAAAAATTGCGCCGGTTCTCCCTGTGGCAGATGGTAGCGGAAGTCCAGTCGGCCATTTTCGCCGCTCGTGATTGAGCCTTCCCGCATATTAGAGACGTCGATTGTCAAGACTTGGTCAAGACAAGGCGGGCAAACGAACCGCGCGCAAACGCCGCATCGCTCCCCTGCGACCTCCTTGGAATTGCTGCATAATCGGACCTCAAACTGTTTTCGGTTTCAGCAATTATGCAGTAGAACATTGCAACCACATTGCCTGCGTCTGGGCCCGCCTTGGGCCTGCTTTCTGGAAAGTTCAGACATGCCTGCAAAACTGTCCGTGAATCTGAATGCCGTCGCAATGCTCCGCAACCGGCGCGATCTGCCGTGGCCCTCCGTCACCGCGCTTGGCCGCATCGCGCTCGAAGCGGGGGCTGCCGGTCTCACCGTGCATCCGCGTCCCGACCAGCGCCACGTCCGCTTCAGCGATCTGCAGCCGATCCGCGACCTGATCGACGAGGCGTTTCCGGAGACGGAATTTAACATGGAAGGCTATCCGAACGAGGAATTCCTCGGTCTCGTGGAGATGCATCGGCCGGAGCAGGTGACACTGGTGCCCGACGACCCGGCGCAGGCGACCTCGGATCACGGCTGGGATTTCCGCAAGAACCACAACCTGCTCGGCAATGTCGTCGGCCGGCTGAAGAAGAAGGGTTTTCGCGTTTCGCTGTTTGCGGATGGCGACGAGGACCAGGAAGCGTTGCGGATCGCCAAGGAAACCGGCGCCGATCGCATCGAACTCTACACCGGCCCCTATGGCGGTTGCTATGACGACCCGGACAAGGCCGAGAAGATCGCCGCCGAACTTGGCCGTACGGCTGCGATTGCCGTGAGCCTCGGGCTCGACGTCAATGCGGGGCACGACCTGACGGTGGCCAACCTGCCGCTGCTTGCCCGGCACATCCCCGATCTTGCCGAAGTCTCGATCGGTCACGGCCTGACGGCCGATGCGCTGGAATACGGTATGGCTGAAACGGTGCGCCGCTTCCGTCGCGCCTGCGGGCAGGAGGTCTGAGGCGACTCTGCGCCCTAGTTCCTGCGCGGCAGGAGCGCCTTGCGGAAACCCGAGCGATGCCATGAAGGAGCTCTTCGTCGTCACCCACACGGAATCCGTCCATCACCTGGAAGGCAAGGTGGGTGGCTGGTACGACACGGATCTGACCGCCCGCGGCAGAGAGGATGCGGAGGCAACGGCCGAACGGCTGGTGGCTTTGGTTGGCGGAAGGGACGTGGAAATCCATAGCTCCGATCTGCGCCGCGCCTCCCAGACGGCCGATGCGATAGCAAGGCGCTTCCAACGGCCGGTGATGGAAACCGCCGATCTCAGGGAAATCAGCTACGGCGTTGCGGGTGGAAGACCTCAGGCCTGGCTCGATGCGCGCTATACGCCAGCGCCGGATGACAATCGGCTCGACCACGATTGCGGGATCGATGGCGCAGAAACCCGGCGCGAAGTGGCGCTGCGCGTCGTCCCTTGCGTCGACGCCATCGTCGCGCGGCCATGCGAGACCCAGATCATCGTCACCCATGGCTTCACGCTGACGCTGGTGCTTGCCGCCTGGATGAGGATACCGATCGACGCCTGCGGCTTCCTGAGTTTCCCGGCAAAATCGGGAAGCATCACGCATCTGCGCCAGGACGATTTCTTCCGAAACCGGGCGGTCGTCAGCCTGGCGGACGCATCGCATCTGCGCTTTGGGGCATCGTAAGATCGCGCCGATCAGGACAGTGCATGGTGATCGAGGGCCCTTGGGTCGCCTACAACTTTGTCGTGGGTCTGCTATAGATAGAGTCCATTCCTCTCCCCTCGAAGCAGCCAATGACATCTCCCACCAGTTTCCGTGAGCGCATCGTCCTCTATGCGCTTTTGACGTCGCTGACCTCGATCAGCATCGATGCGCTCTTGCCGGGCCTGCGCCAGATCGGGGCCGATCTCGGCGTTCAGCCGCCACTTTCCACCCAGCACATCATCTCGCTTTTCATCCTCGGCATGGCGTTTGGAGAGCTCTTGCTCGGGCCGCTTTCCGATGCGATGGGGCGGAAGAGGGCGCTTGTTCTGGGTCTTGGCGTCTATGCGCTCGGAACCGTCGTCGCCATGGCGGCGGGCTCGCTCGAGATGGTGATTCTCGGCCGCTTCCTTCAGGGCGTCGGAGTCTCGGGGCCGAAGATTGCGACGCGGGCGATGATCCGTGACCAGTTCGAAGGCGATGCCATGGCGCGCGTGATGTCGTTCATGTTCACGCTCTTCATTCTCGTGCCGATGCTGGCGCCGACGCTGGCACAGGGTATCATTGCGGTCGGCGGCTGGCGCAGCGTCTTTGCGGTCTATCTCGCGGCGGCGGGACTTCTCGGCGTGTGGCTGGTGATGCGCCAGCCGGAAACGTTGCCGCTAGAGAAGCGCATTCCCTTTCGCCCGCGGCTTCTCGTGTCGAACGGGCGGCGTATCCTCTCAAACCGTCGCGTGACGCTGCTGATCGTGGCGACCGGGCTCGTCTTCGGCGCGCAGCTTCTTTATCTGAGCACGGCGGCCGACCTCTTCTTCGACGCCTACGGGATCGGGCAGACCTTCCCCTTGTATTTTGCCATGCTGGCGACCGGCATCGGGCTTGCCTCGTTCCTCAATGCCAAGCTCGTGCAGCGCTTCGGTTCGGAGGCGATGGCGCGTTACGGCTTCATTGGCCTGGCGGTGGCGGGGCTCGCGATGCTGGCGGCATCCACCCTTTGGGCCGGCCGGCCGCCGCTCACCGTGCTGATGGTGCTCGGCTTTGCGGCGTTCTTCGCGATCGGGGTGCTCTTCGGCAACCTCAACGCCATGGCCATGCGCTCGCTGGGGCAGGTGGCGGGGCTTGGGGCCTCGCTGATCGCCTCCGGATCGAGCCTGATTGCGACCCTGTTCGCGGTCGCACTGGGCGCGTTTTACGACGGCACGACGCTCAACCTGTCGGCCGGCTTCTTTCTCGCCGGCGTCAGTGCGCTGGTTCTCTCGCAGATCGCGGCGCGGGCGGACGCTTCACCGGTGGAAGCGGTACGCTAGGATCATTTCATTGTTTCATCGAAACACTGAAGTGATCTAAGTCTTTGAAATTACGCAATTCCAGACGGAAAACCGTTTCGCACTTTTCCTGGAATTGCTCTCTAGGCAGCGCGAAATCCGGGCGGACCGTGCGGCAGGCGCGGCCCTGCGCACGGTCCGTCCAGACGCCCTGGAAACAAGCCCAGGAGACCCGCCAAAGCACGGCCGCGTTCCTTCAGTTTCGCTTCCTGCGCCTTGAGCTTTGATCCGTGCACGTCGTTTTCGCAAAGCCGTCCCGTATTGTTCGCAACGGCAACCCTAGCCGTTGTAGACGACTGAAATCTTGTTTCCGGATGGATCGCGCATGTAGGCGGAGTACCAGTCGGGCCCATAGTGCGGACGCGGCCCAGGCGCACCTTCGTTCGCCCCGCCATTGGCCATGGCGGCCTGGTAGAAAGCGTCCACCTCTGCGGGAGACTTGACCATGAACCCGACCATGGAGCCATTTCCGGCGGTGGCCGGCTCACCATCAAAAGGTTTGCAGACCCACAGGACAAAGCCGTTGCCGGTTCCGCCTTCGGAATAGGCGCGCCAGTCCGGAAACTCGACATGCTTGCTCCATCCGATGGTCGCGAGGATTGCGTCATAGAAGGCATTCGACCGGGTACAGTCCAATGCACCCACGGTCACATAAGCGCTCATAATGTCCCCTTTCTCCGGTGGCGAAGTTGGGGGAATTCATAGCGCATCAAATAGAACACAACAAGAACAAAAGTCGCGACGGTGGCCAACGAAATACGGCTGTCGGAGCGGAAGATGCAATCGGCATCTCGTCTCGGTTCGCGAGCCCGGCGCGAACGGCCGGGCTCTCATCGTTTTTGACCGCTTCCCCTCAGCCGGCCAATCGCGCCTTGCTCGCTTCAAGGAATGCCGTGAGCTTGGCCGGTGCTGTGCCCGTCAGGGTCGTGACGTCGTTCGTCACCATGTTGATATGGCCGTCGCGGGTGTTGGCGTCGAAGGAAACGACGATCGGGATGATGAAGTCGGGCAGGCCCGCGCTCTTCAGGCCGCCGGCCAGCGCCTCGTCCGAGATTTGCACGACTTCGAGGGGCTTGCCGGTCGCCTTGGCAACGAGGGCGGCGATCTCGTCGGTCGAGCGCAGCTCGCCGCCGGTCAGCGTATAGGTGCGGCTCTCGTTCACAGCTGAGGCAAGCGCAGCGGCGGCTGCCTTGGCGGCATCGGCGCGGGCAATGTGGGCGAGACGGCCTTCGCCGGACGAGGAATACCATTGGCCGGTTTCAAGCGCGTGCGGCAGGGCCATGAACAGGTTCTCCATGTACCAGCCGTTGCGCAGGATGGTGTAGGGGATGCCGGTCGCCTTGATGGCGTTTTCAGTGCCGAGATGATCGGGCGCAAAGGGGATGACCGATGTCTCGGGGCTGGGCATCGAGGTGTAGAGGATATGCTTGGCGCCGGCCTTCTTCGCAGCTGCCACGGCGGCGAGGTGCTGCTTCAGCCGCTTGCCCGGCTGATCGAGCGCGTCGGTCGAGATGATCAGGATGCGGTCGGCGCCGGCAAAGGCCTTATCTAGCGAGGCCGGGTCGTCGAAATCAGCGACGCGGGCCTGAACACCCTTGGCCGTGTAGTCGGCAAGCTTCGCCGTGTCGCGGCTGGTGGCGATGATCCTCGCCGGCTCGACGCCGGAGCCAAGAAGCTGATCGAGCACGAGCTTGCCGAGCTGGCCGGTTGCGCCGGTGACGAGCAATGTATCGGACATGGTCTTTCCTTTTCCTCTAAACCTGAGACGGGATGGCAGCGGGAGGTCGCCCGCACGTTCCTCGCTCGTCGTTGATGCCGACCGTCTGGGAGGTTGCGCCGGCACGTGGTCTCTTTTTGAGACTTGCTCTTATCCCGTAATCTCGGTAGAGCTGTAAAGGAGGCAGTTTTTTCTGCTGTGGTTACAGGAAGGGTACCGCCTATGAACAAGCTCACCGGGGATGTGAAGGGCAAGCGCGTGGCGATCGTCTGCGGCGTTCCGATGGACATGGAGAACTGCCCGGTGCGCGACGTCATGGACAATATCGGCGGCAAGTGGAATTCGCTGATGATCCTGTCCTTGGCCGATGGTCCCTTGCGTTTTTCGCAGCTCCGCCGGCTGATCCCCGACATTTCCCAGCGCATGCTGACCCAGACGCTGCGCGACCTGCAGCGCGACGGCTACATTCACCGCACCGTCTACCCGACCCAGCCGCCAAGCGTGGAATATGCGCTGACCGATCTCGGCCGTTCGCTGCTCGGCCTGCTCAAGCATTTCGTCGACTGGTCGTTGGAAAACCACGGAGCGATCCGCGCGGCACGCGAGGTTTATGACGCGGAAGCGTAGCATCTACCGCACGGAAGTGAGTTCCAACCTTGAGCGACCGGTTCGTTCGCCCATGCGGCACTTCATTCCATCGTTTCCGGTTCTGACCGGCGGAGTTTGCCCCTCACCCTAACCCTCTCCCCGCTCGCGGGGAGAGGGGACGTGGACGACAGCTGCGTTCCCAGGAGGGACCTGCTGTCGAGAAGGTCGTGACTGAAAATCCTGAAATGAAGCGAGCGGGTGCCGCGCGTCGCCTTCGCCCCGCCTGCGGGGAGAAGGTGGCCGGCAGGCCGGATGAGGGGCGGTTGTGAGGCGCGACGCGCGACGTCGTGTCCTGTCTTGCAGACTTGCGCTAGCGCATTGATTTTCCCTATAGTTTCGTCGACTGCCTACGTCACCTCGGGGACCCATGAAGACACTTGATATCGGCATTGCGGGCGCCGGCCCGGCGGGGCTCGCGGCGGCGCTGATGCTGTCGCGGCAGGGGCATCGGGTGGAAATCCTCGAACGCTTCGATGTGGCCTCGCCTGTCGGCTCCGGCTTGATGCTGCAGCCGACGGGACTGACGGTGCTGAACGCGCTCGGCCTGCTGCAGCCGATACTTGCGCTGGGCAGCCGGATCGACCGGCTCTATGGCGCCGACGCAAGATCCGGCCGCACTGTGCTCGACGTGCGCTACGACGCTATTGTCGGTGGCCGCTTCGGGCTGGCGGTGCAGCGCGCGGCGCTTTTCAACACGCTGCATGATGCCGTGATCGCCGCCGGCTTGCCGGTTCGCACCGGCGTCACGCTCGCTAACGTTCGAATGGCCGGTGGCAAGGCCGTGCTTCTGGATGCAGAGGGACGCGAGGTGGGCGCCTATGATCTGGTGATCGACGCGAGCGGTGCCCGCTCGACGCTTTCGGCCGGCTCCACTGTCGCGCCCAAGGTGCGCGAACTGACCTATGGTGCCTTCTGGGCGACGCTCGACAGCGACGGGCTCGTGGCTTGAAGAATTCGACTTCGCCTATCTCAAGGTCGGCACGGTGGATCTCGAAATCGTTCAGGCGGATGAGAAGGTGGCGAGCGGTGCGGCAGGCTCCGTCGTCTATTGGGCGGTCGAGGATTTCGACCGGGCTCTTGCCCATTTCGAAGCGCTCGGCGCGCTTCTCTATCGCGGGCCGATGGCGATCCAGGAGGGGCTCTGGATGTGCCAGGTGCGCGATCCCTGGGGCAATTGCATCGGCCTTCGCGGCCCGAGATCTGGATTTAAGGGAGAGGAAGCCTGATGCCGGATGGTCCCGTCACCTGTGAAATCCGCTACCGGCTCGCGCAAGGCCGGATGACGGAGTTCGATGCCTATGCCCGAACCTGGATGACGCTCATAGCGCGTCATGGCGGCACGCACCTCGGCTATTTCATCCCGCGCGAAAGGCCCGAGGGCGTCGGCACGAGCTTTCCCGGTGTCGGCGAGGAGGGCGCCGGCGATATCGCCATCGCGCTCTTTACCTTTCCGGACGAGGCGGCTTACCGCCGCTATCGCCGTGACGTTGCCAGCGATCCGGACGGCATCGCGGCCAATGCGCGTTACGCGGACGATCCGCCGTTCATCAGCTACGAGCGCATCTTCCTGCAGCCGCTTCCAAGAAAATGACTGGACGCAAAGCGGAGGGCGGATTTCCCGCCCTGCGTTTGCACCCGTTTCTCGTTTCTGTTCAGGCAGCCCGTGCCAGCAACGCGCCCTCGAGCGCAAACTCGACGGCAGCGTCCGCGTGGATCGCGGTGGAATCGAAGCCCGGCAGCGGCAGGGCCCTGGGGTCGAGGGTCAGGCAGATCTCGGTGCAGCCGAGGATGACGGCGTCGGCGCCTTCCGCCTCGGCCTTGTCGATCAGGTCGATCAAAGCCCTGCGGGAAGAACGCAGGACCTTGCCGGCGCAGAGTTCGTCGAAAATGACGTTGTGGACGAGCGTCCGGCCATCCGCGTCAGGCACCATGATGTCAATGCCGTGGCTCCGCATGCGCTCTGCGTAGAAGCCGTGCTCCATGGTATAGCGGGTGGCGAGCAGCAGCGGCTTGCGGCTGCCGGCGGCCTTGAGGCGGAGCGCCGTCTCGTCGATGATGTTGATCAGCGGGATGTCGACGGCCGCCTGCACCGCGTCTGCGATCAGGTGCATGGTGTTGGTGCAGATCAGCACGCAATCGGCGCCGGCCGCTTCCAGGCCACGGGCGACATCGGCAAGCCGCTTGGCAGCATCATCCCAACGGCCGGCCTTCTGCAGGTCGACGATCGACTGGAAGTCGACGGAATGCAGCAGCACCTCGGCCGAATGCAGGGCGCCCAGGCGCTCGCGAACGGCCTCGTTGACCATGCGGTAATAGACTGCCGAGCTTTCAAAGCTCATGCCGCCGATAAGACCGATCTTGCGCATCGCCATTCCTCTTTCCCTTTATGGCGCGCCGGGCACGCCGTTGTTCGATGGCCAGAACTATGCGGCCGAAGCCGCCGGAATGGTTCGCTTTGTTGGCGTAAAGAACGCCACTTGGCGCGATCAATTTGCGCATTGTGAAGAATTTGTGCAAATATAGGCGGTAATGAACGGCAATAGGTGGAGGGATCGGCGTGCTTGACGAGAGAGATAGGAAGCTGCTTGGGCTGTTGCAGCAGGATGCCAGTGTCGCCGTTGGCGAGTTGGCGGAGCGGGTCAATCTTTCGCTTTCCGCCTGTTCGCGCCGCATCCAGCGGCTGGAGGAGGCTGGTTATATCGCCAGGCGCATCGTCGTGCTCGATCGCGAGCGCATGGGCGTGCCGACGACCGTCTTTGCGCTGATCAAGACGGCGCACCATTCGGACGAGTGGATCGAGACGTTCCGCCGCGCGATCAGTGATATCCCTGAAATCGTCGAGGCACATCGGTTGACGGGGAACTACGACTATATCGTCAAGGTCGTGCTGCCGCGCGTCGAGCACTACGACGTGGTCTACAAGCAGATCGTGCGCAAGGTGGAGCTCTTCGACGTTTCCGCCTCGATCTCGATGGAAATCCTGAAGAGCGGCACGGCGGTGCCGGTCGATTATGCGGAGTGAGGCGTTTCTCAAGGAGCAGTGCGCCGACGCGACCCGAAGCGGGCTTGATAATCCGAAGGTGAGATACCCGTCCTTCAATGAAAGGCGCGGCGCATGCGTTCAGCGTTGCCCAAGCCGAACAGGAAAGGGGCATTCGCCACTTACGTCGCTTTGTATTGTTCCGATTGGTTCCCAAGTTGGCGACCATGTTCGCCAGGCTGTCGCGGACGAATGCAATTATGTTACCCATACCCGCTCCAGTTGATTCACTTAGTTGCCGCCGGCTTAACAGCCCAGCAGAGGGTACGAATTTGAAATCCGTGGTCATCGCCAGTTTGAACGCCAAACTCCAACCGATTCACCGCGGTGAATTGGAAGACGCATTCGACGATCTCATGCAAAGGAAAGGCTTTGGCATGCGTGTGGTCGGCGGAGGAACGTTGCAGGAGGAGTGCGGAGAGATTGCTCATTGTGACATCGAGATCGAAGTCGACGAACTCAACGATGAAAACGTCCAGCTTGTCGTTCGTGCCCTGGAGTCGATGCTCGCTCCCAAAGGCTCTCGCTTGCATATCCCCGCTCAGGACCGGGTTCTCGATTTTGGCAGACACGAGGGGTTGGCGCTCTACATCAGTGGCACCGACTTACCGTCTGAGGTTTATGCCAACAGTGACATCAACTTCGTCTTTCAGGAGTGTGATCGCCTCTTGGAAGGCGTGGCTTTTGTAAACAGTCACTGGGAAGGCGCTTCGGAAACCGCCCTGTACATGTACGGGAAGGACTTCGAGACAATGCGCAAGATGATTGAACCTCTGCTCAATACCTACCCCTTGTGTCAGAAATGCCGGGTTGAACAGATCGCGTAGCCAGGCGTCTGCACAGGAAGGGAAATCTCATGCGGGGCTACAAATCAGCCTACATCGGAACGGTATTTTTCGTCGGACTCGGCAGCGTTATTGCGACGCTAGCACACCCCGACAACGAACTCCTCTTGATGGCGATGAGCCAGCTGCTAGCCGTGCTGACTTTTCCGTTAGGTTTCATTGCATCCGCGATTGCCTTCGTCGTCCTGCACGCAGGCATCGCGACCCCGGCAGAGGCGACAGTCGTCGCAACCCCGGTCTTTGCTGTCCTAGGGTATATCCAGTGGTACCGGCTCTTGCCCGCGTTCTATAGAACCGGCAAGTGAAGCGTGGCCTGAGGCGCCCCCGGTGGGGTAGGCTGATGCAGCGGCACCGCCTTTCTGAGCGGGGTGCGGACTGGAAACAGTGTTCTGATCAGCTTTCATGACAGTGGCTCGGCGAGTATGGGCACGCGTTCCGCTAAGCTACATAACGAGCCCCATTCCGCAACCTCCTCCCTTACACATTCGCCAGTGTGAACGTGCTTGCGCTTAGAAGCGCGTTGAATGCTCGGCTCGTGCTGTCGGCGTCGTCATTGTGCACCGGGGCCCCCTCGTTCGCCGAAAACCACGTCTTTGATCCGGCAAGCGAGGTTCGCTGCCACACGCCGTTTTCGCCGGAGGAAATCGGGGGGCATGTCGAACGGGTCAGGCAACTCGCTCCGAACAAGCGCTGATGGGCGCTCAGTGCGCTGCGATCGGCGAACCCGTTCTTGACTTTTTGCAAGGGTGACATGAGGTGGCTGCGCTTGTCCTTGCCAACCGCAACCCCAATGTTGTGGCATGTCCAATAGAAGGCCGGCTGGGAGCCAGCTGGAAGCAAACATGCAGGACAGGCATCACCTGGTCGTCGTTGGCGGCGGGTTCGGCGGATTGCAGCTCGTCAAAGGGCTTGCCGGCGCGCCGGTTCGCATCACCCTCATCGACCGGCGCAACCACCATCTTTTCCAGCCCTTGCTCTATCAGGTCGCAACCACGCTGATCGCGACGTCGGAAATCGCCTGGCCGATCCGCAGCCTGTGGCGCGACCGGCCGGAGGTGACGACACTTCTCGGCGAAGTGACGGATGTGGACGCGGCCGGAAAGGCGGTCGTTCTCAGGGATGGCAAGCGGATCGGCTACGATACGCTGGTGCTGGCGACCGGGGCGACGCATGCCTATTTCGGCCATGACGAATGGGAGCCCTTCGCCCCCGGCCTGAAGACGCTGGAAGATGCCACCACGATCCGTCGCCGCGTGCTGCTCGCCTTCGAGCGTGCCGAGCTGGAGGAAGACCCGGATGTCCGCGCAGCACTCCTGACCTTCACCGTCATCGGTGCCGGCCCGACAGGCGTCGAGCTTGCCGGCATTATCGCCGAGATGGCGCATCGCACGCTTCCGGATGAATTTCGCCGCATCGATACGCGGCAAACGCGCGTGCTCCTGGTCGAGGCGGGTCCGCGCATTCTCGCTGCCTTCAGCGAGGATCTCTCGGCCTATGCGGTCAAGGAGCTGGAGCGCCTCGGCGTCGAGGTTCGCACCGGCACGCCGGTGACATCCTGCACCGAAGAGGGCGTGATGATCGGCGAGGAATTCGTCGCCAGCCGCACGCTCGTCTGGGCCGCTGGCGTGCAGGCGTCACCCGCCGCCCGCTGGCTTGATATCACTGCTGACCGCGCTGGCCGGGCGATCGTCGGCGCCGATCTCACTGCGCCCGATCATCCCGAAGTCTTCGTGATCGGCGACACCGCCGCCGTCACCTATGACGGCGGCAAGCCGGTGCCGGGCATTGCACCCGCAGCCAAGCAGCAGGGCGCCTATGTGGCCGACGTCATCCGCGCGCGGCTTGCCGGCGACAAACCGCCCGCCGATTTCCGCTACCGCCACCAGGGCAGCCTCGCCACCATCGGCCGCCGCGCCGCGATCATCGATTTCGGCCGGTTCAAACTGAAGGGCGCGCTTGCCTGGTGGATCTGGGGCATCGCCCACATTTACTTCCTGATCGGCACCCGCAGCCGCTTCGCGGTCGCCTGGAGCTGGTTCTGGACCTATCTCAGCGGCCAGCACAGCGCCCGGCTGATCACCCAGAAGGAGACGCTGAAGGAGAAGGGCTGAGGGGTTCTTTGCCGCTTCCAGCCGACCGGAGGGCAAACATGCGGCAACTCCGAAAGGGCGACAGCGCTGCGCGTCGGCAAAGGCGTGCAGTGCTGCAGAATTGCACTTTCTGGATGGCGCTCTGATCTCTATGTTCCCGTCTCATTTCAGGGAGTCGGGGATCCAGATGACGAGACATCAGCGCTTGGGCTGCCTTTATGCCATGGCCTTCATGCTTGCCGGTTTCAGTGCACCGGCTGCCGAAGCCGCGCCGTCCTGTCCCAAGATCAGCTACACGGCGGAACGGGCCCGGCTGCAAAAGGTGCTCTCGGCGAATGCGTTCCCACGTGACGAAACCGCCTTCCTGCTGAGGGGTGTGGATCAACAGCTCAAGGAAATGCCCCAAAGCCGCCTGAACGCACACGGCGCTGAATGCGGCATTCAGGCGGTACGTGCGCTCGTCCTGGGGTGCGTGAACAAAACCCTCCCTGAGATGTTGGAGACGACGTCCAGGCCGAGCGTCAAATCCGGACAGGCCTATTGGAGCAAAGCGAATGTTTCCCGTCGCGAAGCGGCCGTGATCGGGGTCACCCATGCGTGCCGCAGCGCGGCGATGGAAACATTCCTCTCAGGCTCGTGACGCGAGGGTGGACCAAAGTGGCTACCTACTTCTCAACCTTCACGATCAGGATCATCGGGCGATCGACTTCTTCGGCGAGTGCCGGGATTTCGGCGATCTGCGCCTCCGTCGGCCGCCACTCCTCTACGTGGCGGATGGTGAACCCCGTTGCCATCAGCGTGTTGAGCGTGGTGCCTGTCGTGCGGTGGTGCTTGATCACGCCCTTCGCCAGCCAGTCGGTGGTGCGCGGTCCCTCGGCCGAATAGTGATCGACCGGCCAGGTGCGCTCGCCGTTCTCAAGCCGCCAGCCGGGATTGAGCGACGCCATGTAGATCGGGTGCTCGATGGTGAAGACGAAATGCGCGCCGGGAACGAGCGCCCGGTGGATGGTGGCGACCAGCCGGCCGAAATCCTCGACATAGTGGAAGGCGAGCGAGCTGTAGGCGAAGTCGAAGCTCTCTTCGGGAAGGTCGAGCTGGTCGAGGTCGGCGATCCGGTATTCGATCGCCGGATCGGGCGTGTCGGCCCTGGCGCGGGCGATCATCTTCTCGGAGAGATCAAGCCCGAGCACCTGGACCGCACCCGCCTCGCGGGCATAACGCGAAAACCAGCCGAAGCCGCAGCCGAGATCGATGACGCGCTTGCCGGATAGATCTGGTAGCAGCGCGCGAATCGCCGGCCATTCGGCAGCACCTGCAAGCCCGTGCAGCGAGCGTCCAAGCTGGCTGTAGCCTTCGAAGAACTCCGGCTTGTCGTAGATATTCTGAGCCATGTCGGTCTCCTTGGGGCGATGGGTGGTTTGGTACGGGTGTCCGCGGGCGCGATAGGGCGAGCGGGCATCGTTTGCCGTTACCTTGGGAACAGCATGCTGCCCAAGATCCTGCTCGAAACCTCCGGCATTTCAAAGTGCTAGAGCGTTGATCTGATAGGGCGTCGAGCGCCGCAAGGTCAAGTTGCGGCTGAGGTGCAAGGTTTTACTTGTGTTTTCTGGGGGTGTGTTAATGTACGATTCTCGTGGTTCAGTCCGTTTTATGGAGGCGTGATGTCCGAGGCCATCCATCCCACTGCAATCCATCATTTGCCGGCATTCATCACGGCGCCGGGACAAAGCGACGTCCTGTTCAACGTCGTCGTCATCTTCATGATCCTGGCGATCTTCGCCCTCGGCACGTTCTATCTCAGGCTGCATTCGCTGCCGGAAACCATGGCGCACAAGAGCCACAAGGTACAATACGAGCTGGTGGCGGTACTGGGGCTGATCTCGCTGCTTACGCACAACAACATCTTCTGGATCGCGGCGCTGATCCTGGCGCTGATCGACCTGCCGGATTTTTCATCGCCGCTCTCGTCGATCTCCCGCTCTCTGGAGAGGATCGCCGGCAAGGTGGATGCATCAACTGAACCGGTACCGGCCGAGCTCGAGCCGGTGGCGAGCCATCCAGCCGCGCCTGCAGATCAGCCGTCGATGGAAGGGAAGGCCTGAGCCATGTTCGAATTCATGCTTTGCTCGATGCTGACGATCCTTCCTGACTATCTCTTCCGCCGCTATGTCCAGGGCAAAAGGTTCGGGCGGGAGATCACGCTCTATTCCGTCTGGTTCGAGCTGCGCTGGGGCATCACCGCCTGCATCATCCTGACGATCTCCCTGATCACGCTGATCTTCTACTTCCATCCGTCGACGAAGAACGTCACCGCGGCGTTCCGCACGGTCGCAATCCTGCCGGAAGCCGGCGGGCGTGTTTCGGAGATCTATGCGACGCGCTTCGAGAAGGTGGAGGCCGGCCAGCCATTGTTCAAGCTCGACAGCTCCCAACAGGAAGCTGCCGCCGAGGTTGCCCGCCGCCAGATCGCCGAGGTCGATGCCGAGATCAGCGTCGCTCGCACCGAGCTGGTCGCCGCCGATGGCGCGATCGTGGAAGCCCAGGCGGCCGTGCAACAGGCCCAGGACGAGTACGATACCCAAGTCGAACTCAACAAGCTGAACCCCAATGTCGTGGCACGGCGCGAGATCGAGCGCCGGCAGGTCAACCTCGAAGGGCGCAAGGGCGCACTCACCGCTGTCCTTTCCAACAAGCAGACACTGGAGACCAAGCTCGCTTCACTGCTGCCTTCGCAAAAGGCGAGCGCCGAAGCGGCCCTGAAGGAGGCGGAGATCGATATCGACAAGACGACGGTCCGCGCCGGTGTGGCCGGCAGGGTGCAGCAGTTCGCACTCCGGGTCGGCGAGGTCGTCAATCCGCTTCTGCGGCCAGCGGGCGTTCTCGTCCCTGAAGATGCCGGCCGGGCGCGGCTTGTTGCCGGCTTCGGGCAGATCGAGGCGCAAGTGATGAAGGTCGGAATGATCGGCGAGGCCACCTGCATCGGCAAGCCCTTCACCATCATTCCCCTTGTGGTCACCGACGTGCAGGAGGTGATCGCCTCCGGCCAGGTGAGGGCGAGCGACCAGCTCATCGACGTCACCCAGATCTCGCAGCCGGGCACGCTGACGATCGTCATGGAGCCGCTTTATCCCGGCGTGCTTGACGATGTTCCGCCCGGCAGCAGTTGCATCGCCAACGCCTATACCAACAACCACGACGAACTGGAGTCACCCGGCATCAGCACCGGACGCTGGGTCTACCTGCACGTGGTCGATGCGTTGGGCCTCGTGCACGCGATGATCCTGCGCATGCAGGCCCTGATGCTGCCGGTGCAGACGCTGGTGCTCGGCGGGCATTGAGGGGGCGTAGCCTCTGAAGCGCCCCTACTGCAGTCAATATAAGGGCCCCGACCGGAAATGGTCGGGGCCTTTTCTCTTTGCCTGTTCCTCAAATGAATTGAGCCTCCGCGGGGAACGGAGGCTCAAGCGCGCAATAAAAATAAATAAAGCAACTGCACGGCAATAAAAACGCAACCATACCACTCTTCCGGAGATTGTATGTTTGCGGTGTGCAATTACAGGTGCAGTTTGACAAATGCGGGGTTTGAAATCAATCAAATTTAAGGGGCATTTGAGTAGTCAATTAGAGCTACGCAGGGCCGCGCGGCGGCCTGCCCAAGCGGATTAGAAAGGCTTTGCCGGGGTTAGATGCCATTTTTGCGGCCCATGGCCAGGCTGATAGCTAGCACTCGCCGCCATCCGCGGTGATCTCCACCGGCATCGTCCAGGGTTCCCAGATCGCATCGTGGCTGCCGCCTTCGCGTCGGTAAAAGCGCTTGGCGGCGTCGTTGGTCGCAAGCACGGTCCAGTTGATGCGCGGCGCGCCGATGCTGGCGGCGAGTCGCTTCAAAGCTGCGATCAATGCGGCGCCTGCGCCCGAGGAACGTGCTGTTTCATCAACGAAAAGTTCCTTCAGCACCAGCGTCGGCTTCAGATCGTAGGTCCAGGGGATAACATAGTGTACGGCGATGCCGACTGCACGACCGCCGAGATCCGCGACGAGCACGCCGAAGCGCGGGTTATCGCCAAGCCCGTGTTCGATGAGATCCGCTTCGGTCACGAAAAATTTGTCGATGTAACCTTCGAAGATTGCAAGGCCGCGCATCAGCCCCAGCACATCGGTCACGTCGTGGCGTTCGAAGGGGCGGACGGTGAGGGGTGATGCGTTCATCTCGACATCTCGTGCAAAGGGGTGACCTGTTAGGTGTGGGTTACTGAAGGCCGGCGGGGACGCCGGCCTTGCTGCAGATACCTTGGATCGCAATCCATTTAGGGACAATAATCCAGCGGTTCAAAGTGCCGTAGCGATCTTGAACAAGACGCACGCCGCAGGGGTGCGCGCTGACCGGCGCTCAGGCGGCGAGCAGGGCCTGCGCTTCACCCGGTGCTGCGCCGGTGGCGAAGGCGAAGCCTTCATCTTCCCAGCCGGTGATGCCGCCGATCATGATCTTCACGGGGCGGCCGAGCCGCGCGAGCTTGAGTGCGGCCTGATCCGCACCGTTGCAATGCGGGCCGGCGCAGTAGGCGACGAAGATGGTATCTTCGGGCCACTCGGCCATGCGCTCGGCGCGGATCTCGCGGTGGGGCAGATGGATCGCGCCCGGCACGTGGCGGCGGGCGTAAGCCGCATCCGAGCCGACCACATGCAAGAGCACAAAATCCTGCTCCCCGCTCTTCAGCGCATGGGCGACGTCGGCGCAATCGGTCTCGACGCTGAGGCGCCGGGCGAAATGGGCAATGGCGATCTCGGGGGAGGCAGCAGGGGTTTCGGTGACATAGCTCATCGGGGATCTCCTCGGGTTCGTGCGGGTTGACGAAGAGATATGTAGCAGCGCCCGATGAGGGCTGGCAGTTGGCAACATTGCCATATATGCTCAAGATCATGCCAAAGTCGTTTTCCGCTGCCCAATCGCTCCAAAACCCGCTCGTCGTGGCGCTTGCCTATGACGGGCTCTGCACCTTCGAATTCGGCGTCGCAGTCGAGATGTTCGGCCTGCCGCGGCCGGAAATGGGCGAGGACTGGTATCGCTTCGCCGTCGCCTCGGTCGATCCCGGCGAGCTCCGGGCAACCGGCGGCGTGCGCTTTGTGGCCGATGGCGGCATCGAGCTTCTGGCCGAGGCCGGCACGATCATCGTGCCGGGTTGGCGCGGAGCCGACCAACCTGTGCCGGAGGCGGTCTGCCAGGCGCTGCGGGATGCGCATCAGCGCGGCGCCCGCGTCCTTTCCATCTGTTCCGGCGTCTTCGTGCTGGCGGCGGCAGGCCTGCTTTCGGGCCGGAGGGCTACGACCCACTGGCGCTATACGGAAAAACTGAAGGCACTCTACCCTGATATCGAGGTGGTGCCCGATGTGCTCTATGTCGATGGCGGGCAGGTGCTGACGTCTGCCGGCAGTGCCGCCGGCATCGACCTCTGCCTGCATCTGATCCGCCGCGATTTCGGTAGCGAGGCGGCCAACCGCGTGGCCCGCCGCCTGGTCGTGCCGCCGCACCGCGACGGCGGCCAGGCACAATTCATCGAGCGGGCGGTGCCGGATGTGCATGAAAGCGCCCGGCTCGGGCCCTTGCTCGACCGCATGCGCGAACGGCTGGGTGAGGATTTCTCGATCGCGGTGCTGGCGAAGGCGGCGGGCATGAGCGAGCGCACCTTCCTGCGCCGCTTCGAGGCGGCGACCGGCACGACGCCGGCGCGCTGGCTTTTGACCGAGCGGCTTTCCCGCGCCCGGCAATTGCTGGAGGAAACCGCACTTGGCATGGAGCAGGTGGCCGAAGCTTCCGGCTTCGGCTCGACCCAGACCTTGCGCCACCACTTCCGCCAGCAGCTTTCGACGACACCCGCCGCCTACCGCGCGGCGTTTGGGCGGATGGCGGGGCAGGCGGGCGTGCCTGCCGAGGTCGCCGCGGAGTAAACCGGAGGCGTCAGCCACGCCGCCGCGATCCTGGTTTGACGTGACGCATTCCGGGCGCAAAGCCGCTGCACGCTTTTCCAGGAATTGCTTCAGTTTTACGCGGTTGTGCCGCAAACGGGGGGCATGTTCCAGCGACAGCTTTGCGCCACTTCCTGACCTGCGTTGCGCTGAATTGAATGTCCGGTTGTCTCGAAATCGCTTACCTGAGACCTGAATTGAGCAAACACAGTCCGCAGCAGATACCAATTCAATCCGATGGCCAAAGCGAAAGCTGAGACTTCAGCAGCGCCTTGGTGTCGGCATCCGCGAAGCTCGCGTCGATCGACGTCCGAGCCACTTCGCGCACGATTGCGTCCGTCCAGCCGAAGGTGGAGCGGGCCAGTTCATATTCCGACGGCAAGTTTGTTGCGAGAAGGCTCGGATCATCAGTGTTCACCGAGACACGCACTCCGGCTTTGCGGAGCCGCTCGATTGGATGGGCATCCATCGATGGGTAGACGTTGAGCGTCAGATTGGAAGTCGGACAGATTCCGAGCGGTATGCCGCGCTCCGCAAGCAGAGCCACGACTCTCTCGTCTTCGATTGCGCGCACACCATGATCAATCCGGTCTGCGCCAAGAAGTTCGATGGCGTCGCGCACACCCTCGGGTCCGCTCGATTCGCCGGCATGAACGGTGCGCCGCAATCCAGCGGCACCCGCGCGGCGGAAGGCGTCAGCAAAGCGCGGACCGGTGCGCCCGGCGGCAGCCTCATTGCCGTCGATCGATAGAGCTGCCACGCGCGGGTGGCACCATTCAACGAGCTGGTCAACCATTTCGGCGGCTTCATCCGCTGTCTGGGTGCGTAGCAAGCTGATGCAAAGCCTCGCCGTCGGGAGGCCATCCTGTTCCGCTGCGGTGAAGCCAGCATCGAGGGCTTCGATCATGGCCCTGGTTCGCCCGTGCCACGCACTCCAGTGGGTCGGATTGATAATGACATCGGCATAGCCAGTGCCGTCGGCAGCGAGGCGCTGGCAGAAGGCATAGGCCAGCTCGGACAATCGGTCCGCTGTGTTTGCAAGACCGCACGCCCAGTCGAGAAAATGCAGGAAGTCAGCAAGCCCACCGAATTCCAGCAAGCGTTCGCGCGGCCTCGGCATCGCCACGCCTGCTTCAGCCGCCCATTTCTCAAAGGTGGAGGGATCGAAAGTCCCCTCGAGATGGACATGTACCTCTGCCTTGGGCAGGGCGCACAGCGCGGTGTGTTGTTTTGCTTTTGCGGGGCTGTTCATTTGCATACATCGCGCCAGTCGAGGGCGCCCTCCTGTTATCGTCGGAAGTTCAGACGCAGGCACGGATTCTGGTGCCGGCGTTGAAGGGTCAGCTTGGCACCTACTTATCTGCTGTGACGGGAAGGTCTTTTGTCATGGAGCCAAAGCTACACGCACCAGGAGTGACGACAAGCGCATAGACTCGTGCATAATGTTCGCAAAAATAGGACAGTCAGGTGGATCGTGCCGATGCCCCTAATCACGCAGGCAGCCAAGGTGCTCGAAATGGTAGCGCGCTACGGTTCAATCCGTCGCGCTGCCGAACGCGTCAACTCGGCCCCATCGGCAGTTAACCGCCAAATCCTCAATCTCGAAGCCGAGCTTGGCACACAGCTTTTCGAGCGGTTGCCTCGCGGCATGCGGTTGACAGAAGCTGGAAAAATCATCGTCGAGCAGGTCAGGGAATGGCAGCGCGACAACCAACGGACTTTGGCTTCCGTCGAACACTTAAAAGGGACGGGCGGCCACCAAATGCGCATCGGCTTGATGGAGTGCCTGGCCGCGGAATTCCTGCCGCGGACGTTCAGCGAATTGCAGTTGCGTCATCCTGACGCATCGCTTCGCGCGATCGTCGGCAGCACCGCCGAGTTGACCGCTCGGCTGATGGCCAACGAGATCGACCTCGCCATCACCTTCAATGCGCCGCAAGACATCGGCCTTAAGCTGATGCATGAGGTGCGTGTGCAACGAGGCGCGGTCATGCGGCCGGACCATCCACTGGCGAGCCGCGCAGAGCTGCATCTCGAGGATCTGCTTGAGTATCCTTTGATCCTTGTTGACAACACTCTGACAATGGGGCCGGTCGTGGACGAAATGCTGGAGCGCTCCCGTAGGCCACCAATCAGAGCGGTAGTGACCAACTCCGTGACTATTCTGAAGGCGATGGTCGCTGAGGGTGGCGGCGTCAGCATTCTCACACCCATCGACGTCTTCAGTGAGGTTCGCGCCAAAAGCCTCCTTTTCAAGCCTCTCGCAGGCGCGCGCATGTTTGAGTTGCTTTCAGTTGCGGCGCGTGACGCCAAGGCCCTCAACTCGACCACTCGCGACTACGTACGCATCATCGCGTTGACGCTGGATGGTCTCAAATGAGCCTGATGGCAGCTTTCAAGTGTATTCAGGACATCCAAGTTCGTCATCAGGAACGACCTCCTCGGATCAAAAGCTGTCCTCCGGCCCTCCTCGGGATCGATCGAGGGGCGGCCCGTGCCGCTGGTGGCATTTGCGATACCGCAATTTCAAAGTGACGCAATTCCAGGAAAACCGTTTCACACTTTTCCTGGACTTGCTTCACCGCTAGCCTGCTTCCGACGGCGCCAACCTGACGCCTTCCCTGCGGAAGAAGGACCGGAAGAACACCGCGTCCGGCGCCGAGGCGATGACCCGCGCGACGATGGCTGTTGCCGCAATGGCAAAGAGCAGGCGGCCGAAGAACACGCTGGTGAAATCCGCACCGAGGGCGACGACCACCAATGTGTCCTCGATCAGGCTGTGGCCAAAGCCCATGAAGACGCAGGCGAGGAAGACCTGGCGCGGCTCCACCTTGGCCTCACGCGCCTCGCGGATCAGCAGCGCACCGCCGTAGGAGATCCCGAGGAGCACGCCGACGGCGGCAAAGGGCACCGTTTCAGGCTTTATGCCGGCGAGACGGAAGAATGGCGCCATGCCCCGGTTCAGCCAGCCGAGGATGCCGACGAGCTTCAGAATCTCGATCGTCCAGCTCAGGGCGAGCAGCACCACGAGCATGGTGGCGAGCGTCTTCAGCGTGCTCAAGCCGAAGGCGAGCCAGCCGGAGCCCTCGTTGACCGGTATCCATGTGGGATTCAGCGGCGTGGCAAGCCAGCCGGTTACCGCGAAGACCTGGTGTAGCAATGCCGCGAAGACGAGCCCGCCGCCGATCCTGAGTGCTCCGGTGACGAGGAAGCTCGGCCCGGCCTTCTGGATGATGCGTTGCTCGATCGGGATGGCATGCGCCACCAGCATCAATGCCGAAAAGACGGTCATGTCGGCAGTCGTCAGCTCCGAGACCGGGACCAGCGCGAAGACGACGACGACGGCGCCCCAGATGCCGACAAGCAGGCCGGTCAGCCAGGCGAAGGCGAGCTCTGGCGGCAGCCCGACGAGTGTCATCAGCGGCTCGAAGGCGGGTGCGACCGCGCGGATCACGCCGAGTTCCTGCAGCACATGGGTAACGATCGTGACCGGCACGATGATGCGCACCAGGTCAAAGTAGACTTCGAGTGTGGCGAGCGTCTTGCGGTAGAAAATGATGTGAACGGCCATGACGGTGTCTCCTTGAATGTGTTGTCCAAGGACTAGCGCGAGGCCCTTCGCAGTTGTGGTCAAAATATGCACTTTCATGCAATAAAATTGCAAATGGCTGCAACGGGGGACGGAGATGGACAAGATCGACAGCAAGCTTCTGAGGCTACTGCAGGAGGATGCCTCGCGCACCAATGCCGATCTCGCGGCTGAAGTCGGCCTGTCGCCATCGAGCTGCCTGCGCCGCATAAGGCGACTTCACCAGACCGGCGTCATCGACCGGGTCGTCGCTGTCCTCAATCCGGCAAAGGCCGGGCGGACCATGAAGGCGATCATTACTGTGGAGCTCGAGCGCCACGGCGAACAATTCGTGCGCCGCTTCCTCGACACGGCCGCCAAGGAGCCGGCGGTAGTCCAGGCCTATAGCGTCAGCGGCGAGACCGACGCACTTTTGATGCTGCGACTGAAGGACATGGATGAGCTCGACGCCCTGACCGAGCGGCTGTTTCGCGAAGAGAGCAACGTTGCGCGCTATTACACGGCGTTCGTGATCCGCACGGGGAAGGAGACGACGGAGATACCGCTGGGGTAGCGTCGCTCCGGGACACACGGCCGCGCGCTTGGTTCGCGCCGGGGCAACGTGTCCCGACGCACAAGACTGTCGCGACGATCACTTCACCGCAGCATTGCCGCCATCGGCAAACAGCGCCGCGCCGGAGACGAAGCTTGCCATCGGGCCGGAGAGGAAGAGGGCGGCTTGCGCAATTTCCTCCGGCCGGGCGATGCGCTTCATCGCGTGCAGGCCGGCGGCCCATTCCTTCTGCTCGGCGCTGCCGCCCGCCGGCGTATCGACGCCACCCGGGAGCAGGGCGTTGGCGCGGATGCCCTTTGCGCCATAGTCGGCAGTGATGCCCTTGACGAGGCCCATCAGCCCGGCCTTCGCCGCACCATAGGCGGCCATGCCGGGGATGCCGACGCTGGTGCCGACGAAGGTGGAGGTGAAGACCAGCGATCCGCCGCCACGCGCAAGCATCGCCGGGATCTGGTGGCGGGCGCCGAGGAAGGCGGAGGTGAGGTTGGTGGCAAGCGAATGCTGCCATTCCGAAGCGATGATCTCGGCGACCGGCTTCATGACGTTGACGGCGCCGGCATTGTTGACGGCGATGTCGAGGCCGCCGAACTGTTTCAGCGCCGCTTCCACCAGCCGGATATGGGTGGCTTCCTCGGTGACGTCGCCGCTGACGGCGATCGCTTCGCCGCCATCCTCGCGGATCGCTTCGACAACGGCCATAAGCTGCGCTTCGCCGCGGGCATTGGCGACGATCTTCGCACCCTCGGCGGCGAAGAGCTTGGCGACCGCGCGGCCGATGCCCGAGGAGGCACCGGTGACGATAACGATCTTGTCTTGCAGCATAGTCATGGACTTTCTCCTCTTTGGTTGAGGCGCCTTGACTACTGCCGGCGGACGGCAGCGCCCACCCGATTTCCGCCCACTCAATTCGGAAGACGGTTGAGGGACGACGATTTTCAACCGGCGGGGCCGGTGGCATAGTCGCGGCCGACAAAAGGGGCAGGGAGGAACGGGATGCTGAGGACCTATCGGGGGAGCTGCCACTGCGGCGCGGTGCGCATCGAGGCGGACATGGACATCAGCGCCGGCACCGGGAAATGCAATTGCACCATCTGCTTGAAGATGCGGCTCTGGTCGGTGGTGGTGAAGCCCGAGGCTTTCCGGCTGATCGCCGGCGAGGAGGCGTTGACGGACTATCGCGGCCGTAACCCGGTCGCCCATCATTTCTTCTGCAGCCAGTGCGGCGTCAGGCCATTCGAGCGGATCGACGCGCCCAACATGACCAACCACACCTACTACAACATCAACGTCGCCTGCCTCGATGGCGTCGATATCGACGAACTGGTCTCAGCCCCCGTGACCTATTGCGATGGGCTGAACGACAACTGGGGCGAGACACCGGCCGAGGTGCGGCATTTGTAGTTCGGAAACTGATTGATGGTTGAACGGACATTTCCTCAGGCTTTCCCCACGGCACTTCGCGGCCAGTCCGTGAACGCTGTTGCGGCACTCAAGCTGAGTTCCGACTATGTTTACAGCGAGTTTTCGGTCAACGTTCTCGGAGAGACCTTGCGTATACCCGGCCGGGTTCATCCATCGGTAAGGCCGGAGTTTCCGGGGCTGAGCCTGATTGAGCGCCAGGTGGCCCTTTGCTTGCTCACCCGCAGCACGGACGGCTTTCAGCGGCAGGCCGCTCTGCGAGAAATCCTTCACATCAACAAGCCCTGGTCCATTCCGTTCGTCATCGCGCTGATCGGCGAATACGTCGTCGAAATCATCCGGGATATCCACGCGGCTCTACCCGACCTGGAGCGGGACGTCGTCTCGGCATTTATCAGGGCGAACCCGGTGTTTTATAAGCTCACGTGTGATCGGGTGATGAGCTATTGGGACTGCTACTACCGCTGGCAGTTTTCGCGCCGCGACTACGTGGGCTTCAAACTCTTGCAGGACCTGCACGCAATGCGTGATCTCGAACAGTGCCGTCCCCGAGAGGCGGTGTCGATAGGGACTGGCGGTCTCCGTGACCTGTCCAACTCTCACTAGTCCTCGTCCAGGTTCTCCAGCGTCCTCAAGGCGGCCAGCGTTTCGCGCAGCGCCCGGTCGAGCCGCTTGTCGCGGCGAAGCACGAGGGCGGAGCGGCGTGAGAAGGGCGGCGTAACCTGCCGCACCTCCAGCCGTTCGCGATCCCCGGCGCGCAGCGCGATCTCCGGAACGAGGGCA
Organism: Ensifer sp. CCNWLY38; assembly: GCF_037120565.1. NCBI lineage: Bacteria > Pseudomonadati > Pseudomonadota > Alphaproteobacteria > Hyphomicrobiales > Rhizobiaceae > Ensifer > Ensifer sp. CCNWLY38. The sequence goes on from NZ_JBBBBO010000004.1 coordinate 487,360, forward strand.
GCACCCAGGCCGGCGGCGACCATTTCCTTGATCGCATCGACGCTGCCGAACGACATCAGCGGTTTGACGTCGGTGCCGCCCGACACCAGCCATTCATCGGTGATCCGGCGGGTGTTGGCGCCCGGTTCGTAGAGGATCATCGGGTACTTCGCCAGGGTTTTTGCGGTCACGCTCTCGGGGAGATCGGTTCCCAGAGGGGCGATTGCGACGAAGCGTTCGTCGAAGAGCGGCGCGACATCGAAGATACGGCCGGTGACGGGCAGGGTGACCAGCCCGATATCGAGCAGGTTGTCGTCGACCGCCCGAACGATGTCGGCGCTGTTGCCGGTCGTGACCGTGATATCGAGGTCGGGGAAGCGGCGCTTGAGATCGGCGAGCAGCGGCGGCAGCAGGAAGGCGCAAGGGGTGGCGCCGGTGCCGAGCCGCACGCGGCCAAGAACGCCCTTGGCATGACGCGCCACCGCTTCGATGGCCTGGCTGGTTGCAGCCTCGATGCGGCCGGCATGGGCAAGCAGTTCCTCGCCGGCGGCACTTGGCCTTGCCGTGCGGCCGACGCGCTCGACCAGGCGCACGCCGAGCTGTTTTTCCAGCGCCCGCACCTGCAGGCTGATCGCAGGCTGGGTCAGCCCCAGCCGCTCGGCGGCCGCCGAGAAGCTGCCGAGTTCGGCCACCAGCGCGAAGGTTTTGAGATAGTCGAGGTTCAGGGCGCTCATATCAAAGTTTTTCTTATGCTTTGAATATGAATGCTAAGCTTCTTTTATGCAAAGTCGAGGCGCAGACTGTGCCCATGGTGAGAAACAAACCATGGGTGTTCGACATGTTCAGGGAAATCGGTCTCTATCTCGTCTCCTCGCCGCGCTCGCGGTACTGGCAGTTGCAGCAGTTGCGTGAACTCGACGCCGAGCGTCTCGCCGACATCGGCATCACACAAGCCGAGGCGCAGCTTGGAAGGCGCAAGGCAGCCCCGGTGTGGGCGCGAGAAAGCGCAATGCCCACACGGCATGCCGAAGCTGTGCGGGCAGGGGCGATGTAGGCGCTGCAGGTATGGGCGACGATTTCGCCTCTTGACGCGGTGGGGCGAGGGGCGCCGGCCAAACGCGTGAAAGCCTTGGCTCAATCCGACGCTAATCCCAGCTTTCGATGGTGAGGCCCGGCCAAAGAGCGCGCCAGCGATTGACCTTCCGCTCGTATATCTCACGCGTGATCTGGCTCTTGTTGGCCCGCACGGTGGGAGCCAGCAGGTCGCCAAGGCCGAAGGGCGCGCAAATGTCGAGCCCGTCGCCGGCCGGGCGAATGCCAACGGCGGTTGCCGTGGTCGGGAATGTCGCGATGGCCTCTTCCATCGAGCTATAGGGCTTGATCGGGCTGCCGAATTTCTCCCGATACCAGAGATAGACACGCGCCTCGTTTTTGACATCGATCCGGATGGGCAAGCCAGCAAACAGGCTTCCGATCCGGGCGGCGTGCGCGGCCTCCGCCTCTTCGGAAAGGTCGTCACCGTTGAAATAGACGATGTCGATATCGCTGATGCCGTGCGTGGGCGGCAATCCGAAAGCGTGGTTCCAGACAGTTTGCGCGATTGCCCCGGCCACCAGCCAGCCATCCGGCAGTGCAATCTTCTCCCAGTTTCCGAGGATCGGAGAAAGGAGCGGGCTCTTGAGGACGATAGCCCGCAGTTCGTCGCGCTCGCGCATCGGAGGTTGCCTTCGGTATGAGAGGGTCGCGGGATCTGTCATATCTCACGCCCTGGATATCGAGAATCCGTCGAGCCTGATATCGCCCGTTGTCTGCACGGTTCCAGCGGCGATCCACACGGGATCTCCAAAACATTCGATCTGCCCGCCTGTGACGACGATGCCGGCGCTATCGTTACAGGCGATGATCGGCCGTGCCGTATGCGTGCTGTAGCGCAAGAGCGCGGGCAGGTAGGCGGCGGCGTCGTTGAGATGCGGGAAGAACTCGAACGGCACCAGATCGAGCGCGTCGCCGTCCGCTATGTCCTCGGGCCTCAGGCCGATAAACAGCGCATCGGTCGCGATCGTCGGGGCCATGAGAATGGCGCCGGCGCTGACGCCGATGAGAATGCCGCCGGAGAGCGCCCAGTCTCGGATCGGGCCGAGCATGCGGCTTTGCTTCAGCCGTTCGAGAAATTCGCCGGTATGCCCGCCTGAAAGATGAATGGCGTCGCAGGCGAAAAGCGCCGCGACGTCGCCTGGCGAATGCGGCTCGTCGAGATCGAAGAACAGCGCCAGATCGAGGCCGTAGCGGCCGTAGTAGGACCGGGCGGCGAGGAAGAAGCCGCGGTCCGGTTCCGGGCCGGAGGCGACATAGGCGATGCGGTTTCCGCGGCCACCGGCCTTCAGCAAGTCCACGAGCCTGAGGTCGATCGCCGAGCAGTCGGGGTGGATCTGGTCGCTGTAGAGGATGAGGTTGAGCAACTGAGCCTCTTGTGTGGTTGCCTGTGACGATTGGCGGGCGCGACTACAGTCGCCTCATGCAATGCGCTTTGTCGATCGGCAACGGGACGCGGTCAAGTTCTGCCTCAATCTGCGGATCATGAGCGGGAGCAGCGGCCTTGCGTGCTTGTGTCGTGGCGTTGCCAGGCGGCTCAACGTCAGATAGCGGAGATCACAAGAAAGCCACCAAGGCGTTTGAGTAATCGCAGTACCGTTCAAGTTGCCGGGACGCCGGCAGTTTTCAATCATGTTTTCGCGTGAGCCCGTATGAATTTCGCAGCCTTCGTGTTGGCCGTGCTTGCCGTTTGCGCCTTGCTGGCGATCGCCGCCGTCGTCCTCTTCTTTCTCGGCCTCAGGCGCCTTTGGCGGCGGACGCGTCCCGATCAGGTGTATCGCCGACGTCTGATCATTGCTGTGGGTCTGCTGGCGATCCTGTCGCCCTACATTTCCAGCAAGATTGCCGAGCGAAACCACCTTCTCGCACGCGTGCCTGAGCCGCTCGAAGTCGCGGAAGTCGAATACCGTCTCGAGGAACTGTTCGGTGTCGGCTTCATGCCCGGCGACAATGAGACCGGTTTCGTTGTCTATCGGTTGACCGACGAGAGCGCAGACTGGGCGCGAAAACAGGGCAACGGGCTCGGCGATGTGCTTTCGGGCGAAAAAGGAGCGTGGCGGGCAACACCGGTCGACGACAGGAGGGACGAATGGCATCCCTACGATGACGAACCGGAGATGATGGCGGTGGAGCTTCCCCTGCGCCATCCTCCTAACTTGGAGGAATACCTGGAAAAGTACGGCTTCTCGATCCCGATTGAAGAGGGGCGGACTGACGACGCCAACAAGGCGATCCAGTCAGGCGGATCGTTTTATTCCTACGGGAAGGGCGGAAGTGTCACGATCGTTGATCCCGCTCGCGGCAAAGTCTACTTCGCTTACGCCGGGTGACCATCGGCAACCCTTGACGACGCTTGCTCTGCTGTTGTGCAGGGAGGCGCATGGGCGCGCCCCACACCTCGATCGGCAACAGCGTCGCTGCTCGTACGCTAGTTCGCGCCAGCAGGCCGCAGCTTCACGCGCTGGGCATAGCGCCAGACGCCAAGCCAGCCGAAATAGGTAAAGACCAGCGAGATCGCGTAGAGCGCCGCCATTGCGGCCAGCTCGCTCCAGGCAGAATTGGCGATGCCGAGGGAGAGGACCATCCAGGCCGTGCCGACGAGATAGAGCGCGGTCCAGAAGGTGAGGACTTTTGCGAAAGGTGCCCAGAAGGCTGGCGGCAGAATGTCTTTACCATAGGCGTAGCAGACGATGCCGATGCTTGCCGGCACCGATATGACCAGGCTGATCAGGTCCATCACGTTGATTTCGCCTGGCGCTTGCCCGGAGACAATGAGCGCAAACCAGATGAAGGCCGCTGCGGTCAGCCCGCACGTCAGAACAGCAAAGATTTTCCACATCGCCAATCGCATCTCCTGGTAAGTGAGCCTTGTGAACGTTCGCGAGATCCCGCCGCACTAGGCATTGGCCGACACGCGGCGGCCGTAACGCCAGACGCCGAGCCAGCTGAAATAATTGACGAGAAGCGACAGGGAAAGCCAGAGCAGGCTGGTGACATCATCGCTCCTTTCGAACCGGGTGACGAATTGCACCACGCTGATCAACGACAGGCCGCCGAGCAGGATGCCGAGAAGCCAGCTGTACGGTCGCCAGAGACCGAAGGGCGGGAGTTGCAGGTTGAAGGCATAGGCGACGAGGCCGATTGCCGCGAGCGTTGCGATGGCCGTGCTCACGCCGCCCAGGATCACAATGGCCAACGCCATCTGCCCCCATGAACTCAGCAGCAGGTTGGCGGCGATTACCAGGCCGAAAACCAAGCCAAGCACATAAAGAACCGCAAACGCCTTCCACATCGCGAATCATCCCCGGTTTACGCTGGTTCTATCCTGGGTGGTGACAGGCGGCCTGTCCATCGTCCAGCGACGAGATGTGTCACAACGAGGTCAGGCGTGTCTGAGGTCGCCCTCCTTCGCCCGGATGCTGTCTTCCGTGGTGGCGTTCGCTTTGTCCACGGCACGGCTGACGGCTGCGCGCCGCGCCGCTCAATCCGCACTCAGCGCCACGGCCGGCTGCAGGCGTGAGGCGTTGCGGGCGGGCAGGAAGCCGAAGGCGAGGCCGGTGAGGAAGGCGCAGGTAAACGCGAGCGCCACGGGGCCGAGGGTGAAGGAAACGGGCATGCCGAACTGGCCGGCAAGCGCGCCGGTGCCGAGCCCGAGCAGCACGCCGAGCGCGCCGCCGATCGCCGAGACGACCAGTGCTTCGATGATGAACTGCAGCAGGATGTCGCGCTGGCGGGCGCCGGTTGCCATGCGGACGCCGATCTCGCGGGTGCGCTCGCTGACCGAGACGAGCATGATGTTCATCACGCCGATGCCGCCGACCAAGAGCGAGATCGCGGCGACGGAGCCTAAGAACAGCTTCAGCGTGTTCGAGGTCTCGGTGAAGGCCTCGCGCACCGAGGACATGTTGGTGATCTGCGTGTCCTGGCGCTTGTGGCGCTGGTCGAGCAGCGCCTGGATCGTCTGCTGGGTGATGTCGATCGCCGAGCCGTCCTTCACCTGCACTGTGATGGTTCTGATGTTGCGCTGGCCGAAGAGGCGGATGCTGCCCGTCGTCAGCGGCACCAGCACCACGTCGTCCTGATCGTTGCCGAACGACGTCGCGCCCATTTCCGTCATCACGCCGATGACCTGGAAGGGGATCTTGTTGACGAGCACATATTGCCCGATCGGGTTGTCGCCATCGGGGAAGAGGGTTTTCACCACCGTCTGGCCGAGGACGGCGACCGGCGCGTAGGTGTCCATGTCGTTCTGGTTGATGAATTCGCCGCTCGCCATTTTCCAGGATTTTGCCGTCGTGAACTGGGGCACGGTGCCGTTGGCGGTCGTCTGGTAGTCGATGTTACCGTGGCGAAGCGTGACGGAGCTCGTCATCTCGGGCACGGCGAAGGCGACGTTCGGCACTTCGAGGATCGCATCGGCATCGGCCGGTACCAGCGTCACGTTGCTGCCGCCGGCGCTGCCGCGAAAATTCGCCATGCTGGGGCGCACGACGAGCAGGTCCGAGCCCATGGAGGAGATACGGCTCAGGACCGAATCCTGCGCGCCGGTGCCGATCGCCAGCATCGCGACGACAGAACCGACACCGATGACGATGCCGAGCAGCGTCAGGATGGTGCGGAAGAGGTTGGCCTTCAGCGCCCGGAACGCCATCTTCACCGCTTCGGTGACATCGGCGATCGCCGCTGAACCTTCGCTGACATGGTGGGCAAGCGCTGCCGCGCCTTCGGCATTGCTGCGGCTCTTCTTGGCCCGATCGGCGACAATGCGGCCGTCATGGATCTCGATCAGCCGGTCGGCCTGCTCGGCGACCTCGCGCGAGTGGGTGATGACGATGATCGTGTGGCCCTGGTTGTTCATGTCGCGCAAGAGCGCCATGACGTCTGAGCCGCTCTGGCTGTCGAGCGCGCCGGTCGGCTCGTCGGCGAGGATCACCCGGCCGCCGTTCATCAGCGCGCGCGCAATGGAGACGCGCTGCTGCTGGCCGCCGGAGAGCTGGTTCGGGCGATGGTCGAGCCGCTCGCCGAGCTTCAGCGCTTCAAGCAGCGCCTCGGCGCGGTCGTGCCGATCGCGCGCCGACATGCCCGCATAGACCGCCGGCACCTCGACATTCTCCTGAGCGCTTGCCGTCGGGATGAGGTTGTAGCTCTGGAAGACGAAACCGAAGGTGCGGCGGCGCAGCGCCGCCAATTCATCGGTGTCGAGGTCGGCGACGCTTTCGCCGTCGATCAGATAGTCGCCGCCGGTCGGCTGGTCGAGACAGCCGAGAATGTTCATCAGCGTCGACTTGCCGGAGCCGGACTGGCCGACGATCGCCACGAACTCGCCCGCCTCGATATCGAGCGAGAGGCCGTGCAGGACCTCGACGGCGAGATCGCCGTTGAAATAGGTCTTGCTGACGTGCTTGAGCGAGATGAGCGGGGACATGGCCAACCTCAGAACATCGGCGGCATGCGCATGCCGCGCTGGCTGCGGCCGTCCCGGGCGTTGCCGCTGCTGCCGGAACCGGTGCTGACCACGATCTTCTCGCCCTCTTCGAGGCCGCTCTTGATCTCGGCGCTGACGCGGTTGCGGATACCCACTTCGACGTTCCGCGTTTCGAGCGCGCCGGAGGCGGTGACGACGGTGACTTCAGCCTTGCGGCTTTCTCCCCGTGCGCCGCCCGCCTGGCCATTGCCTTGGCCGGCCGCTTCGCCTGTACCCTTGGCGGGGTGGCTGAGCGCGGCGCTCGGCACGATCAGCACGTCCTTGGCGGCGGCCTGCACGAAGAACACCTGCGCGCTCATCGACATCATCAGCTCGCCGTCGGGATTGGGCACGTCGAAGAGGGCGTAATAGAGCACGACGTTGTTGGTGGTGTCGGGCATCGGCTGGATCTGCCGGAGCTTGCCGACGAAACGTTTGCCCGGCTGGCCGAGCAGCGTGAAATAGGCATCCATGCCGACCTTCAGCCTCGTAACGTCGGCTTCCGAAACCTGTGCCTTCACCGTCATGGTCGAGAGGTCGGCAATGGTGACGATGGTTGGCGTCGTCTGGTTGGCGTTCAGCGTCTGGCCTTCTTTCGCCGGGTTGGCGACGATGGTGCCGGTCATCGGCGCATAGATCTTGGTGTAGCCGAGATCGACCTTGTCGCCGGCAAGCGTCGCCTGCTGCTTGCGGATCTGCGCTTCGATGGCGTTGACGTCGGCTTCGGCCGCGGCGAGATCGGCGATCGCCTGATCGAGCGTCGATTGCGCCACGCTTTTGGTTTCGACGAGATTGCGCTGACGGTCGATATTGGCCTGTTTCAGAACCAGCTGCGCCTTCTTGGAGATGAGTTGCGCCTGGAGATTGGCGAGCTCCGCCTGGTCGATCTCGATGCGGTTCTCGATCGTTGCCGGGTCGATCTCGGCGACCAGTTGATCTTGAGTGACCTTGTCGCCGATCGCGACATGCAGCGCCTTCAACTGGCCGGAGACCTGCGCGCCGGCATCGACGGATTTGACCGCATCGAGCGTGCCGACGGCGGTGACGCTGTTTTCGATGTCGCCGCGCGTCACCACATCGGTCACCATGGCAGCCGTTGCCGGTTCCTCGCCGAAGCGCGTCCAGCCGTAGTAGGCGGCACCGGCAACTGCGAAAACGACCGGCAGCCAAAGCCAGGACCGCGTGCGCCGCTTGCGCTTCACCTTCTGCACCGCACCGGGAATGAAGGTGACGTTGGGAGCCGCGTCGTCGCGGGGCGTGGTGTCGGCTCGCGCCGTCTTTGCTGTCTTGTTCATCGCTTCGCCTTATCCGGCATAATCCCTTCTAAAAATAGAAGCGAACGGGTCCGGCGAACAGCATTGAGATTATTATATTTTCGTAATCTTTGCCGCCTTGTGCCGCAGGTGCGCCCACAAGGTGCCGGCGCCCCCTATGCTCCGTCCGCCGAACGGTGCGCTAGCCGCGCGGCGCGGTGAGCACGGCCGGCCCCAAGTGACATAAATGCGGTAGCAAGGCACACCAATGACCGCTGATGGCACCAAGCAGCCACTCGCTCAACACAGGAGAACAATCAGTTTCGACGCACGTCCCCGTATTTGTGCTTCAGCGTTCTGTGCAAGGAGCCAAATCGCAGGCGATAGTGCCGAGGTGTCAGGCTCGTCTCACAGCGGAACAGTCGACCGAAGAAGCTCGCATCCTCGTAGCCAACTTCGTTGGCGACGGCTTCGATCGGTAGGTCGGTGGTCTCCAGCATCTGCTTGGCTTCCTCGACACGCAGTGCATGCACATAGTCGAGGGGAGTCATACCTGTGGCCTTGGTGAAGCGCCGGATGAAGGAGCGTTCCGGAAGGCCGGAAAGTGCTACCATCGCGGCGACCGGCGTGTGAGTCTTGTAGTTCATCGCCAGCCAGTGCTGGCATCTGTTGATCACCGCATCCGTGGTCTGCCGGCGGCTCATGAGCGATGCGAATGGCTGTTGCCCCATGTCATGCCATTGCAGCATGTAGACCTTGGCGACTTCCATTGCCTCCTTCAGACCGACAAACCGCGCGATCAGATACAGTGCGAGGTCCTGCCAGCTTGATCCTCCCCCCGCCATGACGATGCGCTGCGCTTCGCCGCTCAGCACGAGAGACCGGTCCATTCGCACCCGGACGCCCGGATAGTTGTTGGTGAGCGTCGCGACATAGCCCCAGTGAATGGTAGCATCACAATTAACGAGCAGCCCGGCTTCGCCGAGCAACACCGCACCTGAACAGGCGCTGGCCAACATCGCGCCGTCCTCATGCGACCGCTTCAGCCATCTCGCTTCAGGTTCATACTGTCCAGTGACGCTTGCGCCCGGATTCACGAAGAAATCCGGGATGCAGACGATATCAGGGCGCGGGCATCCGTTGAAGTCATGGTCCGGCTGCACCCGGATGCCATTCGTGGCTTCGAAACCCTCACGGGATCGAGCGACAATGTAGGGCTGCATGCGCTGTTCGCCTGCTTCGCCACTGACGATGTAGGACCAGTCCCGACCCGGTGAAGAAAAAAGGTCAAACATGCCGTACAACGCCGAGGCCGTGACCTCCGGCACCGCGAGGATGGCAACTTTGACGCGGCTCTCTTGGTCGAGCATGGCAGAAACGACCGCTTTTCAGCAAATTTGACTTTAGTCCCAAACGTCCGACGCTACTAGGCTGATACAAGCCTAGAGGAGGTCTCGACATGACGCATGAAGCACTCCGCTATGAACTGCGCGGCGAGCTGCTCACTCCGGGAAGCGCCGCCTACGAGGCTGCGCGGGTGGTGTGGAACGGGATGATCGACAGGCGGCCCGCGCTGATCGCCAGGTGCCGCAACACCGCCGACGTCATCGCGTCGGTAAACCACGCCCGCACCCACGGGCTTGCCATTGCCGTTCGCGGCGGCGGACACAATGTCGCCGGCTATGCCGTCTGCGATGGCGGGCTGATGATCGACTTGTCTCGGATGAATGCCGCCCGCATCACGTCCCGCATCACGTCTCGACTTGACCGGGCGTATGTTGAAGGCGGTGCCACCTGGGGCGACGTCGATGCCGCAACGACGCCTTTCGGCCGCGCCACGCCCGGCGGACTGATTTCAGCCACGGGTGTGGCCGGGCTTACCTTGTCGGGTGGCATCGGTTGGCTGCGGGGAACGCACGGTCTTAGCTGCGACAATCTCGTTGCTGCCGATGTGGTTACCGCCGGCGGTGACCTCATCCATGCGAGCGAGACGGAAAACGCCGACCTGCTGTGGGCGCTGAAGGGCGGCGGCGGCAACTTCGGCATCGTCGTGAACTTTGAATTTCGGCTCCATCCGATCGCAGAGGAGCTGATGTTCTGCGCTCCCGCCTATCCAGAAGAACGCGCCGACGACATCCTTCCGCAATGGCGTGACTACATGGCCGCGGCGCCGGACGAAGTCAGCGGTCTCGCCGAATTTTCCACCATACCCAGGGATCCGGCGTATCCGGAATACACATGGGGCAAGCGTGTGCTGGCGCTCGCCACAGTCTATGATGGTCCGGCTGAAGAGGGCGAGCGTGTCACCCAGCCGTTGCGCAGCTTTGGTGAACCGCTGCTCGATTTCAGTGGCCGCATGTCATACCGTGCGCTGCAGTCCATCTACAACGGATTGTTTCCCGCGGGCCGCGACCGCTGCTACTGGAAGTCGACATACCTGTCGGGCCTCGACAACGGCGTTATCGCCGATATCACCGAGCGGGTGGCTAAACGTCCGTCCGAGAAGACTTTTGCCTCGATCTGGAAGTTTGGCGGTGCGGTACAACGCGTTGCCGCCGATGCCACCGCCTTTGGCGACCGCTCCATGCCCTTCATGCTGAGCCTCGATGCAATCTGGTCCGATCCGACTGATGACGACACCAACATCGGGTGGGTTCGCGACGTCTGGCGGGACATGCAGCCCTATTCCACTGGCCGCCTGTATCTGAACTTTCCCGGATTTGGGGAAGGTGAAAATCTGGTTCGCGATGCGTTCGGTGCTGAAACCTACGGAAGGCTTCAGAAGGTCAAGCGCAACTACGATCCAGACAATCTCTTCCACTTGAACCAGAACATTCTGCCGCAATGAGGTCGGGGACTGATGATTGCTACCCAGTTCGAGCCGCATAGTGTCTGCTCTTGGCCCACAGTTGCCATAGCGCTCAGCGCGCTGCTTCCATTGACACCAAATCTCGCATCAATGAACCGGGCGCTAACGCTCAGTCCCAGGCGACGTGAACGAAGCGGGCAAGGACAAGTGCGCCGCCCATGCCGGTAAGCCCCGCAGCACCTTTCGCCGCGGAAGTGCCGAACGCCTTTGATGGAGCAGGCGATAAAGGTGCATAGCAAGATCAGCACATAGGCTTTTTGATGTGGGGGTAAATCAACCTCGGTCCAGTCCCCTCGAAACCTATGGCGCTCTTTCTCCGCGTCCCCGCCGAAATTTTGCCCGCTTGTGAGAATCGTCTTGACGCCTCCGGTGCGCTTCACTAGAACACTGCGAACCGTACCGTACGGTACTGATCGGGAGCGAGGCGACGTGCAGATGACTGCGGCGATAAGGGAGGCGAATGCCGGGGAGGGGCTGACGGAACGTCAGGGCGCCGTTCTCGAGCAGGCATTGCGACTTCTGGTCGACGGCGGCGAAAAGGCGCTAACGACGGCCGGCATCGCGCGTGCTGCCAATTGCTCCAAGGAAAGCCTCTACAAGTGGTTCGGCGATCGCGACGGGCTGATTTCGGCGATGATCGGCTTCCAGGCGAGCAAGGTGCGCACGCAGGACGTCGCCGCCAGGGCGCTCGACGCCGAGAGCCTTGAGCGTCATCTGATCGTGTTTGCCAAGGATCTGCTCGAGGTGCTCGCGGGCGACGTGTCGCTGGCGCTGAACCGGCTGGCGATCGGCCAGGCGAGCCGCGACGGCTCCAAGCTCGGCCACATGCTGCAGGAGCGCGGGCGCCGGCAGATCGGCCGCCGCGCGGCAGCATTGCTCGAAGCCGGGCGCAAGGCGGGGCTACTCACCTTCGACGACGCCGACGAGGCCTATGGCGCGCTCTACGGGCTTGTTGTCTCCGACTGGCATCTGAAGATGCTGCTCGGCGAAGAGGCCGGCGAGATGAAGAAGAGTTTCAGCCGCAAGGCGGAGCAGGCGGTTTCGTCCTTCCTCGCGCTTTACGGCACGAAAAGGTAACTGCAGCGCCGCGCTTCGTAAAAGCGCAAAGGTCGCTGCAGCATAAGGAATGGCAGCGCCGCGCTTCGCAAGAAGCGCAAAGGTCGCTGCAGCACAAGGAATGGCAGCGCCGCGCTTCGTGAGAAGCGCAAAGGCCGCTGCAGCACCAGGAATTGCTGCATGGTTCCTGAGCCATGCAGCGGAGACAACTGACAACAACGGGAAGGACCACTAAAATGCGCGTCTATTACGATCGTGATGCCGATATCAACCTGATCAAGTCGAAGAAGGTCGCCATCGTCGGCTACGGCAGCCAGGGCCGCGCCCATGCGCTGAACCTGAAGGATTCCGGCGCCAAGGAAATCCGCATCGCGCTGAAGCCGGGTTCGGCAACGGCTGCCAAGGTCGAGGCCGACGGTCTCTCGGTTCTGTCGGTTGCGGAAGCCGCCAAGTGGGCCGACCTCATCATGATGGCAACCCCGGACGAACTGCAGGCCGAAATCTACAAGGCCGACATCGCCGGCAACATCCGTGACGGCGCTGCGATCGCGTTCGCCCACGGCCTTAACGTTCATTTCGGCCTGATCGAGCCGAAGGCTTCGCTCGACGTCGTCATGATTGCGCCGAAGGGCCCGGGCCACACGGTTCGCGGCGAATACCAGAAGGGCGGCGGCGTTCCCTGCCTCGTTGCCGTTCACCAGGACGCTTCGGGCAACGCTCTCGACCTCGCGCTCTCCTACGCCTGCGGCGTCGGCGGCGGCCGTTCGGGCATCATCGAAACCAACTTCAAGGAAGAGTGCGAAACCGACCTCTTCGGCGAACAGGTTGTTCTCTGCGGCGGTCTCGTCGAACTGATCCGCGCCGGTTTCGAAACGCTGGTTGAAGCCGGTTACGCTCCGGAAATGGCCTATTTCGAGTGCCTGCACGAAGTGAAGCTGATCGTCGACCTGATCTATGAAGGCGGCATCGCCAACATGAACTATTCGATCTCGAACACGGCCGAATGGGGCGAATACGTCACCGGCCCGCGCATCATCACGGCAGAAACCAAGGCCGAAATGAAGCGCGTCCTCAAGGACATCCAGACCGGCAAGTTCACCTCGGAATGGATGCAGGAATACAAGTCGGGTGCCGCCCGCTTCAAGGGCATCCGCCGCGTCAACGACAGCCACCAGATCGAGGAAGTCGGCGCGAAGCTTCGCGGCATGATGCCCTGGATCGGCAAGAACAAGCTGGTCGACAAGGCGAAGAACTAAGCCTTAGCGAACGGTTGAATGCAGGAAGCCGGGGCAGTGCCCCGGCTTTTTTCGTGAGAGCGACATTCGTTCTCGCTGTCGCTACGCGAGATCGGCAAGGCTCAAGAGCAGGTCGAGGCAAAAGGAAGGGGAGGCCGCAAGGGCCGAGCCGGTGCCGAACCCGACCAACGCCAGACCGAATGCTCCGCCCCAACCATGGCTCTGCCAGCCGATCATGGCGCCGACGGCCGTTGCGGCACCAACCACGGAGACGCACCAAAGACACCGAACAATGAACAGGAACGTCTCGCGCATGCTTGCCTTCCTGGCGTAGAGCGGAACAATCTATGGTTCACTTCAGCATATAAGTTCGCGTATGCGTGATCGCCAGGGGCCAGGAGCGAGGAGGTCCGAAGAGAGGGCCGTTCCGTTTCGGCTGCTGCATGTCTCCTTTAATCGGCTTCAGCAAATCGAAGTTCTACAGCGACCTTTGTGCGTCTGATAAGACGCGCGGCGCTGTACCTCGGGTGTCAGTCCTGCTGCGCCGCCAGGATGAGATCGCAGGCTGCCGTAATGTCGTCGACAACCGCCGAAGGCGCCGGCTGGAAGTGGCTCTCGTCGCCCTCGCGGTATTTGCCGGTGCGCACGAGGATCGCGGTGCCGATCCCGGCGGCAAGGGCGCCGGCGACATCGCTTTCGGCATCGTCGCCGATCATGGCCAAATCGGCCGGGTCAAGGCCCATGCTCGCTGCCGCTGCCAGGAAGAAATCCGCCGAGGGTTTGCCGAAGAGCCTCGCCCTGATGCCGCTCGCATGTTCCAGCGCCTCGACAAAGGGGCCGGCATCGAGGCTCAGCTCGCCGTCGCGATCACGGAAGAAGCGGTTGCGGGCGAGCGCCAGCAGCGGCGAGCCGGCCATCAGGGCGCGAAACGCGGCGTTGAGGCCCTCATAGCTGAAGCGCTCCGCGGCATCGCCAAGCACGACGGCGACGGGGCCGTCCATGCGGCAATCGGCGAAGTCTTCCTCAAGCGCGGGATGAATGAGCAGGTGGGGCTGGTGGCTGTTCGCCTTGAGCCAGGCGCGCGCGGCGGCAACCGGCGTGAACACCTCGTCGGCAGCGCAATCGAAGCCAAGGCGCTGGAGGTGAGCGACGATCTGGCGCTTCGACTGGCGGGTGGTGTTGGTCAGGAAGCGGACGGGGAGGCGAGCTGCGCGCAGCCGCAGCACCGCCGCGATGGCACCCGGCAACACCGTGTCGCCGTCATAGAGCACGCCGGAGAGATCGAGCAGCACGCCTCTTGCCATGGCAAGAGACTGCCTGAGCGCCAGACCATGGTCAACGTTGGGCGGCGGACGCCTCCCAATCGATCCCCCTATAGCGCTGGCACCTCGGGGACTGGTTGCTGTCTTCCCACTCCACGCGGGAAGGGGCGGTGCCGCCTAAAGATCAGGCCTGCCAGGCTTGCAGCCGTTCCACCGTCGTTGTCGCCCCGCCGCAGACGATCATCAGCACGCGCTTGAAACGCAGGAGTTGATCGGCGTGTTCGTAGGCGATGGCCAGGGCGGCGCCGCAGGCGGGTTCCACCAGCACGCGGTGGTCGTCGAGGAAGCGGGCGCAGGCGTCTACCGCCGACTGGTCGCTGACGACGACGCATTCGACCGGCCGGATCTGGCTGATCTCGAAGGCACGCTTGCAGACCTTTCGGGCGCCGAGCGAAGTGGCGACGCCGCTGATCGAGGGAAGCTCAACCAGCTCTCCCGCCTTGACGGAGGCGAGGTAGGACGCGGTGCCTTCAGTCTCCGCGGTGACAATAGGAATTTCTCGGAGCTCGTTGCGCTCCAGTCCCTCGGCGACGCCCGACAGCAGCCCGCCGCCGCCGACAGAGAGCATGACCGCATCGAAGGCGAGGCCGGCCTTGACGACCTCGTCGATCATCGTCGCATGTCCAGCCCACAGCAGCGGATCGTCGAAGGGATGGATGAAAGCGGTCTCGGCATCGACGGATGCGAGCGCGCGGGCATTTGCTTCATCCCAAGCGGCCCCGTGGACAATCACCTCGGCGCCTTCCTGGCGGATAAGCGCCTTTGCCCGTTCGGTGGTCGTTTCGGGAACGAAGACGGAAACGGGGATCGAGAGCCGGCGGCCGGCATAGGCAACCGCCATGCCGGCATTGCCGCCGGAGGAGGAGACGAAACGCCGCTTGCCGTTTCGCGCATGGTGCTCGCAGGCAGCACCGACGCCGCGGATTTTGAACGAACCGGGCGGCTGTAGCGCCTCCATCTTCAGCCAGATGGAGCAATCGGACGCGAGGCTTAGCGGGCGGGATTCAAGGAGGGGAGTTTCGAGGTGAAGTGCCATGGGATGTTCCGTTGAGCGCGCGGTGCTGGAGGCCGGTTTGTTGCAATGGCTCCTGCGGGAGAATCTTGAAGCAATTTGCCCCTGATCGCTAGTTCAACGCAACACGGGAGGGGTGCAGTCGCGGATGGCCGCGTCATGTCGTGGGATACGATGGAGCGACAGCGCCCGTCACCAGAAAAGACCGCTCAGTGTCATAAGCGCGATGAAGAGCAGGGACAGGACGAGCGATGCCTTGATCGCTGCCAGAGTGTAGTCGTATCGGCGAAGTCTGTGTGCGAGCGTCTGGAACATGTGTTCGTCCAATCGTAAGGGATCTGCGGCTCCTCGCCGTTCGTTCAAGCGCAATGCGGCGCCCGTAAATTGGCTGTGGCGAGAATGTCTGCTCAGGCCCCGAACACACCCGTTACACACCCGTTCGGCTCACGGTTGCCTCTCGCCTCCGCGCAAAATCGCGGACGTACTGCTGTCGATAAAGGAGGAAATTGGCGGTCGGGAGTCCCCCTACCGCGATATGCCAAGTCGGCCAGTGTCGATCGTCGAACCATGCGCCTCAAATGTGTCCAGCACAAGGGAGATCCCTTTCGAAGGGCATCCCTTCGACGTTCCGGCACGTGGCCTGTCGCGGTTTTGGGCCTGTCCGGAATTCGGGCCTATCTGGATTTTGGGGACTTGCCGGATTTCGGGGCCCTGCCGGAACGGGGTGTCGGGTTCAGGGGCGATATCGCGCCCGGCCAGGGGAGGCGTCGGGCACCGGTGTAGCGGGTAATCGCGCTGGGTCTTTGCGGCGCGCCGCCGTCGTTTTCCCACTGTTCGAGATTTGCGGTTTCAATCTGCCGCGGGGTGCGCAGCCCATCCCGGCTCTGCAGTTCAGCGAGCAGAGCATCTGCGGTGGTGACGCCCGCCTGGAACCTTCTGACAAGAAAGACGGCGGCAAGGCGAAGGCTGTCTTGATCGTCAAGGTCGACGCGTTGATGAAAGCCTGCGCGCCGCAACACGCCATCGAGCATTGCCAGGTCGGAGGGCGCCAATGGATGCCGCTGAGCGGATGACATGAAGCCACCTCCTGTTGACGGGAACCGTCGTTTTCGGCGCGCGCCGTACGTTCATCTGAACGCTCAAGCGACGCTCCGACAATTCTATCCTACTGCATGTCTCCTTCAATCGCCCTCGATTTAAGGACGACGACATGCAGCAAGTCAAAGTCTACAGCGACCTTTGCGCGTCTGATAGGACGCGCGGCGCTGTAGGTGCTTGCGCAAGGCCTTGTGCCTGTGCCCGGGCTTGCGCGTTCGGTTTCAGCCGCTATTGCGGCCGGCGCGATTTTCGGGATGGTTTGCTTGCGGGCACCTCCGCAGGCGGTTCGGCAGCGGCGCGCTCAAGGCGCTGGGCCTTGAGCTTCTCGGTCTTCTTGTCGCGGGCGATCTTTTCGGCAGCAACGATTGCTCTCGCCGTGTGATCGGTGGCGGAGGCCTTCTCGCTCGCAGAGGTCTTGGCCGGTTTAAATGCAGTGTTGGGGTGTGGCGTCATGACCTGTCTCCTGAAACGGACGGATTTTTGCCGACCCCAAGCCTCAGCGAGAAGGTCGCGCTGCCTTCTTGGGTCCCGGCAACAGGCCTTCGCGCTGGAGCTTCTTGCGCTGCAGCTTGCGCTGGCGCCGTACCGCTTCTGCCTTTTCGCGGACGCGCTTTTCCGAAGGTTTCTCGTAGCTGCTGCGCGCCTTGAATTCACGGAACAGACCCTCGCGCTGCATCTTCTTCTTCAAGATGCGCAAGGCCTGATCGATGTTATTGTCTCTAACGAGTACCTGCAAAAGATGTTCTCCTGTTGTCGGTCGCGGATTTCCCTGAAGCCGCGATTATCTGCCGGGTTTGGTGCTCAATTTTTTGAGCCAGGGCCCGGTGATGGCCGCCTGGGGGGCGTCCTCTTTCGAAGTCTCGGCATGCTCGATGTCAGTCTCCAGCACGCAACGCTCGAACGTCTCGCCTTCGACCCTTACGCGAAAGCGCGCCTCGCCACGATCATTGGGCAAAAGGCCGACGATCAGACCAAGACGGCTGTTCAAGATCGACTGGGCGGCACTCGCCCTCAGCGTGACCTTGTCGCCAATCTCATAGGTTTTGCGGCTCATGGTGGTCTCCTGAAAACGGGGCCCAGAGACGCAAAAAGGTCGGGTTGTTCCCCGACCTCTTCCCGTCATTCAAGCGCCTCCCTGCCAGTACATCCGTGGTCAGAGGAGGGCGAATGACAAATTATTCGGCCCTGAGATTGTCGGCCGAGCTCTTGCCCGTTCTGCGGTCGGCAACAACGTCAAAGGTCACTTTCTGACCTTCGTTGAGCGAGCGCATGCCAGCCCGTTCGACCGCGGAGATGTGTACAAACACGTCCGTGCTGCCGTCGTCGGGCTGAATAAAGCCGAAGCCCTTGGTGCCGTTGAACCATTTTACCGTGCCTGAAGCCATGACGATTTCCTTTCAATCGCTGAATTTACCAGAAATATTTCTCTGGCGGTGATCGATATTTGAGAGGAGATCTGGCCGCGCGGAAGCGCCGTGTCAAAGGTCACAAGCAATATTCGATGAGGTGATATATAGACGATACTTTTTGAAACTCAATGAAAATATTAAATTATTTGATTTTGAGCGATCGCGAAAACATCTGCAAAGGCCTGAAATGGCGGGTTTTTCGTCCATTTATTTTTCTTGTTATTCAAGCTGCCACGGCTTCTCGAGAGCCAGACGCTGTGAGCGTGGGCCACGGCGCGACCCGTCGTTGCGCGGTGCTGCGGATGCACAGTTGCCGAATGAAAAGGCAGGCGCTGCTTTGAGAGCGGGCGAGCGGATTTTTGGATGTTTCGGCAAGCGGGCTGTCGCTGGCCATTTCGGCCAAAGCGGCCGGTCGCCACAGGAGGCGCGAAGGTAGAAGGCGGCGGCGCGCTGTCTTTGGCGCACCGCCCCCGCTTGTCAGGCGGCTGTAAAGGTCTGCGGCGAGACCTGCAATGCGGCGGCGATGCGCTGCAGCTTGGCAGGATCGGTATCGGCGCCAAGCTCGATCTTTGAGATTTCAACTTCCGTCAGGCCAGTCGTGACCGAGAGATCGTCGACCGTATAGCCGGCGGTTTCACGCGAATGCTTGATGGCGGCTCCGATATTGACGCGGGACAGAGATGCGCCGGGGGCCTTGGTTAGGTCTTTCTTAAAGGACATGAAGTGTCTCCTTCGTTGGTCCACCGACAAAGAACATTGTCGGTTGAAGGGGGCCCAAAACTGAAATGCGACTCAAGACAGATGAGCGCGAACCTAGGGCGCCGCTAATATAAGCGAGAAGTCCCCGGGCGCAAGTTTGCGGCCGAATTTTTGTGAAATGCCTATTTAGATCAGTGGCTTACCCTGTGATTTCCGCGCCCGGAGGCCGGTAATTCCCATGGGTCAGGGGCATCATGTTTGCGACGCGCCGGTGCTCGACTCAGTGCAAAAACGGCACGGAAATTCACACGAGGCGAGCCTCGATCAGATAGGGTCCACGCCGCGAGAGCGCGGCATCGAAGAGGGCGGCGAAGGCTTCGCAGGAGGTCGCGACGGCAGCTTCGACGCCGAAGCCGCGGGCGAGCGAAACCCAGTCGAGCGCGGGGTTGTCGAGGTTCAGCATGCGGCGCGCGTTGGTGCCGATCTCTTCGACGCCGACATTGCGCATTTCGGCATGCAGGATGGCGTAGGTGCGGTTGGAAAAGATGACGGTGACGATGTCGAGGTTTTCGCGCGCCTGCGTCCACAGGCCCTGAATATTGTACATGGCGCAGCCATCGGCCTGCAGGCAGATCACCTTGCGGTCGGGACAGGCGATCGCGGCACCTGTCGCAAGCGGGATGCCTTCGCCGATCGCGCCGCCGGTCTGCATGATAAAGTCGTGCGGCGCCGAGAAGGCCGAAAGTGCGAAATAACGCCGGGCCGAAGTGGCCGCCTCGTCGCAGACGATGGCATTCTCCGGCACCTTGTGGGCGACGATGACGGCGATTGCGTCTTCGGTCAGCATGCCGGAAGGTTCGCCCTCGTCGGTGGGGGCGCTTGGCGTCGGCAGCGGCAGCGTTGCGCTGATACCGAGTTCGTCGCGCAGTGCTTCGAGCGTTGCCTTGAGGTCTTCACCGTGGCGGGCAAGCGTGACCACTGCGCAGCCTTCCGGCACCAGCCGGCCGGGCTTTCCGGGATAGGCGAAGAAAGCCACCGGTTCCGGTGCGCCGACGAGGATCAGAACCTTCACGTCGCGGAGCGTTTCGAGCGCCATGTCGATCGGGTAGGGGATGCGCCGCGCCGCCACCCGCCCGCGGCCGCGTTGAGTGTGGGCGACAAGCACCTCGTTGAAAAGCTGGACATTGCAGGATGCCGCGATCCGCCCGGCGATGGCGAGGCTCTCGGCCTTTGCGGCGCCGCCGCTTAAGACCATCGCCACCCCGTCCGGGTTTGCACGGATGAGGCGGGCGACCTCGCGGACCGTCTCGGGGCTTGCCGGGTGCGGGGCCTCGATCAGGACTTGTTGCGGTGGCGCGTCGGTGGAAAGCGCGCCCCAGGACGCGTCTGCAGGCAAGATCATGGTGGCAACGCCCGGTGGCGTCAGCGAAGCGCGATAGGCGGCCGCCGCGGTCGGCCCCACGTCGGAGGGATCTTTCACCCGCCGCACCCAGTTCGACATCGGGCGGGCCAGGCCCTCGATATCGCTGGTCAGCGGTGCATCGAGCGCAAGATGGTAGGAGGCATGGTCGCCGACAACGTTGATGACAGGTGTGCGGGCGCGCCGCGCATTGTGCAGGTTGGCAAGGCTGTTGGCGAGGCCGGGACCGGTGTGGAGCAGGGTCGATGCCGGGCGACCCGTCATGCGCGCATAGCCATCGGCCGCACCGGTGACGACGCCTTCGGAAAGGCCGAGGATGCAGCGCATCTCCGGCTTGCGATCAAGGGCGGCGACGAAGTGCATTTCCGACGTGCCGGGATTGGCAAAACAGACGTCGACGCCGTTTGCGAGCAGCGTGTCGACGAGGATATCCGCGCCCGTGGTGCGCGTTCGTTGGCCGCCTTCTCCCATGCGCGTGTCCCCCCGATGGCGTTCACGCATGATAGCTGCAAGTGGTGCGGGTGCAAGCTAGGCTTGCGGCGGCGCTCGATGCGCCGTCCAAGTGGGGTTACGTCCGCTGCCAGGCGAGATGGGCGCCGAGCCCGATCAGCACCGTGCCGCCGGCGCGCTGCAGCAGGCGCTGTGCCCGGGTGGAGCGGCGCATCTTGACGACGACGGCATCGGCGAGAAACACGCAGACGAGATCGGCGGAGGAGAACATCAGGTTGACGACGGTGCCGAGCAGCAGAAACTGCACCCACACCGGGAAGGCGGCGGAGGCATCGGTGAACTGCGGCAGGAAGGCGACGAAGAAGATCGCGGTCTTCGGGTTCAGAACCTCAACGGTGATGCTTTCGAAGAAGGCGCGGCGCGCCGATTTCGCTTCTACCGCGGGCAGGTGGCCATCACCGCTCGCCTTGGCACGCATCAGCGTGAAGCCCAGCCAGACGAGATAGGCGGCACCGGCAAGCTTCACCACGAGATAGAGTGTCGGCACCGCATGAAACAGGATCGAAAGTCCGGCGGCGGCCGCAAGGACATGCACGTAACCACCGAGATGGATGCCGAGCGAGGCCATCAGCCCGGCGAAGCGGCCGCGCGCCATTGTCTGCGCAGCGGCGTAGAGCATCGCCGGTCCCGGGATATAGGCGAAGATCGCCGTGGTGACGAAGAAGGTGAGGAGAATGTCGAGCGATGGCATGGGAAACCTCGTCTGCTGGTACGCGGTGTCGTTGTAAGGTCTTGCGCGGGAAAGTTGAAGGAAAATCGGAACGTCTCATCCATCGGGTGAGATGCTAGACGGGGCGACGGTTGAGCGTCAGACCGGTATCTCCCCGGCGACGAGGCGATCCTCCGGCCGCACGCTGGCCGCAAGCCCGGCGGCGACCCCCTCGCGGTCTTCGACGCTGCGGTTCTGGCTGAACTTGCGCTTGCCGTCGAGGCGGTCGATCGGCAGCCTGAGGCCGACGATGCCGCGAAGCTGGGCCTTGACGAAGGCGGGCGGTGCGTCGCTCACCTGCCAGGGTTCGGCGCGCGCGGCTTCGTGACGGTTGGTCAGGCGGGTGACGACATCGAGAAGCCGATCCTCGTCGGTGAAGAACTCGACCTCGCCATAGGCGTGCACGGCCGAATAGTTCCAGGTCGGCACGACCTTTCCGTGCTCGCGCTTGGAGGCGTACCAGGAAGGCGTGACATAGGCGTCCGGCCCCATGAAGGTCGCCATGGCCGCGCCGATCGGTGCGGTCGTCCCTTGCGGGTTGGCGCGGGCGAGGTGGCCGTAGAGGGTGCCATAGGGGCCTTCGTCGCGATCGAGCAGCAGTGGCAGCGGGGTGGCAAGCAGGCCATCGGCCGTTGCGGTGACGAAAGTGGAAAGCGATGCGGCCTCGATGGTCGCGTGCAGCACGCTCAGTGTTTCCTCCTTGAAGGCTGGGGGTGTGTACATGATCTCGCTCCTTGTGCTTGTCCTGTCATAGATGCAAACTGGACCAGAACGAATATCCAGTTTCCACATAAATGAGTGGGCCAGTTGGTGACGGAGAAGGACGAGGCGAGCGGCGGGACCACCCGGCGGATCTACGACGCGCTGAAGGCGCAGATCGTCGGCGGCACCTATGGCCCCGAGGATCGGCTGCCATCGACGCGGGCGCTGGCGGCCGAGCTCGGCGTCTCGCGCACGACCGTGACTGCGGCCTATGAGCAACTTCTTTCCGAGGGGTTTTTGGAAAGCCGGCAGGGCGCGCCGTCGCGGGTGGCGCTGCTGCATGGGCATGAGTGGGCCAAGCCGCTCGCCGGCGAGACGGCTTCCCGGTCTGCGCCGAGATCGGCACCACCCGTCCGTCTGTCGCGCTTTGGAGCGGCCCTTGGCGAAGGGCCGACCTGGGTACCGCCTCAGTCCGGTGGGTTGATTTCCGATTTTCGCTACGGCGATCTGTCGGCCGCGGACTTTCCGGCGGAAGCCTGGCGGCGGTCGGTCAACGCCGCACTTCGGCGACGCCAGCCGCGGCTTGCCTATGACGATCCCGGCGGCTCAGCGGAATTGCGCGCAGCGCTGCAAGCCTATCTCTGGCGGGCGCGCGGGCTACGCTGCGAGCCCAATCAGATCATCATCGTCAATGGCTCGCAGCAGGGACTGGACCTCGCCGCACGCGTGCTCGTCGATCCCGGCGACCGCGTTGCGATCGAGGATCCCGGCTATGTCATGGCGCGCCGGGTCTTTGCGGCCGCCGGCGCTGAGGTGGTTTCCATCGCCGTCGACGAGGAGGGGCTGCGCACCGAGGCGCTCGCAGGGCTCGACGCCGTCAGGCTTGCCTATGTCACGCCCTCGCATCAGTTTCCGCTCGGCAGCGTGCTCTCGGCCCGGCGCCGGCAGGAGCTTCTCGCCTGGTCGGAACGCAGTGGCGCCTTTGTGATCGAAGACGATTACGATGGCGAGTATCGCTACGATATCCGCCCGATCCCGCCGCTGCAGACCATGGCCCATGCGGAGAACGTCCTCTATCTCGGCACGATCTCGAAGAGCCTGTCGCCGATGCTCCGGCTCGGTTATCTCGTCGTGCCACCGCCGCTTTACTCCGTCTTCGCCGCCGCCAAGCAGCTCGTCGACCGCCATTCCCCTGTTCTCGAGCAGGAGGCGCTGGCGGAGATGATTGCAAGCGGGGCCTATGAGCGCCACATCCGCCGGAGCCGGCGCAGCAATGGCCGCCGCCGCGCGGCGCTGCTTGTGGCGCTCAAGGCGGAGTTCGGCGACGAGGTGACGATATCGGGCGCCGATGCCGGATTGCACGTCGTCGTCTGGTTCGAGCGGCTGGACCGGACGCAGGAAGGCGAACTGATCGCGCGGGCGCGGGCAGCGGGCATCGGCCTTTATCCGGTTTCGCCGCTCTACGGCGCGGATGAAGCCGGTCACCGGCCCGACCGGGCCGGCGTCGTCATGGGCTATGCAAGCCTCGAGCCGGCGGAGATCGGCAAGGGTGTTGCGAGGCTCGCCGAAATGTTGCGTGGCTGGGGTGGCTAGAGGGCGCCGCACGGAGGCCGCGCCGCGCCGTAGTGTGGCGGTGCCTTCTCCGCTATAGTCTCGTTGGTGCTGCCCACGGGCGCGAGGTGGTCATGGGCAACGGGTCCATGGTGGCGACGCTCGCATGTAGGGGCGTGTCCAAGCCGGGATCGATTTTCGAGGATTAACGGAAGAGCGGCGTAATCAGGAGGCGAGGCCGATGGCAGACCGGAGAGTGCAGCCGTTGCAGCCGGGACAACCCGCACCCGCCTTCGAGCTTGCAAGCGCCAATCGGGACGATCCGGTTTCGCTTGCGAGCCTTCGCGGCCGGCCGTTTCTGATCGGTCTGTTCCGCGGCCTGCACTGCCCGTTCTGCCGGCGCCAGATGCGGCAGTTTTCCTCCGTCGAGCCGGCATTGCGGGCCGTCGGCGTGGAAACACTGGCGGTGGTCAACACCCCGGTCGAGCGGGCGCGCCTCTATTTCCGCTTCCAGCCGACGCCGGTCACGGTGCTTGCGGATCCGGACTGCCAGACGCACAGGGATTTCGGCGCGCCACAGGCCGCACTGCTCCCGCCCGAAAGCACGGAGACGCCGGAATGGCCCCATCGCACGCGGCCTGCCGATTTCGCCGCAGCGCGCATCAACCCGACAGGCGAGCTCGCCGAACCGATGCATCCGATGCAGGCCAATGAGCTGCTCAATGCACGCGAAGGTTTCGAGCCGGACGAGACCGATCTGCGCATCTTCGCCGAACACGGCACGCAACTGGTCGGCCACTTCCTGGTCGATGCAGCCGGCATCATCAGCTGGAGCGAGATCGAGGCGCGGTTCGGCCCCGACGAACTCGGTGTGTTCCCGAGCGCCGCGGAGATCATGATGGCCGTCAGGAGGGTCGCAAGCTAGTACGGGCAACCGGCTTGCAAGCTGAGGCCTGCAAACAGGGTGCGGGCCAAGGTCGCAAGCGGCCTCGCGTTACGGTTAGCTGCTTGCGCCCTGGCTGCATCTGCTCATAGTGGCCAACCCTTCGGTGTGGCGGTGTGGCCTTCATGAGATCTCTTCGCATCCATCCCCAGCTTCACGACGTGTTCGGTGA
Source organism: Ensifer sp. CCNWLY38 (assembly GCF_037120565.1). Taxonomy (NCBI): domain Bacteria; kingdom Pseudomonadati; phylum Pseudomonadota; class Alphaproteobacteria; order Hyphomicrobiales; family Rhizobiaceae; genus Ensifer; species Ensifer sp. CCNWLY38. The sequence continues at coordinate 511,855 of NZ_JBBBBO010000004.1, forward strand.
AGAACAGCCGCCGGCCTATCTGCTGGCGATCCTCCTGTTCGGCGTTGGTGTCGCGGCCACCTTTGCCCTGTCGGCAGGGCCGATGCTGGCGGAGCTTGCCTGGTGGCGGGCGGCACTGGCGCTTGTCCTTGTGCTCGATATCGCCGCCGGCTGCGTTGCCAACTTCACGCCCTCGACCAATGATTTTTATGCGGCGCGGCCGCGCAATCGCTGGATCTTCATCGCGATCCACTTTCATGTGGTCTTTGTCGCGCTGCTCGTCGGCACCGGGTTCGGTGCTGCGGTCGCCGTCTGGGCCTATACGATCGCCGGCGCGGCGGTCGTCAATCTGCTTGCCGGAAGCGCCGCACAGACTTTTGTCGGCGGGCTGCTGCTGGCGGTCGGCCTTACCGGCTTGCCGCTGTTGCCGGGCTTGTCGCCGGCGATGGCGGCGGTGTCGGCCCTGTTCATGCTGAAGGTGCTTTTCAGCTTCGCGGTCGATCACTACCGCACCGTCGTTTCCAGCGGTGGGTAGCCGCGCTCGCATCCTTGCCTTGCAGGACCGCATTCAATAGCCTCTGAAGTGGCAAGCTCAGGGAGAGGCTCATGGCAGTTTCAGCGGCAGAGGAGGCATTGCGCCTCCCGACATTCGACGACGTGCAGGCGGCGCGGGACCGCATCGCCGGCATGGCGCATCGAACGCCGGTGCTGACCTCGCGTACAGCCGATGCCGCGACCGGCGCGCGGCTTTTCTTCAAGGCGGAAAATTTCCAGCGCGCCGGCGCCTTCAAATTCCGCGGTGCCTACAACGCGATCGCTGCCTTGCAGGAAGGCGGCCAGAAGCGGGGCGTCGTCGCCTTCTCCTCCGGCAACCACGCGCAGGCGATCGCCTATGCCGCACGGCTGCAGGGTGTTGCCGCGACGATCGTGATGCCGAAGGATGCGCCCGAAATGAAGGTGGCGGCGACCCGCGGCTATGGCGCCGATGTCGTGTTCTATGACCGCTACACCGAGGACCGGTCGGCGATCAGCGCCAAGCTGGCGGCCGAGCGCGGTGCGGTCCTTATCCCGCCCTTCGACCATCCTGATGTGATCGCCGGGCAGGGCACGGCGGTGCTGGAGCTGATCGAGGAGGTCGGCGAACTCGACCTGATTGTCACGCCGCTCGGCGGCGGGGGCCTGCTCGCCGGCACGGCACTCAGCGCCAGGGAGCGTTCGCCGGGCGCGGTTATCGTCGGTGTCGAGCCGGAGGCTGGCAATGACGGCCAGCAATCCCTCAGGAAGGGCGAGATCGTCCATATCCCGGTACCGAAATCGATCGCCGACGGGGCGCTGACCAATCATATCGGCGAACACAATTTCCCGATCCTCAAGCGCGATGTCCGCGAGATCGTCACGGTGAGCGACGCCCAACTCGTGGAGACCATGCGCTTCTTCGCCGAGCGCATGAAGATGATCGTGGAGCCGACGGGCTGCCTGGCGGCGGCGGCCGTGCTGCAGGGCGTGCTGCCTTGCGCAGGGCAAAGAGTGGGCATCGTGATCAGCGGCGGCAATGTCGATCTCGCGACGTTCTGCGCCCTGCTGCAGTAGAGAGCGGCGGTCCCAGAGCAATTCCAGGAAAAGTGTGCAGCGGTTTTCCATCCGGAATTGCGAAATTCCAAACCAGAACAACACGAAAGCGTGAATTGGGGGGGTGAATTTTTTGCGTGTATTTTAGTTGGGTTTCGTCATGCCGCTCAACCGCAATCCAGAGGGTTTGCTCATGAGAACGCTCATTCTTGCCATCGCCGCACTCGCGCTTACGGGCTCCAGCGCCTTCGCTGATCCAATTGCAGATCGCAAGGCTATCATGAAGGAGCGCGGTAGACTGGTCGGCACCGTCGCTCCCATGGTCAAGGGAGAAAAGCCGTTTGACGCTGCCGTTGCCATGACCGCCCTCAAGGGCCTTAGCGAGAACGCAGAAAAATTCGACGTGGACGTCTTGTTTCCCGCCGGCAGCGAAACCGGAGACACGGCCGCCTTGCCGGCAATTTGGCAAGACATGCCCGCGTTCAAGGCGGCTGCCGAGAAATTCCGGGTGGATGTGGCCGCTGCCGTCGCTGCCAATCCGCAGGATCTCGAAGCATTTAAGACGCAGTTCAACGCGGTAACCACGAATTGCGGCAGCTGTCACGAGAAATTCCGAATGAAGAAAGAGTAGCAGCGACAGGTATACGAGCCTGCTCAAGTCGCCCGTCGGATGCGAACCTTCCGGGATTGGCGGATGAAACCGGCGAGCGATGTCCGCATTGTCGAATTGCCAAGGATAAGATCAATGGCGCTTGGCGCGTCTGTACACGCGTGCAGCGGCGGGCCGGCGTTGCGACAACATTTCGACGCGTGGCTGGCCTGCCGCGGCGACCGACGATCGATGATGCAAGCCTCGATCCGGCCGGTTGCAAGGCTGCGTCTTTCCGGTTGCCTTAAGCGGCAAAAGTGGCACACTGGGCATCGCGCCTTGGCGCCGGGCTTCCCGGTGTGCTCCAAGGGCTGCTGTAATGATTTGATTTTCTAAAGGAATTTTTCCTCCGGACGGTCGCCGCCGGAGCGTAAACAATGGACGAATGCAGAGGATTGCAGCGGCCGTTTGGCGCCTTGCCGGACGCGGCGCTGTCAAGAAAATAGAGTGCTCCCATCGCGCCCGGGCGGGCGCAGCGCTCACACACATTGGAGGGTATCGTGACGCTTGCAATCAATGACCTCGCACCGGACTTCGAGGTCGGAACGACCGATGGCACGATCCGGTTTCACGACTGGATCGGCGACTCCTGGGCGGTCCTGTTCTCGCATCCGAAGGACTACACGCCCGTCTGCACCACCGAACTCGGCTACATGGCGCGCATCAAGCCGGAATTCGACCGGCGCGGCGTCAAGATCATCGGCCTCTCCGTCGATCCGCTCGACCGGCATGCCGGCTGGGCCGCCGACATCGAGGAAACGCAGGGCCATGCGCCGAACTTCCCGATGATCGCCGACGTCGACTACACTGTCTCGAAGCTCTACGGCATGCTGCCGGCGCCGGTCTCGGGCGATCCGACGCAGCGCACGCCTGCCGACAACCAGACGGTGCGCAACGTCTTCGTCATCGGCCCGGACAAGAAGATCAAACTCGTCCTCATCTACCCGATGACCACCGGCCGCAACTTCGACGAGGTGCTGCGCGTCATCGACTCGCTGCAACTGACCGCCAAGCACAAGGTGGCGACGCCGGTGAACTGGAAGCAGGGCGACGACGTCATCATCGCCGGCTCGGTCAGCGACGAGGACGCCCGCAAGGTCTATCCGGAAGGCTGGAAGGCTCCGAAGCCCTATATCCGCATCGTGCCGCAGCCGAAGGGCTGAGGCGTCGCAGCGGCAAAGGGGCGAGGGCAGTGCCCCTCATCCGCGCAGTGAGGGGAATGCCCCTCATCCTCGCGGTGAGGGAAGCGCCCCTCATCCGCCTGCCGGCTCCTTCTCCCCGCAGGCGGGGAGAAGGAGACATGCGGTACCCGCTCGGCTCTTCGCCTTCTCCAACGTTTGGAGGTTCCGGCTGGCGCGGTCGCGGGTGCAAACTTAGCTCTCCCCGCATGCGGGGAGAGGGGAAATTCGAGAGCGCGGCAACGTCCCTTCGCCCCGCTTGCGGGGAGAAGGTGCCGGCAGGCGGATGAGGGGCTTCTCCCTCACCGCGCGGATGAGGGGCTTCTCCTTCACCGTGCGGATGAGGGACGACCACCTCTCCTCGCCATCGCGCCCCGATTGGAAGCCGCGTTATCGTCAGCCAAGGAGCCGCCGATGATCTTCCGTCAATTGTTCGACAGCGTGTCCGGCACCTATACCTACCTGATCGCCAGCCGCCAGGGCGGCGAGGCGCTGATCATCGACCCGGTACTCGAAAAGGTCGAGCGCTACCTGCAGCTCGTCCGCGAACTTGACCTCCGGCTGGTCAAGGCCGTCGATACCCATCTCCATGCCGACCACATCACTGGGCTCGGGGCGCTGCGCGACCAGACCCATTGCATCACCGTGATGGGCGAGCAGACGGCGGCCGACGTCGTTTCCATGCGGGTTGCGGAGGGCGACCGGGTGTCGATCGAGGGTCTGAGCCTCGACGTGCTCTATACGCCCGGCCACACGGACGATTCCTATTCCTTCCTGATGGGCGGCGACATGGGGCGGCGGGTCTTTACCGGCGACACGCTGCTCATCCGCGGCACCGGGCGCACCGACTTCCAGAACGGCGACCCGCGCCAGCAATATGACTCGATCTTCAACAAGCTCCTGAAGCTGCCGGACGAGACGCTCGTCTACCCGGCGCACGACTACAAGGGCGATACGGTCTCGACCATCGGCGAAGAGAAGCACTTCAACCCGCGGCTTCGGGTGAAGTCCGTCGACGAATATGTCGACCTGATGAACAACCTCAACCTGCCGAACCCGAAGATGATGGATGTGGCGGTGCCGGCCAATGTCCATATCGGCCTGCACCAGGACGAGATCGCGCGCCGCGGCTGGGCGCTTTCGGCCAAGGAAGCGATGGCGCTCTGTGGCCGGGCCAGCATCGCGCTGGTCGACCTGCGCGAGAAGGCGGAGCGGGAGAAACACGGCACCATTCCCGGTTCGCTGCACGCACCTTATCCGGATCTTGCGCAAAACATCGCCGCAGGCGGCGTGCTGCACGAGCTCGCGGATGCGACCGGCAAGCGCATCGTTTTCTACTGCGCCTTCGGCGAGCGCTCGGCGATGGCGGTCGAAGCGGCTCAAGCAGCCGGCATCGCGAGCGCCTGCCACATCGAAGGCGGCATTGCCGCCTGGAAGAAGGCGGATGGGCCCGTGACACATTGATGCCGACGCATTGACGCCGGGCGCGGCCGCGCCATCTCATAGGAGCGTTCAAAGAGCAGGGGCCGGCCATGCACAAGTTTTCCGTCAGCGTTGTCAGAGAGTTCGAGGCCGATAGCGCCGAGGAAGCCGCGCTTCTGATGTACCAGTATCTGACGCGCGAGCCGGCGCCGCTCACCTACGCCGTCACCGATGAGGCGAAGAACGCCACCAGCCTGACGCTCGACCGGGAAAAGGCCGACGAATTCGCCAGCATCGATCACAGTGCTGATCCGGGCAACTGGTAGCACCCGCTGGCAGCGGCGGCTGTGGGCAACAGCCACGAATCCGACATTTTCGGTTGCAAATCCTCAAGCATTCACGTCTCGACTGCGGGTGTGAAAGACGCGGTTCCGCGGGATTGCGCTTCAGGAGGAAACCTGCCTTGTTCATTGCCCATCTGCCGGCAGGCTATCTGCTGAGCCGCCCCTTTGCGCGTCGCAATCCCTCGCAGGCCCGCGCCATCTTCGGCATCGGGCTGCTCTGTTCCGTTCTGCCGGATTTCGATCTCGCCTATTTCTACCTGATCGACCAGCGCCGCACGCCGCATCACGACTACTGGGTGCACACGCCGGTCTTCTGGCTGGTGCTGGCGGCGGCGATCGCGCTTCTCCTCATCGCTGCTGGGCGGCGCAATCAGCTCGTCCTCGTCGGTGTCGGGCTCATCAGCGTGCTCCTGCATCTGGTGATGGATTCGATCGCGGCAGATATTCGCTGGTTCTTTCCCTTCGCCGATCTGCGGGTGAACCTGGTGCATGTGCAGGCGGTCTATAAGCCCTGGTATCTGAACTTCCTGCTGCACTGGACCTTTGCGCTTGAGCTGGCGATTTGGTTGGTTGCAGGCCAGTTCGCCCTGCGCGATTTCAGGGCGCGGCGCGCCATCGGGAAAGAGGCTGCCCGTGCGGCAGAGCCGTAGGCTCCACGAACTCCGGCATGCAATGCTTGCGGTCTCGCGCGGTGCTGCGGCGTGAACGCCGGTGAAGAGATGCGCCCATGCAACGTGCGGTGTAGCCAGATCGTTGACGAAGGCCGTCGTTCTATGCATCCTGCCGGCCAAGAAACGAAGATGCCGGCAGACGGCACAGGGAACACTGCAGCGCCGCGCGTCTTGTCGGACGCGCAAAGGTCGCTGTAGCGCTTTGATACTAGAGGATCTTGTCCGCTTCGAGTTGAAAGCGGGACGCTCTAGGGGGCCTGAGGCCCCATGGACAAGCCTAGCATTCGCATAGCCGCGGCGCGCGCCTCGCGTTGCCCCGGAACTTGGACGCATTCCTGATACGCATTCACGACGTCATTCGCATCGATTAATCGAGGCCGGAGGGGACTGTGAAGGGAAAGTCGAGGTTTCTGCCAGCGGCGCTGGCTGTCATGCTTGCCGCATCCGTGGCCGTGCCGGCCACTGCCGCCGACCTGGTGATCGCCATGCCGAACTGGCCGTCGGGCCAGGCGACGGCCAATATCCTGAAGGTCGGCATCGCCAAGAAGTTCGGCCTCGATGCCGAGGTCAAGGAGCTCGGCACGCTCAATGCCTTCGTCGGCTTCGAGACGGGCACGGTCGATATCCAGCCGGAAGTCTGGCGGCCGAATTTCGAGGATGTCGTGCGCAAATACGTGACCGACAAGGGTGTCGGTCAGCTGACGGAACGCAGCGTGCCGGCCTGGCAGGGGCTTTGCGCCACGCCGGAAGCCGCCGCGACGATCAAGACGGCCGCCGATCTCAGCGACCCCGAGAAAACCAAGATCCTCGACACCGACGGCGACGGCAAGGGCGAGATGTGGATCGGAGCTGCGACCTGGCTTTCAACCGGCATCGAGCGGGCGCGGGCGGCGGGCTACGGCTATGGCGAGACCCTGACGCTGTTCGAGGCGGAAGAGGAAGTGGCGATGGCGGCTGTGGACGCGGCTGTCGCGACCGGGCGGCCGATGGTGTTTTACTGCTACGCGCCGCACCATGTGTTCGAGCTGCACCAGATTGCCAAGCTCGAAGAGCCGCCGCACGATGCCGCCAAGTGGAAGATCGTGCCGCCGAGTGACCCGCTCTGGGTCTCGAAATCCAGCGCCTCGACCGCCTGGGAGGCGGCGCATTTCCAGATCGCCTATGCCACCGCCTTCGGCAAGAAGCACCCTGACGTCGTGAAATTCCTGGAGAATGTGGATTTCTCGCCGGAGGAAGTGACGAAGATGAGCTATGCGCTGGAGGTCGAGCGGCAGGCGCCGGCCGACTTTGCCAAGAAATGGGCCGAGGACAACGCGGCGCGCATCGACGGGTGGGCCAAGCCATGACCGCGACATCCGACCAGAACCATCTTGTCAGCAAGGATCAACCGGCATGGACGCGGCGCAAGCTCGGTGCTGCCGTTCTTGCCGCTGCGCTCTGCCTCGGGCCGCTGGCCGCATTGGCGCAGACGCAGATCTATGATGCCCGCACCAAGAAGTGGGTGAACTACGACAAGAAGAAAGCGCGGCAATACTTCGCCCGCAACAACCAGCCGCCGGAGGCCTTCCGCCGCCAGGTGGTGCCGTTCCGCACGGCGGAGCAACCCGGCACCATCATCATCGACGGCAACCAGCATTTCCTCTACCTCGTGCAGCCGGGCGGCCAGGCGATCCGCTACGGCATCGGCGTCGGCCGCGAGGGCTTCGGCTGGGCCGGCATCGTACGCGTCGGACGCACGGCGGAATGGCCGACCTGGACGCCGCCGGCCGAGATGGTGGCGCGCGACCCGAACGCGGCGAAATGGGCGGCCGGCATGCCCGGCGGGCCGGACAATCCGCTCGGCGCCCGCGCGCTCTATCTCTACGAGGGCGATGAGGACACGATCTACCGCATCCACGGCACGGTGGAGCCCTGGACGATCGGGCTCGACGTTTCCTCCGGCTGCATCCGCATGAACAATGACGACGTCACCGACCTGCATTCCCGCATCGCGATCGGCGCCAAGGTGATCGTGCTGATGCAGGGAGCGGCGCTCTACAAGGGCGTTTGAGCAGACGTCGCTCGAACAGGGCGCGAGTGCTTTTAATTGGCCGCAGGGTCAGGCGTGGCCAATCCGTCCCACAGGAACCAGTGACAGGCATATACTCAAAGGGGAGAACAGGTGGTGAGCAAGGGGATGTTGCGTTCGAAGGGGTTTGTCCCGGCGGCCTTGGCGCTGGCCATAATCGGCGGCTGCCAGTCAGCGCCAAAACCTGAGGACATGGCACGCACGAGCCTGCAGACGGCGCCGGCCGACCTGCAGCTGATCTGCGCCAACGCGGTCGCGGGCACGGCGAAGGTCGATAGCACCAAGGTGTTGCCGACCAGTTCGCGGGCACTCGACGCGACAAACTACAGCGTCGATCTCGACGCCGGCGGGCGCAAATTCAACTGCGTCGTCGATACCGCCGGCAGCGTGAAATCGGTGACGCCGGTCACCTGACCGGCACTGCAAGACCTTAGATCAGTTCATTGTTTCATCGAAACACTGAAGTAATCTAAGTCTTTGAATTTGCGTAATTCCTGACGGAAAACCGTTTCGCACTTTTCCTGGAGTTGCTCCAGCCAACGGGAAGGCATGACCGCGGGGCCGATGCAACGTCCCCTGCGCCGGGGCGTTGTTACCTCGGGAAAGAGAGGCAATCATGATGAAGCAACGCCTCACCATCCTGAACTTGTATGAGTTGAAAGCTTCGCCCGATCACTTTGCGCGCGCGATCGACGCGCTGGCGAGAAGGGTGGAAGCCGAAGGCGATCCTGGGGTCCTTTCCTACAGGTTTTTCGTGAACGCGTCGGAGGGGACAGCACGCGGGGTCATCGACTACAGCAACCCCGCCGCCTGGATCGGTCATCACGACATCGCCATGGGCTGGCCGGAAATGTCCGCGTTGCACGACGTTGCCGCCCTTCCGGAAGTCGTCTTCCTTGGCGCCATGACAAGCGAAATCCAGGCCTGGATCGACAAGTCCTCGCTGAGTGCCCGGATACGGTGCGGCTACGCCTTCGCGGGCGGATTCCAACGGCCGGGGCGATCAGTGGTATGAATGATCCGGCAATCTGCAGGTTCAGTCTCCAAGACTGAACAGCGTCGCAGGGTCGGCGGCGATCGGCGGCGCATAGAAGGTCAGCCGCGCGGCATCCATGAGAAGAAGCGGCTGGACCATTTCGCCGGCGAGCCGGGTGATCCAGTCCTGAAGTTCGCGCACCTTGTCGCCGTTCTCTGCCGAGAGATCCTTGGTCTCGGACGGGTCGGCGGCGATGTCGAAGAGTTCCAGCCTGGAGGGCAGGGCTGCCTTCCATACGAGCTTCCAGTTGTCCTTGCGCACGGCACCTGCCAGCGGATCGACATTGTAGACGAGGTCCTGGCGCGGCGAAGGCTTGCCTTCGCTGAGGGACGGCCAGAGGTTCATGCCGTCGAGCGGCTTGTTCTTGCCGAGCGGCGCAGCGGTGATGGCTGCGAGCGTCGGGTACATGTCGACGACGTGCACCATGCCGCCGACCTTGCCCGGCTTGATCCTCTGCGGCCAGTTGGCAAGCGCTGCGACGCGGGTGCCGCCCTCGTAGAGCGTGCCCTTGCCGTCGCGGTAGGGGCCGTTGCTGGCCGGCAATCCGCCGCTGACCTTGCTGTCGCCGGCAAAGAGCGAACTTGTCACGCCGCCATTGTCGCTGTGAAAGACGATCAGCGTGTTGTCGCGCATGCCGCGCTTTTCGAGTGCCGTCACCAGCTTGCCGATGCCATCGTCGAGCACGGAGATCATCGCCGCATAGGCGCGGCGGTTTTCATCCGCGATGTGCTTGTAACGGTCGAGATAATCCTGAGGCGCCTGGAACGGCGTGTGCGGCGCGGTGAAGGCGAGGTAGAGGAACAGGGGAGCCGCGGCATCGTGCCCTTCCACCACCCGCGCCGCCTCGTCACCGAAGAGCGTGTTGTCGAAACCGCTTTCCTCGAGCGGCTTGTTGTCCCGGTACCAGTCCTTCACGCCGTGGGAGGAATGCTTGAAGTGATCGATTTCGCCGACGAGCGCGCCGTAGAAGCTGTCGAAGCCGCGCTGCTTTGGCCAGTATTCCACCTTGGCGTGGCCGAGATGCCACTTGCCGACCAGCGCGGTTTTGTAACCGGCATCTTTCATCATCTGAGGCAAGAGATATTCGTCGAGCGCCAGCCCGTAGGAGCCGGGCGAGGGGATGACCCCGGTCTGCAGTCCATAGCGCAAGGGGTAGCGGCCGGTGAGGAAGGCGGCGCGCGTCGGCGTGCACATGGGCTGGGTGTAGAATTCGTCGAAGGTCACGCCCGTCTCGGCGAGCTTGTCGAGATTGGGCGTCCTGATGTCGGAGCCATGGAAGCCGACATCGGCCCAGCCGAGATCGTCGGCGATGATGTAGACGATGTTCGGCGGTGTCGTGCCATTGGCGAGGGCCAGGTTTGCGGAGAAGGCCGCAAGGCCAGCCGGCATGCCGGCGGCAACGGCAAACGCCGCGCCGCTCATGAACGCCTCGCGCCGCGTCAGGCCGCTTTTGTCCTTGTCGGCGACAGCCGTTTCGCCGCCGCCCGCGCGGGCGTTGTTCGCTTGCAGGTCAGACATGCGCACCCCCTGGAAAATAGACCCCGCCGGCCGGCGGATCTTTTTATTCGATATTACTAATATCTACATCTTCCGGTAGCGCCGTCAATCGGTTTGCCGCGGCGCCGGCGCCGGGCTTTTTCCTCAGTGCCGTTCGCCGACGAAGGCGCGTGAAGGCCGCCACGGGCAGGGCCGGCGTCACGTCCGAGCGGGCCGGCGCATCTGGGGCAGGTGAAGGAAATCAAGTCGTTCGGCATTTCGATCGAGAGCCGAATCTTCAAGTTGTGCCGGGTCTCGATGTTGAAGTCGTTATTGTGCGGTGCCGAAATAGATTTGTTGCAGAGCAATAATAAGGGTGAGTAATATCGATTGAACGTCAGTATAGCCCGGTATTCTTCTTCCAAATCGCGGAAATATGTGCTCTCATAGGTTTAGTTGGAAGGAGGAAATGCCATGCTCTCGTTCTTCGAGCATTTTGCACTTTTCGACGCATTGATCGTTGCAGCGATCTGCACGCTTTTGATCCTGAGTTACTTTAGCAGCGAGGCCTGAGGCGGCAAGCAGGTGAGCGGACCTGCCGGTCCGGGTGGGCCGCAGGGCAATGCCCGCGAGCGGCGGGGCGCTTCAGGCTGAGCGGACTGCCGCCACATGCAGCCAGCGCGTCGGCTCGCCGTCGTAACCGCCGCCGTCCGCTTCGCGCATCTGGATGTCCGACCAGCCGGCGTCTTCAAAACGGTCGCGCAGCCATTCTGCCGAAGGATAGTTGTAGTAGCGGCCGAAACGGTCGTGGCCTTCCGCTTTGCCCGCCTTGAAGCTCGCTTGCAGAAAACCGCCCGGCCGGAGCGCCTGGCGAATGCGGGCAAGCACATCGGCAAGTTCGGCGCGCGGCACATGCAATAGCGATGCTTCCGCCCAGATGCCGTCGAAGCGCTCCTGCCAATCAATCTCCTGAAACCTGACGACCTCGACCTTGCGGCCGATCCGGTGTTCCGCTTCGCGCGCCAGTTCCGCCGAACCGTCGCAGGCGGTGACGTCGAGGCCGCGCTCCAGCATGGCGAGGCTATCATGCCCGCCGCCGCAGCCGAGATCGAGCACGGCGGCACCCGGCGGAAGTTTGCGCATGAAGGCGTCGAGCCGGGCGGTCGGTGGTTTGCGTTCGCGCGCCGCATAGGTCGCGGCGTTGTCGCGGTAGAAGGCGAGGGTATCGTCGGGCTCGGACTTTGTCATGAATGTTCCGGCTGTCGGTGCTGGGTCTGAGGTGAAGAGTGGGAGGGAGCAGCGGCCGGAAACCGTAGAAAGGTTGCGTGGCCGCTTCGGCTACGCTTGCCCGCCGATCAGCGGCAGTGCCCGCAGCATATTGCGGATGGCGATCGCGTCCCAGGGCAGGTGTTCGGTGATGCCGAGCCCGACGACCTCTGCTTCGGCTGCCACGTCGTTCAGCAGGCGAACGACCTCGGGGATCGTCATCCGCCCCTGCGGGATGCCGGCGAAGGCGCCGGGTGCTGCGTCCGGCCGCGAAAAGTAAAGCGAACGAAGCCCGGCGGGATCGAGGACGTCGAGGTCGAAATGGATGGCAACGTGCCGCGCGCCGGTCGAACGCAGCCAGTCGAGCACGGGCTTGCTCGATCCGATCAGCTCGGACGGTGTCGCGATGCTGAGCCCCAGGCGGTCGACGGTTGCGCGTTCGGCCGGCGACATGTCGTAGAGGCCGGCATACATCACCCTTTCTGGTTTTATCGGTCTCGTGACCCTTTTCGTAAAATCCGGGTCGCCTTCGCCCATCAGTTGGGCGAGCACCATGGTATGCGCATGCGTGCTCTGGTCGGGCGTCCTGATATCCGGGTGGGCGTCGACCCAGAGAACCGCGAGGTCGCCCTCATAGCGCTCGTTGAGATAGGCGAAAGGGGCAAGGTCGACGGCGCAATCGCCGCCGAGAACGACGACCTTGTCCGGCGCTTCTTTCTTCAGGATCTCTTCCGCCGCATCGAGCTGACGGAGGAGGGCAGTGCGGGCGACGATGCCATCCTCCACGGCAAGCTCGGTGCCTTCCGGTTCCGGCACCTCGACGGTTGCCACCGGCCCGGTGGCGGCGGGCGCCAGAAAGGCGAGCAGTTGCGCGCCAAAGTGATAGGCTTCCAGCGTTCCGCCCTGCCATTGCGGGATCTGCAGACGTAGAGTTTTGCCGCTCATTGTTCTCTCCTGCCGAGTCCGGCGACAGACTAGACGAAGATGTCGACCGGCGGAGAAAAATATCGGCGCGCCGTCAGCGAGAGGGCTGATCGACAGGCCGGGAGCTTATGGTAAGGATGTGAAAGCTGACCTTCACCGGAACCTCCGATGGCCGAACTCCCCGTCCTCCTGACCTTCGTTGCCGCGCTGTTCGTTCTTGAAATCATGTGAGTTCACGCCGAACTGCGACTTGCGCGTGCAACGCTAACCGACACGTCGCATTTGCGCGAGCAGTTTCTTGCG